>NZ_JAVTJA010000002.1:0-427028 GCF_031843785.1 Methylobacterium sp. WCS2018Hpa-22
CATTGATCTGGTCGAGCTTCGAATAGCGCGTATTGGCGTAATCGACCGTCTGCAGCACGGGCTCGTCGGCGATGGCCGGGCCGGACGCAATGAGACAGAGCAGGAGGGCCGCGGCTCGTTTCATAGCTGACATCGGCGATCCTCCAACATGGCGTGAGCGTTCCGGCGGCTCCTCTATCACCGGATGCGGATCGATTCGCGGGCTTCCTTGCCGCTGGGATCGGGGCGATCATGTCTACCGTCATCCTTGCTATCCCGCCCGAACTCGTCTATGCGCCGCAGCTCGCGTTCGCTCCGGCTGGGGGCTGAACGGACGGTGCCGGCTTGTCCGGCATGCGGAGTTCGCTCCATCGTCCCGTGTCTCCGCCTTCGATCAACCGCTCGGGCCTTCAAACGGCTCGAAGGGCTTGGCGCCGGGTGAAACGCGTTGAACCGGCCCGACGATCGACATCCGCACATCCGTGCCGTCGGGCCCCTTTTGCTATGAAGGGCCCGTTATGCCTCTCTACGAACACGTCTTCCTGGCGCGCCAGGACGTGACGGCCCAGCAGGTCGAGACCATGGTCGAGACCTACAAGGGCGTCATCGAAGCCAATGGCGGCAAGGTCGAGAAGATCGAGATGTGGGGCGTGAAGTCCCTCGCCTACCGCATCAAGAAGAACCGCAAGGCGCATTTCACGCTCCTCAACGTCGACGCCCCCCCGGCGGCTCTCGCCGAGATGGAGCGCCAGATGCAGATCTCCGAGGACGTCCTGCGCTTCATGACCGTCCGCGTCGAAGAGCTCGAGTCCGAGCCGTCGGCGATGATGCAGAAGCGCGACCGCGACGACCGCAAGGATCGTGAGCGCGGCCGTCGTCGTGACGACGAAGGCTTCGGTGGTGGTGGATTCGGTGGCGACCGGGATCGTGGCGACCGCGGTGATCGCGGCGACCGTCCCGAGCGCAGCTTCGGCGGGGAGAACTAAGCCATGGGTTTCGGTGCTGGACCTGGTGCGGCTCCTGCCGCTGGTGGCGGTGGTGGTGCGGGCGGCGGACGTCGTCCTTTCTTCCGTCGTCGCAAGACCTGCCCGTTCTCGGGCGCGAACGCTCCCAAGATCGACTACAAGGACGTCAAGCTCCTGTCGCGCTACGTCTCCGAGCGCGGCAAGATCGTGCCGTCGCGCATCACGGCGGTGTCGGCCAAGAAGCAGCGTGAACTCGCCCAGGCGATCAAGCGCGCCCGCTTCCTCGGTTTCCTCCCCTACGTGATCAAGTAAGCCTCGACCTCTCCACGAGGTCCCCTCCTCCCCCTTGTGGGGAGGAGTTGGAGGTGGGGGTGGACTTCGGCCTGTGAAGGCTGGCGGCGCCACTCCCACCCTCGATCCCTCCCCACTAGGCGGAGGAAGCATTCGTATCGGCCGCATGCGCGCTGCCGGACGTCGTTGGGGCGAAATGAAACGCCTCTAACCCTGCCCTTTTCCGGGACAGCGGGACAGCGGGATCGATGACACAGTTTCTCGGTATCGGCATCGGCGCGGGCCTCGTCTCCGCACTCCTCTTCGGCGTCCTGCTGAAGGGCACTTTGCTGTCGATCGTTCTCTATCTGCTCGCCCCGCTCCCGATCCTGATCGTGGGCCTCGGCTGGAGCCACAAGGCAGCCCTCGTCGCTGCGATCACGGGCGCCATCGCGCTCTCCTTCCTGCAGCCCTTCCTCGGCCTCGGCTTCCTCGCCTATCTGGCGCTGCCGGCCTGGTGGCTGGCCTATCTCGCCCTGCTCGGCCGCCCGAATGCCGACGGCACCATGGAATGGTACCCGACCGGGCGGCTTCTCGCCTGGACCGCCGGCACGGCCGGGCTCGCCTTCGTCGCCATCGCGGTCATCGCGTCGCCGAACTTCGAGACCTTCCAGACCCAGTTGCGCGGGATGACGCGCACGCTGGTGACGATGCAGGGCAAGACCCGTGCGACGCCCCCCGCCGCTGCACCTGCAGGAACCCCTTCGACGACGGGGAATCCCTCGACCTCCGAGAGTCCCACGCCCACAGAGTCGCCCGCGACCCAGGCGGAATCGGATACGAAGACGGCGCCCTCCGCCGAACCCGGCACCGACCAGCAGAACGCGGTGGCGGATGCCCTGGCGACGATCGCCCCCGGACTGGCGACCCAGGGTCTTGCCGTGCTGCTCACCTTCTATCTCTGGGCCGCGGGCCGGATCGTGCGCATTTCCGGCCGCCTGCCTCGGCCCTGGCCCGACATCCCCTCAACCGCGATGCCGCGCTCCGTCCTCGGCATCCTGGGAGCGGCCTTCGTGCTGGCCCTGGTGCCGGGCTATCCAGGCGTCCTCGGCGTTTGCCTCATCGGTGCGCTGACCGCCGCCTTCGCCATGCAGGGCCTCGCCGCCTTCCACGACCGCAGCCGCGGCCGGCCCGGACGCATGGCCCTCCTGTTCGGGCTCTATCTGATCCTGTTCTTCACGCAGGGCGTCGCCCTTTTCGCCCTGACGCTGTTCGGCCTCGCCGACACCGCCTTCAACCGGCGCCGTCCCAAGGAGGACGCCGGACGAACCTGAGGCCCGTCTCCCGCATCACGCGGCCGGATCTCTCTCGACACACCCCACCCCAGCAAGGACCAAGATCATGGAAGTCATCCTCCTCGAGCGCGTCGCCAAACTCGGCCAGATGGGCGAGACCGTGAACGTGAAGCCGGGCTACGCCCGCAACTTCCTTCTCGCCCGCGGCAAGGCCCTGCGCGCCACCGCCGGCAACAAGAAGCACTTCGAGACCCAGCGCGCGCAGCTCGAAGCCCGCAACCTGGAGCGCAAGACCGAGGCCCAGTCCGTCGCCGAGACCCTCGAGGGCAAGAGCTTCGTGCTGATCCGTCAGTCGGGCGAGACCGGCGTGCTCTACGGTTCGGTCTCCACCCGCGATCTCGCCGAAGTCGTCACCGCCGAGGGCTTCACCGTCGGCCGCGATCAGTTCGCCCTCAACCAGCCGATCAAGACGCTGGGCCTGCACAACGTGCCGGTGGTGCTGCACCCCGAGGTCGAGGTGACCGTCACCGTCAACGTCGCCCGTTCGCCCGAAGAGGCCGAGCGTCAGGCCCGCGGCGAATCGACCACCGAGCGTGAGGCGTTCAACCTCGACGACCTCGGCCTCGAAGTCGGCGCCGCTCTCGCCGAGGCCGGTGACGACCGCGAGTAAGCATCCCCGCGAGAGCGGTGGAGAACGGGGATCGTCGCCCGAAGGGGTTGACTGGTTCCCGATTTGTTCCAGCATAGCGCCTGTCATCCCGAAAGGGGTGGCAGGCGTTTTTCGTGTTCGGTCACACGCACTCCGTCCCGTCCGATCACCTCATCCTGAGGTGCCGGAGCGCAGCGGAGGCCTCGAATGAGGCCTCCAGTTCGCGCGGTGGGTTCTGGAGCCCTCCTTCGAGGCCCGCTGAAGCGGGCACCTCAGGATGAGGTGAGAGGGGCGGCGCGAAAGGCGCGTCGCGCGATTCGGCTAAGGTTCGGCTAACCATGCCTGGGCCATGGTCGTGCGGTAGCGGAATGATGCGGCGACGGAATCGCCGCGCGGTGTCGAAGAAGTCGGAGCCTCGAGTCAGCCCATGGCCCTGCCCAACGCCCTGACGGCAAACCTACAGAGCGTCACGCAGGAGTTCCGCGTCGCGCCCCACAACATCGATGCGGAACAGGCGCTGCTCGGCGCGATCCTCGTCAACAACGACGCCTATTACCGGATCTCGGACTTCCTCCTGCCCGAGCATTTCATGGAGGATGTCCACCGCAAGATCTTCGAGGTCGCCGCCTCGCTGATCAAGGTCGGCAAGCTCGCGACCCCGATCACGCTCAAGACCTATCTCGGTGACGCCGATCTCGGCGGCCAGACGGTGATGCAGTATCTCGCCCGCCTCGCGGCCGAGGCGACCACCGTCATCAATGCGGGTGATTACGGCCGCACCATCTACGATCTCGCCATTCGCCGCCGGCTGATCACCATCGGCGAGGATCTGGTCAACGGTGCCTACGAAGCACCGGTGGAATCCTCGCCCCGCGACCAGATCGAGGGCACCGAGCGCCGGCTCTACGAGCTCGCCGAATCGGGCAAGTACGATGGCGGCTTCCAGAAATTTTCCGATGCGCTCACCGCCGCCGTGGACATGGCCGCCAAGGCCTACCAGCGCGACGGCAAGCTCTCGGGCATCGCCACCGGCCTGTCGGATCTCGACGCCAAGATGGGCGGTCTGCAATCCTCCGACTTGATCATCCTCGCCGGCCGCCCGGCCATGGGCAAGACCTCGCTGGTGACCAACATCGCCTTCAACGTCGCCAAGGCCTATCGGGGCGAGAAGCAGCCCGACGGGCGGATCGAGACCAAGAACGGCGGCATCGTCGGGTTCTTCTCCCTCGAAATGTCGGCCGAGCAGCTGGCGACCCGCATCATCGCCGAGCAATCGGGCGTGCCGTCCTACAAGATCCGCCGCGGCGACATCCGGCCGGAGGACTTCTACAAGATCACCGATGCCGCCCGGGACATGCAGACGATCCCGTTCTACATCGACCAGACCGGCGGCATCTCCATCGCGCAGCTCGCCGCCCGCGCCCGCCGCCTGAAGCGCCAGAAGGGTCTCGACCTCCTCATCATCGACTATCTGCAGCTGCTCTCCGGTTCGGGTAAGCGCAGCGACAACCGCGTGCAGGAGATGACCGAGATCACCACCGGCATGAAGGCGCTGGCCAAGGAACTCGCGGTGCCGATCATCGGCCTGTCGCAGCTCTCGCGTCAGGTGGAGAATCGCGACGACAAGCGCCCGCAGCTCTCCGACCTTCGCGAATCGGGCTCGATCGAGCAGGACGCCGACGTGGTGATGTTCGTGTTCCGCGAGGAATATTACGTCAACAACAAGAAGCCGCGCGAAGGCACGGAGGAGTTCTTCGCCTGGGAGGCGGAGATGAACCGCGTCCACGGCAAGGCCGAAGTCATCCTCGGCAAGCAGCGCCACGGCCCCACCGGCACGGTGGAGCTGCAGTTCGACGCCAACATCACGCGCTTCTCGGATCTGGCCAGCGAAGACCGGATGCCGGAGCGCATGTAATCGGTTCCATACCGCCGAGTGAGGGTGACCCTCTTCCTTCTTGTGGGGAGGAGTTGGAGGCGGGGATCGGTCCCCTAGCCTCAGCCAATCGAGGGGCCCCCAATCACCCCCGCTCCTAACCTCTCGCCACAAGGCTGAGATGGACGCGGCCCGCTTGAAAGAGCGGATGTAAATCCTTTAGCGCCGCCCTGAGGAGCGAAGGGCGCTACAGAGACCGTCGACTCTATGGTCCACCCTGCGAGAGACGGTAGACTCCGCTTCCTCACATGAGATTTGCAGGCAGCGGAGACTGCCCCATCACCGCGCTCGAACGAGATCCTGCAATGTCGATCGCTCATCCGGAGGCCGCCATTCACGGCGCCCGCCTCACCATCGACCTCGCGGCCATCGCCGAGAACTGGCGCCGGCTCGGCGCGCAGGCCCCGCACATCCCCTGCGCCGCCGTGGTGAAGGCCGACGCCTATGGCTGCGGTCTGGCCGTGGTTGCCCCGGTCCTGTGGCAGGCCGGCTGCCGGACGTTCTTCGTCGCGCATGCGAGCGAGGCGATCATCGCGCGGTCGCTCCTGCCGGAAGCCACGATCTACGTCCTCAACGGCCTGGCTCCCGGCAGCGGCCCCATCCTCGCCGCGCATACCCTGCGCCCGGTCCTCGGGTCGCGCGAGGAACTCGAGGAATGGGTGGCGCTGGGTGCAGAGGCGGGGAGACCGCTCGCCGCGGCCCTTCACATCGATACGGGTATGAACCGCCTCGGCCTGACAGTCCCCGAAGCCCTGGCTCTCGCCGGAGACCCGATCATCCCAGCGGCGGGGATCGACCTGCTCATGAGCCATCTCGTCAGCGCCGAACGGCCGGACGAGGCGATCAACCGACGCCAGTGCGAGGACTTCGACACGGTACGCCGCGCCTTTCCGGGCATTCCGGGTTCGCTCGCCAATTCTTCCGGTTGCTATCTCGGCGCAGGCATCGCGAACGACATGCTCCGGCCGGGCTACGCCCTGTTCGGCGGCAACCCGATGCCGTGGCGGTCGAACCCGATGCGGCCGGTCGTCCGCCTCGAAGCGCGGATCGCCCAGATCCGCGACGTGGAGACGGGGGAGAGCGCCGGGTACAATTCCCGCTGGACCGCTCCCGGTCCGCGACGGCTCGCCACCCTCTCCATCGGCTATGCCGACGGGTATCCGCGCTCGGCGAGCGGTCGCGGCCATGCCCTCGTCGGCGGGGTGCCCTGCCCCATCGTCGGCCTGATCTCCATGGACCTCATCATCCTCGACGTCACCGATGCGCCTGAGGCCCGTCGCGGCGAACCGGCGGTTCTCATCGGCGATTCCCTCGATGTGGACAGTGTAGGCCACGCCGCCGGCACCATCGGCTACGAAATCCTGACCAGCCTTGGTTCACGATATGTTCGTCGTTATGTAGAGTCTACCGACTGATCCGGCGATTCCAAATCCACCGCCTCATCCTGAGGTGCTGAAGCGAAGCGTAGGCCTCGAAGGAGACCTCCAGGGCCGGCGGCGCCATCTGGAGTTCTCCTTCGAGGCCCGCTGACGCGGTCACCTCAGGATGAGGGCGCGGGTTGGATGGCCGCAGACTGTCGTCCGTGCTTCCTCAAAAGGCGATCATGGCCAAGATCCACCAGACCTTCGTCTGCCAATCCTGCGGCGCCGTCTACAATCGCTGGCGCGGGCGCTGCGAAGCCTGCAACGGCTGGAACACGATCGTCGAGGAAACGGGCGCGAGCGGTCCGCAGGCCGGGCCGGTCAAGACGCGGCCGAGCCGGGCGCGGGGGCGGGTGTTTCCTCTGGAAGGGCTCACCGGCGAGGCCCGCGAGGCCCCGCGCATTCCCTCCGGCATCGGCGAACTCGACCGGGTGACCGGCGGCGGCTTCGTGCGCGGCTCGGTGATTCTGCTCGGCGGCGATCCCGGCATCGGCAAGTCGACCCTGCTGATGCAGGCCACCGCCGCCATGGCGCGCACCGGCGAACGGGTCGTCTACATCTCCGGCGAGGAGGCGGTGGCGCAGGTGCGCCTGCGGGCCGAGCGCCTCGGCTTGTCGAGCGCGTCGGTGGATCTCGCCGCCGAAACCAATGTCGAAGATATCGTCGAGACCCTCAGTCAGGGGCGCCCGCCGGCACTCGCCATCATCGATTCGATCCAGACCATGTGGACGGAGACGGTGGAATCCGCCCCCGGCACGGTGACCCAGGTCCGATCCTCGGCCCAATCGCTGATCCGCTTTGCCAAGACCACCGGGACGGCGGTGATCCTCGTCGGCCATGTGACGAAGGACGGTCAGATCGCCGGGCCCCGCGTGGTGGAGCACATGGTCGATGCCGTGGCCTCGTTCGAGGGCGACCAGGGCCATCACTTCCGTATTCTGCGGGCGGTGAAGAACCGCTTCGGCCCCACCGACGAGATCGGCGTGTTCGAGATGACCGATCGGGGCCTCGCGGAGGTGCCCAACCCCTCGGCGCTCTTCCTCGCGGGACGCGACCATGCGGCACCGGGCACGGCGGTCTTCGCCGGCATGGAGGGCACGCGGCCCCTGCTGGTGGAGATCCAGGCCCTGGTGGCGCCCTCTTCCCTCGGCACGCCGCGCCGCGCCGTGGTGGGCTGGGATCCCAACCGCTTGTCCATGGTGCTCGCCGTGCTGGAGGCTCATGGCGGCATCCGGCTCGGCACCCACGACGTCTATCTCAATGTCGCAGGGGGCCTGCGCATCACGGAGCCGGCGGCGGATCTCGCAGTAGCAGCCGCCCTGGTCTCATCGCTGTCGGGCGCGGCCCTGCCGGGCGAGACCGTCTATTTCGGCGAGATCGGTCTCTCGGGAGCGATCAGGCCGGTGGCGCAGGCACCGTCGCGGTTGAAGGAAGCGTTGAAGCTCGGCTTCGCCAAAGCCGTCACGCCACAGGGACGCAACGAGGTCGGCGACAATTCCCTACCCACGGAAGCCCTGCGCCACATTGCGGATCTCGTGGCCGGCATCGCCAGCGGCGCGCCCAAACGCGGCCGGCCCGAGCGCAACCCGGCGCGATACGAATACGAAGACGACGAGTGAGGCCGGCGAAGGGAGGGCGTACCGGAGGGTGACGGCCGAGTTTCCGCACGATATACAGGCGCGGCGGCGAGGGGGAGCCGCACGAGCAGGCCATCGTCAGCCCCTCTGCCCCGTGCGACCATACCAATCAATGCCGTTTTCCGTTCTCGATCTGGCCGTTCTCGGCATCGTCGTCATCTCGGCCCTTCTGGCCGCCGTCCGCGGCGCGACGCGCGAGGTTCTCGCCATCGTCGCCTGGGTCGCCGCCGCCGCGGTGGCGTGGAAGCTCTATCCCCTGCTGCTGCCCACGGTGAGCCAGCACGTCTCCAACGCCACCGTGGCGCTGGTGGCCTCCATCGCCACCATCTTCCTCCTCACCCTCGTCATCGTCTCGATCATCACGGTGAAGGTCTCCGACATGATCCTCGATTCGCGCATCGGCGCGATCGACCGGTCCCTCGGCTTCGTCTTCGGCGCTGGGCGCGGCTTCCTCATCTGCGTGATCGGCTGGGTGTTCCTGGCCTGGCTGGTTCAGGGCAAGATGCCTGATTGGGCGGCGCAGGCTCGCAGCCGCCCGATGCTCGAGAAATCGGGCGACGCCCTGGTGGCGCAGCTGCCGGAGAACCCGGAAGGGTTCCTGAAGCAGTTCAAGAAGTCCAAGGGCGACGGCACGGCGGACCCGGTCGAGCCGGCCGGTGAGGGCGATACGGCGCCCGCGCAACGCCGGACGGAGTCGCCCGCACGACGCTGACCTTCTCACGCAGCGCGTCTGATCTGCGTGGCAAGCCGCTTGGTTGCGGAACCAAGGCCGACTAAATGACGGCTTCTTGCAGGAAGCGGCCGTCGTCATAAAACGGTCGCAGGATGCAAGCCGGTCCGTGGACGGTGCCGAAACCGGCAGCGGCGGGCCACCTTAGGATCGCAGAACCAGATGTCAGCACGCAGCGCGAGCGCCCGCCATTCGGTCGACGTGGTGGATGGGCTGGACCGGGACGGGGACACGCTGCGCGAGGAGTGCGGCGTCTTCGGCATTTTCGGCCATCCGGACGCCTCAGCCATCGTGGCGCTCGGCCTCCACGCCCTCCAGCACCGGGGCCAGGAGGCGGCGGGCATCGTCTCCTTCGACGGGCACATCTTCCATTCCGAACGCCGGCCCGGCCTCGTCGGCGATTCGTTCTCCGACCGCTCCACCATCGAGCATCTCGAAGGCTCGGCCGCCATCGGCCACGTGCGCTACTCGACGACCGGAGGCACGATCCTCCGCAACGTCCAGCCGCTCTTCGCCGAACTCGCCAGCGGCGGCCTCGCGGTGGCCCATAACGGCAACCTCACCAATGCCCTCTCCATCCGCCGCGACCTCGTCCGCGACGGCGCGATCACGCAGTCGACCTCCGACACGGAAGTGATCCTGCACCTCGCCGCCCGCAGCCGCGCGCCCCTCATCGTCGAGCGCTTCACCGAGGCCCTGCGGCAGGTCCAGGGCGCCTACGCCATCGTCGCGCTCACCAACAAGAAGCTCATCGGCGCCCGCGACCCCCTCGGCATCCGCCCGCTGGTCATCGGCGAACTCGACGGACGCTACATCCTCGCCTCGGAAACCTGTGCGCTCGACATCATCGGTGCGAAGTTCATCCGCGACGTGGAGAACGGCGAGATCGTCGTCATCTCCGAGGAGGGCATCGAATCGATCCGGTTCGCGCCGGCGCAGCCCATGCGCCCCTGTATCTTCGAGTACATCTACTTCGCCCGGCCGGATTCCGTAGTGAACGGCAAGAGCGTCTATTCCGTCCGCAAGAATATCGGCCACGAACTGGCCCGCGAATCCGCCACCGCCGCCGATGTGGTTATCCCGGTGCCGGATTCCGGCGTGCCGGCAGCCCTCGGCTTCGCGCAGGAGACCGGCCTGCCCTTCGAGATGGGGATCATCCGCAACCACTATGTCGGGCGCACCTTCATCCAGCCGACCCAGTCGGTGCGTGAACTCGGCGTGCGGATGAAGCATTCGGCCAACCGCGCCGTGGTGGAAGGCAAGCGCATCGTCCTCGTGGACGACAGCCTCGTGCGCGGGACCACATCGGTGAAGATCGTGCGGATGATGCGCGAGGCCGGTGCCAAGGAGGTGCATTTCCGCATCGCCTCGCCGCCGATCACCTATCCGGATTTCTACGGCATCGACACGCCTGAGCGCGAGAAGCTGCTCGCCGCCACCCACGACCTCGAAGGCATGCGCCGCTACATCGGCGCGGATTCCCTTGCCTTCCTCTCCATCGAGGGCCTCTACAAGGCCATGGGTGAGGAGAGCCGGAATGAATCCTGCCCGCAATATACCGACCATTGCTTCACGGGCGACTACCCGACCGGCCTGACCGACCTCGCCATCGCCGGGCCGAAGCGTCTCGCGATGCTCGCCGAAGCGGATTGATCCGACCCATGACGAAGCCCCTCGACGGCCGCATCGCCCTCGTCACCGGCTGCTCGCGCGGCATCGGCCGGGCGGCGGCCCTGGCCTTGGCCGAGGCCGGGGCTCACATTGTCGCCGTTGCCAGGACGCAAGGGGCACTGGAAGAATTGGACGACGCGATCCGGCAGGCGGGATCGAGCGCGACGCTCGTGCCCCTCGACCTGACCGATTTCGACGCGATCGACCGGCTCGGCCAGAGCATCTACGAGCGCTGGCAGAAGCTCGACGTGGTCGTGGGCAATGCCGGTATCCTCGGCAATCTGACGCCCCTCGGCCACGTGACGCCCAAGACCTGGACGCAGGTGATGGACATCAACGTCACCGCCAACTGGCGCTTGCTCCGTTCCGTCGACCCGCTGTTGCGGAGGTCGGATGCGGGCCGCGCTATCTTTGTCACCTCCGGCGCCGCGCAGAAATGCAAGGCCTATTGGGGGCCGTACTCGGTTTCGAAGGCCGCTCTCGACGCCCTCGTGCGCACCTACGCGGCGGAGACCGAGACCACGCCGATCAAGGCCATGCTGCTTAATCCCGGCCCCCTCCGCACCTCCATGCGCAAGGCGGCGATGCCGGGCGAGGACGAGACGACACTGAAGACTCCAGACGCCCTCGCACCGCATTTCGTGCGTCTCGCGAGCCGGGATTGGGATCAATCGGGCAAGATCTACGATTTCCCCAGCGACCGGGTGCTGACGCCGCAGATGGCGGCTTAGCTTTTCTGTCACCCATAACCTGCCCGCGACCTCATCCTGAGGTGCTGGAGCGAAGCGAAGGCCTCGAAGGAGGGCTCCAGGACTCGCAGTGCGGTCTGGAGCCCTCCGTCGAGGCCGCTTCGCGGCACCTCAGGATGAGGTCGGTGGCGGGAGTGACCCGCCTTCATCGAGGTTTCCATCATGATCGACGTTCGCTGCATCTGCGCCATCGGCCTGCGCGGCCAGTTGGGCCTCAACGGGCACCTGCCCTGGGAGGGCAACACCGATCCGCTCTTCGTCGAGGACGTGACGCGCTTCTTCGCGCTGACCATGGGGCACGTGCTGATCGCCGGGCCAAAGACCGTGGCCTCCGTGCCGGACTTCGCCTTCAAGGACCGCACCATCGACGTCATCCGCAGCCACGAGGACCCGGAAGAGGTGCTCAAGCGCTATCCGGGCCGGCGCATCTTCGTCGGCGGCGGCATCACGGTCTGGAACGTTTACGCCAAGTACATCCAAAACTGGGACATCACCCGCCTGCCCTATGACGGCGAGGCCGACCGCTGGTTCGATCCGGCCTGGCTGGTGGGTGGCGCATTGCGAAGCTGAGGAGCAACGACCTTTCGCCCTACGAGTTGATGGAGGTCGCTCGCAGGATGATGGCATGACCGCGCATAGCTACCGTTTCGGCATCGAGGAGGAATACTTCCTGGCCGATGCCGAGACGCGAGGGACGCCGCGGCGGTCGGTGAAGCCGTTCCATACCGAAGCGAGCGAGCGCCTGCCCGAGATCGGGCGCGAGATGCTGCAGTGTCAGGTGGAGGTCTGCACACCGCCCTCCACGGAGTTCAGCGAGGCGCGAGAGATCCTGGCCGGGCAGCGCGATGCCCTCGGCCGGCTGGCCAAGAAACACGAGCTTATGGTCTTCGCCGCCGGCACCCATCCGGTGGCGGATTGGGCGCGGCAATTACCGACGAAGGGCGAGCGCTATCGCGGCATCCTCAAGGATGTGGGTCTCGCCGGCCGCCGCAGCCTGATCTGCGGCATGCATGTCCATGTGGAAGTGCCCGATCCCGCGGCCCGGATCGACCTGATGAACCGGCTGCTGCCGTTCCAGCCCCTGCTCTTCGCGCTCTCGGCCTCGTCGCCGTTCTGGCAGGGCAAGCCGACGGGGCTCACCGCCTACCGCCTGAGTGCATTCGGTGAATTGCCCAGAACGGGGTTGCCGCAGCTCTTCTCCGGTCAGGAGGCATATGAGCGCTATCTGCGGATCATGACCAAGGCCGGTTCGATCCAGGATGCCAGCTTCCTGTGGTGGTCGCTTCGTCCGTCGATCAAGTTTCCCACGCTGGAGCTTCGCGTGGCGGATTCCTGCACCCGGCTCGAGGATGCTCTCACCGTGGCGGCACTCTTCCGCTGCCTCGTGCGCTGCGTCGTGCGCCAGCCGGACCTCAACGCCGATCTCGACGGCGTCTCTCTCGCCCTGGCCGAGGAAAACCTCTGGCGCACCCAGCGCAGCGGCACCGAGGCCGAGATCATCGACGAGACCAGCGAGGATGCCCTCCCCTTCGCCGACGCCCTCGACAAGGTGCTGGCCCTCATCGATGCGGATGCCGACGCGCTCGGCTGCGGCGCGGAGGTGGAGCGCGCCCGCACCATCGTGGCGAAGGGCACCAGCGCCGACCGCCAGATCGCCGTTTTCGAGGCCGCGCGCGAGAAGGGCCGCACCAACCGCCAGGGACTGGACGACGTGGTGGACTGGCTGAGCGAAACAACCTGCGGGTCGTGAAGCTCAGCCCTTGTTGTCCTTGTCGAACGGGTTCTTCGAGGTGCGCAGGGACAGCCGGATCGGCACGCCGGGCAGGTCGAAGGCCTCGCGCAGGTTGTTGACGAGATAGCGCGTGTAGGATTTCGGCAGGCCGTCGAGCTGGTTGCCGAACAGGGCGAAGTGCGGCGGGCGGCTCTTCACCTGGGTGGCGTAGCGGATCTTGATGCGGCGGCCGGCCACCGCCGGCGGCGGGTTGCGCTGGGTCGCCGCGCTGAGCCAATCGTTGATCTTGGAGGTGGAGACGCGGCGGTTCCAGACCTCGAATGTCTCGGTCACGGCCTTCATCAGCGCGTCGATGCCGTCACCGGCCAACCCCGACAATGGAACTACGGAGACACCGCGCACCTGCGGTAGCAGGCGGGTGCAATCCTCCCGCAGCTTCTTCAGCAGGCCGGGCTGGTCCGCCACGAGATCCCACTTGTTGAGGCCGATGACCACGGCCCTGCCCTCGCTCTCGATGAGATCGATGATGGTCAGGTCCTGCTTCTCGAACGGGATCGTGGCATCGAGGAGCACCACCACCACCTCGGCAAAGCGCACGGCGCGCAGGCCGTCCGACACGGCGAGCTTTTCGAGCTTGTCGTCGATGCGGGCCTTGCGGCGCATGCCGGCGGTATCGTGGAGCTTGATGCGGCGGCCGCGCCATTCCCAGTCGAGGGAGATCGAATCCCGCGTGATGCCGGCCTCGGGCCCGACGAGCAGGCGCTCTTCGCCGAGCATCCGGTTGATGAGGGTGGACTTGCCGGCATTGGGGCGGCCGACGATGGCGACCTTCAGCGAGCGATTCGACGGGTCGTCGTCGTACCCCTCTTCCTCGTCGTCGAGCTTGGGCAGAGCCTCGGTGAGCGCGTCATGCAGCTCGCCGATACCCTCGCCATGTTCGGCCGAGAACGGGATCGGGTCGCCGAGCCCGAGGGAGAACGCCTCGTAGGCGCCGGACAGACCGGTGCCGCCCTCGGCCTTGTTGGCAACGAGCACCACCGGGCAGCCGGCCCGGCGCACCAGTTCGGCGAAAGGCTGGTCGGCGGGGAGGATGCCGGCACGGGCATCGATGACGAACAGCACGACGTCGGCTTCGAGGATCGCGGCTTCGGTCTGTGCGCGCATGCGGCCGAGCAGCGAATCGGCATCGGCCTGTTCGAGGCCCGCCGTATCGATGATGCGAAACACCAATCCGCCGAAGTTGACGTCGCCCTCGCGCCGGTCGCGGGTCACGCCGGGGCGATCGTCCACGAGGGCGAGCTTCTTGCCCACCAGACGGTTGAAGAGGGTCGACTTGCCGACATTCGGCCGTCCGACGATAGCGACGGTCGGCATGTCCATGGTGGTCTCGATTCAGTCGTCGTACGGAGAAAATTCGTCGTGCAGGCGTCGTGCCGAAATTCGGCTCAGCGCGTCACGGGCGGGGGTGCGGCCGGCTCGGAGGCGGGAGCCGCGGTCACCGTGACCGGACCGCCGGCCACGAGGGCAGCATAGACCTCGATACGCTGGCGCAGGTTCGCCGGCGTCTGCGGATCGGCGACGATCTGGTCGAACCAGCGCCCGGCGGCATCGTATTCGCCGCGCTTCAGCGCCACGAGTCCGAGCATTTCGCGAGCGGTGTGGCGGAACGCGCCGGTCGGGGCGGCGAGCCCCTGGAGACTGGCGAGCGCGGTATCGGGATTCTGCTGGTCGAGGCGGATCAGGGCGGCGCGCAGGCGGGCGAGGTCGCGCAGGCCATCGCTGAGCTTGGTGTCGGCGGCCAGCGCATCGTACTCGGTCGCGCCGGCGGCGGCGTCGCGCTTGGTGGTCTCGGTGGCGGAGCGGAACCGGGCCAGCATCCGGTAGCCGCCCGGTGCATCGGCTTCCAGCGCCTCAAAGGCCTTGTCGGCCTCCGTACCCTTGCCATCCTTGGCGAGACGATTGGCGGCCTCGAACTTCTCCGACGCCGCTTCCGCACGAACGCGCTGATCGTGCTGCCAGTAGCGATAGCCCCCGACGCCGGCCACGACGAGAATCGCAACAGCGATGATCAGACCACTGTAGCGCTTCCAGATCCGGGCGACCTGATCACGGCGATAGTCTTCGTTGACCTCGCGGATGAACTCGTTGTTCTCGGCCATATCGTCTCACGCCGACCGCGATACGATCGACGGCCTTGAGGAAAATCCAAGCCCGGCGCGTAGCACAGCGCAGCCGGCTTGGCGACTGGATAGCTTGGAGAGCGGCGAGCGGTGAGTGCGGCCGGTCTCAGGCCTGCCCCGGCCAGGCCGCCACGCCGATGAGCAACGGGTGGAGATATCTGGCGAAGGCGAACCAGACGACGAAGCCGACAACGACCGCGAGCGCATCGTTACGCCAGCCGGCCGGAGCCGCGACGGCGCCGTGCTGGGCGGCCACCGCGCCAGCCGACAGGGCGCGGCGCTTGGCGTTGATCCGGGCGATCACCGCCCAGGCGAGGAAGCTACCGAACAGCAGGATCGAGCCGAGGTCGCCATTGGCGAGGAGATGGGCCGTCGCCCAGATCTTCACCGCCAGCAGCATCGGGTGCTTGGCCCGCGCCCGGATGTGGCCGGGCAGGTAGGCGGAGGCCAGAGCGATGAAGGCGAGGAGCGTCAGCAGCAGCGCGAGATGGCGCGTCCAGACCGGCGGGTTCCAGACCTGGATGTAGCCATCCGCGCGGTATTGTCCGAAACCATAGGCGATGAGCACGATGCCGACGATCGACAGCACGGTATAGCCGAGCTTGAACCGGCTCTCGCCCACCTCGTCGATGACGCCCGCGCGCTTCGTCCTCAACATGGAAAAGGCATGCGTGCCGAGGAAAAGCACGAGACCGAGGATGAGGATGAGCATGAAGGGCCTTCGAATCGAGCCTGTGGATCGCGGGAGCCGCGCCAGGCCGGGTGAAGCAGACTGTAACGGTTCAAAACCCAAACCGGCGCGGATGTCCAGGCTCATCCGATGACGCGGCTTCTCGCGCTCCTCCTGCTCGTCCTGCTTCCTCAAGAGGTCGCGGCGCGGTCCGAACCGCCGCTTTCCGCCCTCACCCTGGTCGGAGCGCCGACGACGATCTTCAAGGCCGGCCGTGATGCCTGCGACGGGGCGGACGTGCCGGACGCCTCCGCCCGAGCCTTCCGCGACTCAGCGGGCGGCGTCGCCCTGTTCGGCATGCATTACCGCAACAGGGCCCTGCGCGGACCGAGCCTCGACCAGTTGAAGCTCGACTGCGCCGTGGTGCTCGATTCCGGCGAGAAGGCCGATCCGGCGGCCTATGACGACCGCTCCTGGATCACGGCCACATGGACCGACGACGGCAAGGCCGTCTCGGCCCTCCTCCACCACGAGTACCAGGCCAACGAGCACGAGGGCCGCTGCCGCTCGAAGGTCTATATCGAGTGCTGGTACAACACGATCGTCGCCGCCTCCTCCGGCGATGGCGGCCGCAGCTTCACCCGCGCCAAGCCGCCCGTCATTGTGGCGGGGGCGCCGTTCCGTCAGGAGGTCGGCCAGGGCCGGCAGCGGGGCTTCTTCAATCCATCGAACATCGTGGCGGACGGGCGCTGGCGCTACGTGCTCATCGCCACCACCGGCTGGTCTTCCAGCGGCAGCGAGCAATCCGCCGGGGCCTGCCTGTTCCGCACCGACACGTCGTCCGATCCGACGCGCTGGCGGGCCTGGACCGGGCTCGGCTTCACCGCCGCCTTCCCCGATCCCTACACCAAGCCGACCCTGCTCACCGAACCGTGCAAGCCGTTGGAGCCGTTCGGCCTGCCCGTGGGCGCGGTGGTGCGCCACCGCGGCACGAGGGCCTGGATCGCCGTCTTCATGGCCGCGTCCGGCGCCAAGGTTCCGCAATCCGGTTTCTACTGGACGACGTCACGCGACCTCCTCACCTGGGATCAGCCGCGCCTGCTCCTCGCCGGCGCCACGCTCTACGACGATCCCTGCACGGCCAAGGGCGACCTCATCGCCTATCCGTCGATTCTCGATCCAGAGGCGACCGGCCGCAACTTCGACGATGTGGGCGACACCGCCCTCCTCACCTACGTGACGCTGCGCCGGGAGGGCTGCCAGGTGACCTCGGACCGCGACCTCGTCCGCAGACCATTGGCGCTCAAGGTCTGGCCGTAAGGCGGAAGCGGATCGTCATCACGGCCGGCCCCTATCCGGCATGGGGCGGACTTCGTTACCGAGACCGTGCCGTTGGAGACGAACCTGCCGGCCCGGCGGCATCGCACGTCTCCGTGTCAGAACTTCACCAGTTCCACGCGCCGGTTCTTTGCCCTGCCCTCCTCGCTGCCATTGGAGGCGACCGGGCTGGCGGCCCCGAAGCCCTTGGCTCTCAGCCTCTCCTTCGCGACGCCCGACGCGATGAGCCTGGCCATGACCGCCCTGGCGCGGCCATTGGAGAGCGACTGGTTGTGCCCGGCGGACCCGGTCTCGTCGGTGTAGCCGTTGATCGCCAGCTTGAGACCGGGATTCGTCTTCAGCAGCCTCGTCACCGCTTCGATCTGAGCCACGGAATCCGGTAGGATCTCGCTCTTGTCGGTGGCGAAGTTGACATGGATCACCGCCCGCCCGGTCTTGTCTATGTCCTGCTTCAGCTGCTCGGCGGGCAGCAGGGAGGCGGTCTGGGCGAACGGCTTTGTCTCGAGGATGGTCCAGCTCGCGTTGTTGCTGCCGGGCACGAAATGCACCCAGATCTGCCGGTCCGGACGGCGGATCACCCATGTCTGCGTCCGTTCGGAGTAGACGTTGCCGAGGCCTTCATACATGCCCATCTTGACCTCCTCCGGCAGGGTATCGGTCACTGAGGTGGGCATCTGGCTGTCGGTGAGCTTTCGTCCGCCCGCCTGGGTCAGCACGGCCTCGATGTTCTTCTTCAACTCATAGGACGAGTAGGTCTTACCGTCCTTGGCACCGATGAGGGACAGGAAAACCTTGCCGTCGACGTCGTGGAGCGCGGTGCCCGTCCAGAACGGAAAATGCCCGAATTCGCGGGACTCTGGCGGGTTCACCGGCTGGTAGCCCGCGGGCAGCGCGAAATAAGGAAAGCCGCCGAGGGGCACGGTCGAGACGGGAATGTCGTCGAGCGCCACGGCGCCCGGTATGGTCCCGCCCCCGGGAGACGATGGACCCGCGACCGGCTCGGCCCTGCTCTCGCTCGCGGCATAGGTGAACGCCAACAGAATCCAGACCAGCTTCAATGCTCTCATCATCCACTCCGGCACGATGACGGCGCCGACAGACCGGGCCATCTTAGACGGACTCACGGGAAAGCGGGCCTTCACGGGGCGGCAAGAGATGCCACCCCGGCGCACGGTGTCGAGTCGGACGGATGTCCGATGGACCCCGACCGCCCCCTCTGCCGACCACGCAACCTTGCTGCCCTCGGCCGCACTGGCTATATTACTGGATACATCTGGAGCCGATCATGGGAAGTTCGCAGAATCGCGCAATCCGGAATTATCGCTCTCGCCTTGGCGAGCGTGGCCTCGCGCGTTTCGAAGTGCTCGGCCGAGATACCGATCGCGACCTCATCCGGTCGCTCGCCAGACGCCTGTCCGAAGACACGCCCGAAGCCTCGGAGCTTCGTGCGACCGTCAGCCAGTCGATCGCTGGCGCTCCGCCCAAACCAGGCGGCATCCTCGCTGCGTTGCGGCGTTCGCCGCTGGTGACTGCGGAACTCGATCTTTCCCGCCCCCGTGAAGAGGGACGCAAGATCGACTTGTGACGCGCTATCTCTTGGACACCAACATCATCAGCAACGTCGTCAAGCCGCAGCCGTCGGACTCACTTCTGGCGTGGATGTCGACTCAGCGCGATGAGGACCTGTTCATCGCGTCATTGACCGTCGCTGAAATCCGCCGCGGGATTTTGGAGAAGCCACAGGGGAAAAAGCGCGAGGCGCTCGAGAGATGGTTCTCCGGACCGGAAGGACCCCAAGCGCTGTTTACGGGCCGTATCCTCTCGTTCGACGACAAAGCAGGCCTGATCTGGGCACAGCTGATGGCGGCGGGGAAAGCGGCCGGCAACCCGCGCAGCGGGCTCGACATGATCATCGCCGCAATCGCCGGTGCGAATGACTGCGTGGTCGTCACCGACAACGAAAAGGATTTCGCCGGAGTCGAAATCCTCAATCCTATGCGCGGATCGATCTGATGCGGCGCCGGGATCCCGAAGGGTACGGAACGGCGAATTCTATCCCACTCTATCAGCGTGTCGTGGAGCGATCCGGCGCAACGTCCGCGACGCCCGAAATCATTCCCACTCGATCGTGCCGGGCGGCTTCGAGGTGATGTCGTAGGTCACCCGGTTGATGCCCTTGACCTCGTTGATGATGCGGGTGGCGACGCGGCCGAGGAAGGCCATGTCGAAGGGGTAGAAATCCGCCGTCATGCCGTCGACCGAGGTGACGGCGCGGAGAGCACAGACATGGTCGTAGGTGCGGCCGTCGCCCATCACGCCCACGGTCTTCACCGGCAGGATCACCGCGAAGGCCTGCCAGATCGTGTCGTAGAGGCCGGCCTTGCGGATCTCGTCGAGATAGATCGCATCGGCTTTCCGCAAAGCCTCCAGCTTCTCGGCCGTAATGGTGCCGGGGCAGCGGATGGCGAGGCCGGGGCCGGGGAAGGGATGGCGGCCGACGAAGGCCTCGGGCAGGCCGAGCTCCTTGCCGAGCACCCGGACCTCGTCCTTGAACAACTCGCGCAGGGGCTCCACGAGTTGCATGTTCATGCGCTCGGGCAGGCCGCCGACATTGTGGTGGCTCTTGATCGTCACCGAGGGACCGCCGGTGAAGGACACGCTCTCGATCACGTCGGGGTAGAGCGTCCCCTGGGCGAGGAACGCCGCGCCGCCGATCTTCTTCGCCTCCTCGTCGAACACGTCGATGAACAGGCGGCCGATGGTCTTGCGCTTGATCTCCGGGTCGCTGACGCCTTCGAGCTCGCCGAGGAACAGCTCCTGCGCCTGAACATGGACCAGGGGGATGTTGTAATGGTCGCGGAACAGCCGCACGACCTCATCGGCCTCGCCCATGCGGAGCAGGCCGTGATCGACGAAGACGCAGGTGAGCTGGTCGCCGATCGCCTCGTGGATCAGCACCGCCGCCACTGAGGAATCGACGCCGCCCGACAGGCCGCAGATCACCCGCTCCTTGCCGACCTGCTCGCGGATCTTGGCGATGGCCTCCTCGCGGTAGGCGCCCATGGTCCAGTCACCGGTGCAGCCGGCGATGTCGCGCACGAAGTTGCGGATCAGCAGGGCGCCGTGCGGGGTATGGGCCACCTCCGGGTGGAACTGGACCGCGTAGTAGTTGCGCGACTCGTCGGCCACCGCCGCGAAGGGCGCGTTCTTCGACAGGGCGACGGTGGTGAAACCGTCGGGGAGCTTGGTCACCCGGTCGCCGTGGCTCATCCAGACCGGATAATGCTCGCCCACATGCCAGACGCCCTTGAACAGGGGACAGTCCGAAATGATCTCGATCTCGGCGCGGCCGAACTCGGCATGGTGCCCGCCCTCGACCTCGCCGCCGAGCTGGGCCGCCATGGTCTGCTGGCCGTAACAGATGCCGAAGACCGGCACGCCCGAATCGAACACCACCTGGGGCGTGCGGGGCGAGGCCTCGGTCGTCACCGATTCGGGGCCGCCGGAGAGGATCACACCCTTCGGCTTCGATTCGGCGAAGGCCTCAGCCGCCTTGGTGAAGGGGACGATCTCGCAATAGACCCCCTCCTCACGCACGCGCCGTGCGATGAGCTGGGTCACCTGGCTGCCGAAATCGACGATGAGGATCTTGTCGTGGTCGGTATTCATGGATCGGAGTTAGACGAGGCCCCGCCATGGTGCAACGCGCAGCGTCCGCAGGGGACACGTCGCCCACATGCATCAGGCGTGGCCCTGCCTAGCGACGGACGGAAGGCGGGATAATTAACAAAGGATTCACACAATCTGCGCGATTCATCCCGCCCTTCCAACAGACAGGAGCTTACGCAATGAGAGCAACCCTCTTCGGATTGGCAGCCATCACCCTCGCCGGCATCGGCTCGGCATCGGCTCTGCCGCTCGCCGGCATGACCCTTTCCGCTCCCGCCGCCGCGATCGAGCAGGTGCGGGTCGTCTCGCGCACCGTCGTCAGGGGCCCCCGTTGCCGGACGGTCGTGACGAAGCGTCGGGGTCCGTATGGCCGGGTGACGATGGTGCGTACGCGCCGCTGCTTCTGAGCACCGACCTTCGCGCCATCGACTCGGTGGCGCGAAGGCGCCGCTGGAATGGCTCGCTCTCAGAGCCATTCCAGCGGCTTTCACGCCCGGAGGAAGCCACGATGGCGACGGTGTCGTCGGCCGCCCGGCAAGGAGGGCCGGCGGTCGAGGCGCATCAGCCGCGTCGTTCCAAGGTGGCGACGTAGAAGCCGTCCGTGCCCGTGAGGGCCGGACTCATCTGCAGGCCGTGCTCGGTGAACCGCACCACCCCTGCGAGGCCCGGCGCATGCTCGGCAGCCACCCGCTCGGCCGGCAGGATCGTCAGCCCGCCATTCGCCCGTGCGAGGATGCCATCGATGGCGCCGTCGTTCTCCTCCCGCAGCAGGGAGCAGGTGATGTAGGTGATCCGTCCGCCCGGCCGCACCAGGCGCGACGCCCGGTCGAGCACCTCGGCTTGGTCCGTGACGCGGGCGCTCAGCGAACCGGGGCGCAGCCGCCATTTGGCGTCGGGGTTGCGCCGCCATGTCCCCGAGCCGGTGCAGGGCGCGTCGACCACCACCCGGTCCACGGTGCCGTCGAGGTCGCCGAGCACATCGGCCCGCGCGCGTCCGCCGCGTGGGGTGCGGATCTCGGCCTCGGCACCGGAGCGGCGCAGCCGGTCATGGATCGGGGCGAGCCGGCGCGGGTCGTCGTCGGTGGCGATGAGCCGTCCCTCGTTCCGCATCATGGCCGCGAGGGCGAGGGTCTTGCCGCCGCCGCCCGCGCAGAGATCGACCACGGTCTCGCCGGCGCGCGCGCCGGTCAGGGCGCCGGCGATCTGGGAGCCCTCGTCCTGGATCTCGTACCAGCCGTCGAGGAATTCCGGCTCCACATGCAGGGCGGGACCTCGACCATCCTCGCCGATGGGAATGCGCAGGCCATTCGGGGCATGCGGCGTCACGACGGGCGCCAGATGGGCGAGCCCGGCCAGGGCCGTCTCGCGGTCGCGCTTGAGTGTGTTGATCCGGATGTCGAGGGGCGCGCGGCGGGCCAGCGCGCGCAACTCATCGAGGAGGACATCGCCGAACAGGTGGCTGAGTGAAGGCAGGATCCAGTCCGGGACGTCTCCGGCCACATGGGCCGGAGCATCGGCGAGCGTGCCCTCGGCGATGGCCGTGCGCTCGGCATCGGTCAGGGGATCGGGCGCGAAGCGCTCGCCGGAGAACAGCTCGCCGATGGTGGGCGCCGCGAGTCCGTGCTGCAGCCGCAGCATGCCGATGAGGATGGCGCGCGGGGCCTCGTCCCCCATGATCCAGGCGGATGAAGCCCGGCGGCGCAGGGCGTCGTAGACGAGGCTCGCGATGGCCGCGCGGTCGCCGGAACCGGCGAAACGGTGGGCGAGGCCCCAATCCTTGAGGGCATCCGCGGCCGGACGGCGTCGCCCGGCAATGTCGGCGAGCACTTCGATTGCGGCGGAGAGACGGGCGGGAGGGGTCAGGACGAAATCCTCAAGGTTAGGGAAGGGTGACCGCGGTCGATCGTCGCCGCGATACGGTCACGCTTTGAGCCGGGGTTGGACACATTACAGCCGAGCTTCCGGCGAGATCAGCCCTCAGACAGGCAGGGTGGCGGATCTGTCTCGTGGCCTTGCTGCGCCAGAGCCCACTGCATCAACGTACGGAGCTTCGCAATCGTCATGTCGCCCATCATTCACCTGACCCTCGCGGGCATCGTCCTCATGAGCGTCGCCGCCTGCTCCACCGCCCCCGCCGTCGATCTGACGCCTCCGCCCCAGCGCCCCTACGATGCTAAAACTCAGCTGGAATACGGCAACCCGCCCCCGCCGCCGCCGGCCCCGCGCTACTGAGCGACCGACTTTCGGGGCCGCCGCTCAGGACGCCTCACGGGCGCGACGGTTCTCGTAGGCCTTGAGATGCGTGTAGACCCGGTCGAGCATCGGGTGCGCGCCCTCTCGCCCGCGGGAGATGAGATCGCCGATGACGTGATCGGCCTCGATCCGCGCCTGGTTTTCGATGTCACGCAGCATCGAGGCGGTGAAGGCCGACCCCTGCGCGGTCAGCGTCGCCTGCGTGTTCCGCATCACCTTGTCCCGTGGCGCATAGCCGGCATCCTCGGCGATCCCACGACATTCCTCCATCAGCGCCTCGATGAAGGCGAGACCGCCCGGCGCGGCGACGATGTCGCCGACCGTCGCCCGCATCAGGCAGGTCGCCCCGGCGAGCGTCGCCAGGAACGTCCACTTCTCCCACATTTCGAGAACCATCGCCTCGCTCAGACGGGCCTGGAACGCGACGCCCTGCATCAAGGCTTCGATCCGCTCCACCCGCTCGGAACGGCCGCCGGCCCGCTCGCCATAGGTGAGGCTATGGAGCGGGCTCATCATGCGGATCTCGCCATCCGCCGTCACCGTCGCCGCGATGGCGCAGGAGCCGCCGAGAACCCGCTCCGGCCCGAAAGCGGCGTCGAGGATGTCGAGATGGCGCAAGCCGTTGAGGACGGGCAGCACAAGCGTCGTGGGACCGACGGCCGGTGCCACGTCGGCGATGGCGGCGTCGAGGTCGTAGGCCTTGCAGCTGAGGAGGACGAGATCGAAGCCACCGCCCTTCCCCGCCGCGAGATCGGCGGCCGTGAGCGTCGCCGGTTCGGCGATGTGGACGTCGCCCACAGGGCTTTTCACCCGGAGCCCCGACGCGGCCAGAGCCTCGGCCCGGGCCGGCCGCACGAGGAAGGTGACGTCCTTGCCCGCCTCGACGAGGCGCGCTCCGAAATATCCGCCGGTTGCACCGGCGCCGACGACGAGCACGCGCATGGGACGATCCTCAACCTCGATAAGTCTCCCTCTTTACCGGACGAGGGCGGCGACTTTCCAGGCGTGAACGGAAATTCCGAACCTCAGACCCCGATCGGAGCGAGGAAGACGCGCACCGCGAAGACGATCCACATCACCAGAAGCACCAACGCCCCGAGCGTATAGGCCTGGAAACGGTAGGGGACGTGGTTCGAGGTGACGTAGACGCCCGCATGAATGACGCGGGACGCGACGAAGATCCAGGCCAGGACCACGAAGAGAAGATCGGCCTTCTTCGTGTAGAGGGCCAGCGGCACCAGGGCGAAGAACAGCACCGGCAGTTCGAACTGGTTCGAGAACGCATTGGCTGCCTGCTGCGCGCGGGGCGGCCAGTTGCGCTGGCCCATCGAGACCTCGCCGGCCTTAACCGAGCCGGTCCTGACTTCCGCCAGGCGCACGCGGCCGAGCCAAAACATCAGCACGAAGATCAGCAGAACCTGCGCGAAGACGGGGGCGAGGATGGCCTGGACGGTCATGATGAAGCCTGTTGGTCCGCATCACCGGCCGAGGGCGGCAAGCGGACCGTCGCAGGGGAGGACGATGGCGGGCGGTTCGAACGGGTTGGACTGTCGGTGGATGAGGCGCGCGACACTCGGCCACTCGTCTGACCCGATCAGCACGCCATCGAGGCCGAGTGCCAGTCCGATCCGCGCCGGCACCGGCCAAAGCCGGGCGACGGGACGGATCGGACTGCGTATCGCGGTCAGGCGCGGCTGGGGTAGTTCGGGCTCTCGCGGGTGATGGTCACGTCATGGACGTGGCTCTCGCGCAGGCCCGCATTGGTGATGCGGACGAACTGCGCCTTGTCCTGGAACTCGGGGATGGTCGGCGCGCCGACATAGCCCATGGCCGCACGCAAGCCGCCGGCGAGCTGGTGCAGCACCGCCGCCACCGGGCCCTTGTAGGGCACCTGACCTTCGATCCCCTCAGGGACCAGCTTGTGGGTGTCGCTGACCTCGGCCTGGAAGTAGCGGTCGGCCGAGCCGCGCGCCATGGCGCCCACCGAGCCCATGCCCCGGTAGCTCTTGTAGGAGCGGCCCTGGTGCAGGAACACCTCCCCCGGCGCCTCGTCGGTTCCGGCGAGTAGCGAGCCCAGCATCGCCACGGAAGCACCGGCCGCGATCGCCTTGGCGAGATCGCCCGAGAACTTGATTCCGCCATCGGCGATGACCGGCACGTCGGCCCGGTCGGCCGCCTCAACCGCTTCCATCAGAGCGGTGAGCTGGGGCACGCCGACGCCGGCCACGATGCGGGTAGTGCAGATCGAACCCGGGCCGATACCGACCTTGATCGCATCCGCGCCGGCATCGATCAGCGCCTGGGCTCCGTCGCGAGTAGCGACGTTGCCAGCCACGATCTGCACGGTGTTGGAGAGCTGCTTCACCCGGCGCACGGCGTCGAGCACCTTGATCGAATGCCCGTGGGCGGTGTCGACCACGATCACGTCGCAGCCGGCATCGATGAGACGCTCGGCCCGCTCGAAACCGTTATCGCCGGTGGTGGTGGCGGCGGCGACCCGGAGGCGGCCCTGCTCGTCCTTCACCGCGCCCGGATAGGCCACCTGCTTCTCGATATCCTTCACCGTGATCAGGCCGATGCAGCGGTAATGGTCGTCGACCACGAGGAGCTTCTCGATGCGGAACTGGTGAAGCAGGCGCTTGGCCTCCTCCTGGTTCACGCCCTCGCGCACGGTGATGAGCCGGTCGCGGGTCATCAGCTCGGCGACGGTCTCGGAGGGGTTCGTCGCGAAGCGCACGTCGCGGTTGGTGAGGATGCCGACGAGCTTGCCGCGCGAGCCGTTGGGGCCGCGCTCCACCACCGGAATGCCGGAGATGCGGTTCTGCTTCATCAGCGAGAACGCGTCCGCCAGGGTCTCGTCGGGATGGATGGTGATCGGGTTGAGCACCATGCCCGATTCGTACTTCTTGACGAGGCGGACCTGCTCGGCCTGCTCGGCCGGCTCGAGATTGCGGTGGATCACGCCCATGCCGCCGTTCTGGGCCATGGCGATGGCCATGGGCGCCTCGGTGACGGTGTCCATGGCCGAGGCCAGGATCGGCATGTTGAGGTGGATCGAGCGGGTCAGCCGCGACGCGATGCTGACCTCGGTGGGCATCACCGAGGATGCGGCGGGGCGGAGAAGCACGTCGTCGAAGGTCAGGCCCTCGATGATGGAATCCGCGGTGATACGAGCCATGTGCCAACTCCCGAAACGGTGAGAGGCGCCGGGCTGGAAACAGCTGTCGGCGCCGAATGCGTTGGCACGGCGCAGTATCATGGGGCCGGACCCTGCGCAAAGGCAGGATCGCGGCATCGCAATGGAAAACTCAGTTGATCGGGTCGCGGGGGCCCTTGTCGGTCCATTCCGGCGGCAGGCCGATATAGTCGCCGACCATACCGTCGATACCGGGCGCGCGGCCGAACTGCTCGCAATCCGGATCGAGCGGAGCCTCGCCGAGGGTGGTGATGCGGATGCGATTCCAGCTCGGGATAGACAGCGGCTCCTTGAACGGGTCGCGTCCGGTCACGAGGAGCGTGCCGAAATCCTGGCCGAATTCACCCGCCAGATCGTAGGCGTCCCCGGCCGCCGAGAAGCGGGCCTGGTTGGTGAAGGCGTTGGCGCCGCCACCCCAGATCATCGCCGCCCGCTGCTGGTGACGGCTGTCGAGGGCTTCAGCCTCGATGGTGATGCTGCCGAGGCCGATGGGAATACGCGGGATCGGCACGCGGCCGACAGCAGTGGCGAAGCCGACGCCGAGCTGGGACGCGACGGTGATTCCCGCCGAGGTGGCGATGGTCGCGCCGGCGGCCGGGACGTTGGTGAGTTCGACACGGGTGACGGCGGACCGGATCGTGAGGTCGGCCTTCTTGGTGGAGACCACGTCGTAGCGCAGCGACAACTCGTAGCAGAGCGCACGGTCGGCTGCGTTGGCGATCAGGCGGCGCTCGACGCTGTTGAGACCGGGGCCGGAGATCGATTCCGGAAACGCCGCCGGGATGATGCGGACCGTCCGCGTCGCCGCGAGGGTTGCCTGATCTGCATAGAGTTTCGCCCCGGTCGCCACTTCGGTGCTTCCATTGAGGCGGTCGTAGCGGGTGAGCGACCCGCTTTCATTGAGAATGACGGTGCCGCAACCGGCGACCATGAGCAGCAGGCCCAGAGCCCCACCGATGAGGGGCGAGCGTCGACAGGTTTCGAACCGCGAGGGCATTCAATATCTTTCGCGCAAAATGGCGGCGGTGGCTCGCTCGACCGACGTGATACGAGACAGCCGAATTGTTGCTGAGCTTAAGGCCGTATCGACGCCCCCGAAAGCCGGCCATGCCGGCCTGACGACTTGAAGCCCGCACCTGTGGCTCGTGGGTCACGGTCGTCCACCACGTGCGACACCGCACGCCTCATCCACAGAGACCATCATTTGTGTGCATGTTCGTTCGAGAGCCGAGTTGCGCCCCCCTCGACGCCGTGACGGAACCGGGCGGCTTTAGCCGCGCTACCTACGCGATCCCCATGCGCCCATCCCAAATCGTCCCCCTCGTCGTCGCAACGGCCCTGTTCATGGAGAACACCGATTCCACGGTGATCGCCACGGCCCTGCCGGCCATCGCCCGCAGCCTCAACGAGGATCCGATCGCCCTCAAGCTCGCGCTCACGGCGTATCTCGTCAGCCTCGCGATCTTCATCCCGATCAGCGGCTGGATGGCCGACCGCTACGGTGCGCGCACGATCTTCCGCGCCGCCCTCGTGGTGTTCATGGCGGGGTCGCTGGCCTGCGCCGCGTCCGATTCGCTCGGCGCCTTCGTCGCCGCGCGCGCGTTCCAGGGCATTGGCGGGGCGATGATGGTGCCGGTCGGCCGTCTCGTCATCCTTCGGGCGGTGCCGAAGAGCGAACTCGTCAGCGCCCTCGCCTACCTGACGATTCCGGCCCTGATCGGCCCGATCATGGGGCCGCCGCTGGGTGGGCTGATCACCACCTATCTCGACTGGCGCTGGATTTTCTTCATCAACATCCCGATCGGCTTGGCCGGAATCGTCCTGTCCACGATCTATTTCGAGAACATCCGCGAGCCGTCCCGGCCACCCCTCGACGTCCTCGGCTTCCTGCTCTCGGGAGCCGGCCTCGCCACCTTGATGCTCGGCCTCGCCTCCCTCGGGCGCCATCTCCTGCCGGATTACGTATCCTGGGGCTGCCTCGGCGGCGGCGCGATCCTGCTCGCGCTCTACCTCGCCCATTCCCGCCGGGTCGAGCATCCCGTGATCCGCCTCGATCTGCTGAAATACCCGACCTTCCGGGCGGCGGTGACCGGTGGCAGCCTGTTCCGCATCGGCACCGGGGCGATCCCGTTCCTGCTGCCGCTGATGCTGCAGATCGGCTTCGGCCTCGATCCGCTGCAATCGGGCCTTCTCACCTTCGCCGCGGCGGCCGGCGCGCTCCTCATCAAGATCATCGGGCCGCGCATCCTGCGCGCCTACGGGTTCCGCCGGGTGATGCTGTTCAACGCCGTCGTGGCCTCTTGCTTCCTCGCGGTGAACGGCCTGTTCACGGCGCAGACGCCGCATTGGCTCATCATCGGCATCCTGCTGGTCGGCGGCTGCGTCAGGTCGCTGCAATTCACCTGCGTCAACGCCATCGCGTATGCCGATCTCGACAAGCGGGAGATGAGTTCGGCGACGAGCCTGGCGAGCGTGGCGCAGCAATTGTCGCTCAGCCTCGGCGTCTCCATCGGAGCCCTGGCACTGGAGACGGCTGCCGCGCAGCATGGCCGCACAACCATCGAGGCCGGCGATTTCTCGCCCGCCTTCCTCACCGTCGCGCTGATCTCATGCGCTTCCCTCTTCGCCTTCCTGCGGCTGAAGCCGGATGCGGGCGCGGAGGTGTCGGGTCAGCGCCTCGCGTCGAAGGGCGTTTAAGCCGCCGCGCGGCTCGACGGCCGGGCGGGGCTGCGCTTCGGTCCCTTCGCGGATTTCGCATTGGCGTTGGCGGATTGCGGCCGGGCAGGCGCGCGCACGGGGGCCTCGCGGCTGGATTGGCGCCACCCCTGCCAGCTCCAAGCCCCCGGACCGGTGAGGGCGTAGATGAGGAAGCCGCCGGCGAGGCCGAGATCGGCGAGGAACAGAGTGCGCTCGGTCATCGCCGAGGCACCGGAATAGGCCCAGAACCCGTGCAGCAGCACCGCCATCGCGACGGCGAACCCCGCCAGGGCGAAACCGGTGATACGCGGCAGGACGCCGAGGATCAGCGCCAACGGCCCGAAGACCTGGACCACCACGGCCGCCGTGGCGACGGCATTGGGAGACGGCATCCCGGCCCCGGCCAGCGCCAGCGCGAAGCCCGAGACGTTGAGCGCACGCGCGATGCCGGTGGGCAGCAGCGCCGCCGCCAGCAACAGGCGCGACGCAAGGAGGATTCCGTCCTGGCTCCGACCGAACACGCGCGAACTCCGTCCCTGACCCATCGAGATCGGGAGAATGCGCGAGACCGGCTGAAGACGGCGTTAAGGGGTGTCAACCGGGCTCATTCACCTGGGGAAACAGGCGAATCGGACATGGCTATGGAGAGGGGAACAAGATCGGCCCGTAATCCTGGGCGCCATGCAGGATGTGGACGATGTCGATCGTCGCGGCACCGACACGATAGAAGATGAGATAGTTTCCATACGTCCGGACCCAGATGCCCCTGCGCTCGTATCGCCGCACAACGGGGAAACCGAGAGGCGCATCGGCCAGACGTTCGCAACAGGCGATCGACGCCTGGACGAAAGCGGCGGCGCGACCCGGATTGTCGCTGGAAATGTAATCGCCGATCCGTTCCAGATCCGCTTCGGCGGGTTCGGCGAAGACGACGATCATGCCTCGGTGACGGTCGACCGGTTGCCGTACCGTGTCGCCAGACGCGCGGCGACTTCGCTTGCCGGGTTGAGCCGGCCTTCATCGGCATCGGCAAGTCCGCGCTCGATGGCAGCGTCGAGCGCCGCCAGTCGATTCTCCCGCTCCTCCAAGAGGCGCACGCCCTCGCGCAACACGTCGCTACGGGATTGGAAGCGCCCGTTCTCCACGAGTGTTGAAACGTAGCTCTCGATCCTGGGGCCGAGGTCGGCACTTGTCGGCATCGCCGCCGCTCCCTGTCTACCGGAGGTCATGGTCTAGGACCGGTCATCGCCCGATCATCGCTATCAGGTATCCCCTATGCGGCGAAGGACATTTCGCCGACGCGCCGCTCCCCCCGACGAAACCGGCTGAAGACGGCGTTAAAGCTTGGAGCCGGCGCTCACTCGCCCGGGGAGCGACGCTCCGCCTTCGCCAGCGAGCGCTCATGCAGCAGAACTGCGAGCCAGCCGACGCCGACGGCGAGTAACGGCGTGAAGACGAAGGCGATCGCGTAGGAGGTGCTCATTGATCGAGCCCTTTCAGGACACGGCGTGCAGCCAGATGTAGGCCTCCGGCGCCGAGAATCCAAACGAGGACGCCGCCGATCATCTCGAACGGCCCAGACAGGGCTCGAAAATTTCCTACATTGTACAGGAAGCCCGCGACCGGCGTGGCGATCCCGACCGTAAAGCACGCCGTCGAGGCCCGGTCCAACGCGTTGGCGAGCAGCTTCGTCTGCTCGATCATAGATGGCTTCATCGGATCGCCCGCTTTTCCATCAACGATAAGCGTGGCAGACTCGAAGTTCAACTTATGGTCGCCGTCGAACCGGCGCGATTCTCACCCCGACACCCCTCCCCGGAACAACCGCCCGCGCTCGGTCCAGGCGACGACGAGAAGCGCCGAGCCTCCGAGTCCGGCATAGCCGATGCCGAGGGGAAGCACGGTGCCGTCGAAGGCCTGACCGATGACGAAACCGCAGAAAGCGCCGAGGATCGTCGTGTAGAAGCCGAGGAAGGACGAGGCCGTGCCGGCGATCTCGCCGAGGGGCTGCAGGGCCAGCGCGTTGAAGTTCGGCATGGCGAAGCTGATCATGAACTGGTTGCAGGCGAGCACCGTCAGGAACAGCCACAGCGGCGGATGCCCGGCATAGGCGAGACCGATTGCCACCTGGGCCAGCGCCACCGCCACGAACAGGGTGAGGCCCACATGCGAGAGCGGCCGCATCCCGAGCCGCCGCACCAGGCGGGCATTGACGAGCGTCGCCGCCCCCATGGCCCCGGCCACGAGGGCGAAGGCGAGCGGGAACAGCGCGCCGAGCTGGTAGAGCCCGGTATCGAAGACCTGCTGGGCCGAGCCGACATAGCCCATGATGCAGCCGGTCAGCAGCCCGAGGGCGGTGGCGTAGCCGACCGCCACGCGGGTGCGGAAGGTCAGGGAGACCGCCTGAGCGATGGAGCGCAGGGAGAGCGGACGGCGGTATTCCGCGTGCAGCGTCTCCGGCATGCGCCAGGAGAACCAGAGGGTGAGGATGCCGGCCAGGGCCAGCATGGAGACGAAGACGTAGTGCCAGGAGCCGAGCAGCAGCATCGCCCCGCCGATGGCGGGCGCGATCATCGGCACGATGAGGAACACCATCATGATCAGCGACATGACGCTGGCCATTTCGCGCCCCGAATAACGGTCGCGGACGATGGCGGTGGAGAGGACACGCCCGCCCGCCGCCCCGATCCCCTGGATGACGCGGGCGGCCAGCAACCACTCGAAGGACGGCGCGACCATGGCGAGCGCCGTGCCCGCCCCGTAGACCGCAAGGCTGCCGAGCAGCACCCGCCGACGCCCCAGCGCATCCGAGACCGGCCCGTAGACGATCTGGGCTACGCCGAACCCGATCATATAGACATAGACGAGAAGCTGCAGCGCGTTCGGATCCGCGACCGAGAACCGCGCCTGGATCGCCGGAAAAGCCGGCAGCAGGTTGTCGATGGAGATGGCGGTCACCGCCATCATCAGGGCGACGATGCCGACGAATTCGCCGAAGCCCGGACCGTTCCAGACCGGTCCGACGGGCGGGAGAGCCCGTGCCGATCCCGGCTGATCGCTCGGCGGAACCGGCCTCGAGGGTACAGTCACTCGTCTTGAGCCTCTTTGCGATCGCCGGCTCCCAGGCCGGCGATGTCATGGTGGAAAGTGCGCGGCCGGACCTTCGGTTGCGCGCCCCTTCGCTGGGATGCGCGTTCGAGACGAGGCTCCGTACCGGCGGCGACGATGGTCACCCGATCGCATCCCGGTTGCCCGGCATCGTCGCCCGCCATGCCGAGTGGCGTTACTGGCTGCCGCCCGCCACCTGACCGAGCTTGTCGATGTTCTGGGTGACGAGGGCGATGTTGCCGTCGGACGGCTTCTTCGGCTCACCGGCGGCGATCGCCTCGTTGATGTCCTTCAGCGCGGCGGCCTTGTCCTTCGGCTTCATCTTCTTGTCGGCCTCGACGGCGGTAAGCTGCTTCTTCAGCAGCGGCACGACGCCGACATAGGTCTTCGTCTCGGGGTCGATGCCTTCCAGCACCGCCTCGACGCTGTCGGCCGCGTCCTGCAGGTCGTCGACGCTGGCAAAGCCGTTCTTCTTCGCGATCGCCACGGCCTGGGCCTGAACCTTCGGATCAGGCTTGTCCGCGTTGCCGCCAGGGAGTTTCGCCAGTTCGGGCTGCGCGGCCACGAGGCCGTCGATCAGCGCCTGGGTCAGGGCGACCTCCTTCTGCTCCTCAGCCTCGGGGGCCTGAGCGGGAGCGGCGGGGGCTGGGGCGGCTTTGGCGGGTGCCGGCGCCTTCTGCGGCGCCTGGGCGAAGCTGACCTGCGAGACCAGGGCGGAGGTACCAAAGGCGAGGGACGCTGCCAGCAGGGCGCGAGTGGTGCGGCTCATGGATGTCTCTTCCTGTTGCATGGTTGGGGAAGGGCCGTCATCGGCGGAGCGGGTCCGACCGTGACGGATGGCTTCGTCCGTCGGCACGAAGGCGGGCCATGTTGCCGAGCTTCGGGGCGAAACAGTGATCTCGGCGCCCAGGCCGATCACGGTTTCGCGGGAATGACGGCGATGTCGACCGGGGGGTGGCGCTCCCGCGCAACCACGCCACATTCCCGCGCAACCTTGGCAGGATTGCAGCCGACGGATCACCGCGCCCTATGCTCTCACGCTTTCTCGCCGGCGCTTGCGCCCTGTTGCTGCTGCTCGGCGCGGCGACCGCGCAGGAGCCGGCTCCCGGCGCGGCCATCTACGGCGAAACGGAGGCGTTCTCACGCAAGGCCGCCGCTTTGATGGAATCCCATGCGGAGGGCGGCGTCTTCTCGGGTGCCGTGATCGTGGCGCGGGACGGCATCCCTCTGTTCCGCCACGCCTACGGCATGGCCGACCGCGAATGGGCGATCCCCAACACGCCGGACACGGTGTTCCGCATCGGCTCCATCACGAAGCAGTTCACCGCGGCGGCGATCCTGAAACTCGCCGAGGCCGGTTCCCTCTCCCTCGACGATCCCGCTATCCGCTACCTGCCGGAACTGCCGCAGGCCTGGGCTGCGATGACGATCCGGATGCTGCTCAACCACAGTTCCGGCCTGCCCAACGTCACCGCCCTGCCGGGCTATGCGACGCAACTCGGGCGGATCGAGCGCTCGCCGATGGAGACGGTGGGCCTCCTCTACCGCGAGGACCTGCTGTTTCCGCCGGGGAGCGGCCACGAATACAGCAATACCGGCTACATCCTCCTCGCCGGCCTGATCGAGCGGATCACCGGCCAGAGTTTCGCGCGTTACCTCAACGACGCAATCCTGGCGCCGGCCGGATTGGCCTCGACCCGGGACGCCGATCCCGGCGCCATCCTCCCCCGGCGCGCCAGCGGTTACCGCCGCGTCTCGGGGGAATGGCGCCACGCCCTGCCCCTGGCCGCCAGCGCCCCGTCGGGTGCCGGCATGCTGGCCTCGACCCTCGACGATCTCGTCGCCTGGGACAGGGCGCTGTTCTCCGGCCGTCTCCTGTCGGAGGCGTCGCGCCGGGCCATGGTGACGGATTACGGCCACGGCTACGGCCTCGGTTTGTATATCGGCACGGCCTACGGGCAGCGCCTGTGGTCGCATGGCGGGTTCATCAGCGGGTTCAGCGCGATCAAGGATTCCTACCCCGAACTCGGCCTCACCATCGTGGTGCTCGGCAATTCCGAGATCGTGCCGGCCCAGGCCCTCTCGCGACAACTCGCGGCCCTCTATCTGGGCGAGCCGGCACGCACTGAGATCAACGTGAGCCAGACCGTTCTCGACCGCTATGTCGGCTTCTACCGGACCGGATCGCGCTCGGTCCTGGGCGTCACCCGCGACGGCGACCGCCTCACGGCACAGGCGGTCGGTCAGGGATCGACCGAGTCCCGCATCACCCTCGTCGCCGAGAGCGACAGGGCTTTCGTGGCGGAGAACGGCGCGATCCGCGTGGCTTTCGACATCGAACCTGACGGACGCGCCACGGGCGTGATGATCCACCGCGACGGCATCGAACGGGCAGGCCCCAGGATCGATCGGGCCATCGCCCGGCGGATCACCGCCCGCCGCTTCACCCGGCTGCCGTCGGGACGGTGAGTGTCTTGCCTGACCCCAAACTCGGGTTGATACCGTCCGGTTTGTGGGGACTTTCACGCCGGTTCCGACACCCTGACCGTCATTCCGGGTCGCCGAAGGCGGGCCCGGAATCCAGAACCGCTACGGATGCCAGCATCGTCGCTGGGTCGGTCGCATGATCGAGCCGTCCTAGAGACTCGTGGCGGATCTGGATCCCGGGCTCCGCTACGCGGCCCCGGGATGACGGCACGTCCCGCTCATTGTCATGCCGAACCCTATCGACCCGAGTTCGAAGGTCTCCGCGCCCGCCCACGGCATCGCCAGACCGCCGCAGAGGGGCTAGACTGCCTCAGCGCGTAGCTCCCCGCCACAGAAGCGGGACCACGCGCCGACCCGCTCGATGCCGTCGATCCGAGCCGGTTAGGCCAAAAGTCTATCTTGATTTGGCAATCCGCCCGGCTTCTGCTGGCGTACACAAGAACAACACGGAGGAAACGCACATGAACAAGCCAGAATTCCTGTCGTCAGGTACCAAGGCGCCGTTCTCGGCCCGTTACGAGAACTTCATCGGCGGCCAGTGGGTCGCCCCCGTCGCCGGCCGGTATTTCGAGAACACCTCACCGGTCACCGGCCGCGTCATCTGCGAGGTCGCCCGTTCGGACGCGCAGGACGTGGAGAAGGCCCTCGATGCGGCCCATGCCGCCAAGGAGGCTTGGGGCCGCACCTCGCCGGGCGAGCGCGCCCTCATCCTCAACCGCATCGCCGACCGGATGGAGGAGAATCTCGACCTGATCGCCCTCGCCGAGACCTGGGACAACGGCAAGCCGATCCGCGAGACGACCAACGCCGACATCCCGCTGGCCATCGATCATTTCCGCTACTTCGCGGGCTGTGTCCGTGCCCAGGAAGGCTCGATTTCCGAGATCGACCACGACACCGTCGCCTACCATTTCCACGAGCCGCTCGGCGTCGTCGGCCAGATCATCCCGTGGAACTTTCCGATCCTGATGGCGGTGTGGAAGCTGGCGCCCGCACTCGCCGCCGGTAATTGCGTGGTGCTAAAGCCCGCCGAGCAGACCCCGGCCTCGATCCTCGTGGTCGCCGAGCTCATCGCCGACCTGCTGCCGCCGGGCACCCTCAACATCGTCAATGGCTTCGGCCTGGAATGCGGCAAGCCGCTCGCCTCCTCGCCCCGCATCGCCAAGATCGCCTTCACCGGCGAGACGACGACGGGCCGCCTGATCATGCAATACGCCTCGCAGAACCTCATCCCGGTGACGCTGGAACTCGGCGGCAAGTCGCCGAACATCTTCTTCGCCGATGTGGCCAACGAGGATGACGACTTCTTCGACAAGGCCCTCGAAGGCTTCACCATGTTCGCCCTCAACCAGGGCGAGGTCTGCACCTGCCCAAGCCGCGCGCTGGTGCACGAATCGATCTACGACCGCTTCATGGAACGGGCGATCAAGCGCGTCGAGGCCATCGTCCAGGGCTCGCCCCTCGACCCGACCACGATGATCGGCGCCCAGGCTTCGGGCGAGCAGCTCGAGAAGATCCTGAGCTACATCGACATCGGCAAGCAGGAAGGCGCCAAGGTCCTCACCGGCGGCGAGCGCAACACCCTCGAAGGCGATCTGGCGGAAGGCTTCTACGTGAAGCCCACCGTGTTCCAGGGCCACAACAAGATGCGCATCTTCCAGGAGGAGATCTTCGGCCCCGTCCTCTCGGTGACGACCTTCAAGGACGATGCCGACGCGCTCTCCATCGCCAACGACACGCTCTACGGCCTCGGCGCAGGCGTCTGGACCCGCGACGGAACCCGCGCCTACCGCTTCGGCCGCGCCATCCAGGCCGGCCGCGTCTGGACCAATTGCTACCACGCCTATCCGGCCCATGCGGCCTTCGGCGGCTACAAGCAGTCCGGCATCGGCCGTGAGAACCACAAGATGATGCTCGACCATTACCAGCAGACCAAGAACATGCTGGTCAGCTACTCGGCCAAGAAGCTCGGCTTCTTCTAGGCCTCAAGGTACGAGACCACCTTGCCCCGGCCGGAAACGGCCGGGGCTTTTTCTTGGCCTCACCTCTACGCGGACGCTATCCGCGCCAGCCGTAATCCCGCGCCTGCGTCGCCGCGCGGTGGAACACCAGCCGGCGGTCGTATTCCAGCGGGTCCTTCGGCTGGACCAGGGCGCCGGGGGGCACGTTGAGCCAGTCGACCAGGCGGGTCAGCATGAAGCGCAGGGCCGCGCCCCGACACAGGATCGGCAGCGCCGCGACCTCGTCGTCCTGCAGGCGCCGGACGGATTGGTAGCCGGCGATCATCGCCTCGCCCTTCTCGGGAAAGAACGTGCCGTCCGCCTCGAAGCACCAGGCATTGAGGCAGATGGCGAGGTCGTAGGCGAAGGCGTCGGTACAGGAGAAATAGAAGTCGATCAGACCCGACAGGTCGTCGCCGATGAAGAACACGTTGTCGGTGAACAGGTCGGCATGGATCACGCCGGAGGGCAGGCCGCGCGGCCAGCCGGCCTGGAGCACCGCGAGATCGCCGCGCACGCGCTCCGTCAGCCCCTCGGACACGCTGTCGGCGGCTGGGCCGGCAGCCTCGAACAGCGGCTGCCATGCCTCGACGGAGAGGTTGTTGGCGCGGGTCATGCCAAAATCGCTGCCGGCGCGATGCAGCCCCGCAAGGGCGACGCCCAGCGCCCGGCAATGGTCGGCGGTCGGCCGTTTAACCGACACGCCCTCCAGGAAGCTCACGATCACCGCCGGACGACCGCAGAGCGTGCCCAGCGCCACGCCGTCGCGCCGCGCGATCGGCTGTGGGCAGGCGAGGCCGCGCGCGGCGAGGTGCTGCATGAGGTTGAGGAAGAACGGCAGGTCGCCGGCATTCACCCTCTTCTCGTAGAGGGTGAGAATGTAGGAGCCCGCCGTGGTGTGCAGGAAGAAGTTGGTGTTCTCGACGCCCTCGGCGATGCCCTTGTAGGACAGGAGCGTGCCGATCTCGTATTCGGAGAGGAAGGCGGTCAGCGCCTCGTCGGAGACCTCGGTATAGACGGCCACGGGCTTCGCTGAGGTTCGAGGGCGGAAACGCGAAGGGGCGCCCGCAGGCGCCCCCGGATAGAGAGCCGATGCGGCCGTGTTACTCGGCGGCTTCGCTGCGCAATTCGCGCGGCAGCGGGAAGGACATGTCCTCCACCACCGTGGAGACCGTATCGACGGTGACGTCGTAGCGGGCGGCGAAGGCGTCGATGATCTCTTCCACCAGCACCTCGGGCGCCGAGGCGCCGGCGGTGAGGCCGAGCTTACGGATGCCCTCGAAGGCCGGCCAGTCGATCTCCTCGGCGCGGAGCACGAGGCGGGTGATCGGGCAGCCGACGCGCTCGGCGACCTCGCGCAGGCGCTGCGAGTTCGAGGAATTCGAGGAGCCGACGACGATCACCGCATCCACCAGCGGAGCCACCTGCTTCACCGCTTCCTGGCGGTTGGTGGTGGCGTAGCAGATGTCGTCCTTGTGCGGCCCGGTAATGGTTGGGAACTTCTGCTTCAGGGCGGCGACGATGTGACGGGTATCGTCCACCGACAGGGTCGTCTGCGTGACCCAGGCGAGGTTGTCGCGATTCTCCGGCTCCAGGGCGGCGATCTGCTCCAGATCCTCCACCAGGGTGATCGAGCCCTTGGGCAGCTGGCCCATGGTGCCGACGACTTCCGGATGGCCGGAATGGCCGACCAGCAGGACGTGGCGGCCGCGCTTGTGGTGGATCTCGGCCTCGCGGTGGACCTTGGTCACCAGCGGGCAAGTGGCGTCGATGGTGACGAGCCCGCGATTGTCGGCATTGGCCGGCACCGTCTTGGCGACGCCGTGGGCCGAGAAGATCACCGGGGCGTTGCCGTCCGGCACCTCGTCGAGCTCACGGACGAACACCGCGCCCTTCCGCTTCAGACTCTCGACCACGTATTTGTTGTGGACGATCTCGTGACGCACATAGACCGGAGGTCCATAGATCGCCAGCGCCCGCTCCACCACGTCGATGGCGCGAACCACGCCCGCGCAGAACCCCCGCGGTGCGCAGAGCAGGATCTCCAGCGGCGGCTTGGCCGAACCGTCGGGAAAGGTCTTCGAAAGAGGATCGCTCATGATAGCCGGGATGTGGCGAGGCGAGGCCGCCCCTGTCAACCTCCTATAGCGTAAAATGCGCGGCGGTGTCAGGGCGGAGGGGGCACACCGGGGCAGGATCGGATGCGTCCCTCCCTTGCGTCACTTACCTGCGCCCCAGCATCCGGTCGCTGATGATCCGCCGCTGGATCTCGCTGGTTCCCTCGAAGATCGTGGTGAGCCGCGCGTCGCGCCAGTAGCGTTCCACCCGGCGTTCGGTGGTGTAGCCATTGCCGCCGTGGAGCTGCATCGCCTGGTTGGTGACGCGCACCGCCATCTCGGTGGCCAGCAGCTTCACCTTGGCGGATTCGCTCTCGGCCGCCTCGCCCTCGTCGAGAAGGTGGGCCACCTGTTGCCAGTAGGCGCGGGCCTGATCGACCTCGGCCGACATGTCGGCCAGCGCGAAGCGCAGGGCCTGGAACTCGCCGATCGGATGGCCGAACTGCTGGCGCTCCTGCAGGTAGAGCTGGCAATCCTCCACCGCCGCGCGGGCGACGCCGACGGCGCGGGCGGCGGTGTGGACGCGGGCGATGTTGAGGCCACGCTGCACCGAGGCGAAGCCGCCGGAATCCGCATCCGCGCCGCCATCGCCGTAAAGGCCGGTGAGGCGGTCGCCCTCGGGCACGCGCACGCCGTCGAGTTCGAGCTCGAAGGTGAGGAAGCCGTGATAGCCGATCTTGTCGATGACATGGCCCGTCATGCCCTCGGGGAAGGTGCCGGGCTTCTTGACCACGAGGAACGGTTCCAGCCCGGCCGAGCGCGGCTCGCCCGGCTCCGGCTCGCGGGTGCGGGCCAGGACTTCGATGAAATCGGCGGCGAGCGCGAAACCGGCCCAGCGCTTGGTCCCGGTGAGAACCCAGTCGTCCCCGTCGCGCACCGCGCGGGTCTGGACGCCGGCGAGATCGGAACCGGCGGTGGGCTCGGACAAGGCGATGCCGCCGATCCACTCGCCGCGGGCCGATCTCTGCAGGAGAGCGCGGCGGCGCTCCTCGTCGAGGGTCTGGGTGCCGAGACCCTGCCCCCGCGCAAGGATGCTGCCGACGGAGAGCCAGGCGCGAGCCAGTTCTTCGGAGACGAGGCAATATTCGAACACGCCGAGGCCGAGCCCGCCATGCTCGGCCGGGATGGTGATGCCGAACCAGCCCTTGGCCGCCATCCGGTCGATGAGCGAGCGCGGCATCTCGGCTTTCTGCCGGTCGAGTTCGTCGGCGAGCGGCAGCACCACGTCCCGGGCGAAGTCGCGGGCCTCCTGCTGAAGCTTGGCGCGCGCCTCCGTGCGCCAGGGGGAGAACAGCTCCGGCGGACGCGGCTGCTTCAGCTCCGACTTCGACATGGTTCCTCCCGAGACTTTGTGTTGGGCGTCGCCCTTATCCAGCAAAGCTTCGCTTCGGCTCAGGGGTTCCACCTGGCGCGGCGCACCAGAAAGTCGTCAGGCCGCCGCCATGCTCTCTTCCAGCACGCGAAACAGGCGCGGATCGGCGCAATGGGCCACGTTGAAGCGAAGGAAGTCACGCCCGCTTGCGCCGATGCTGAAGGCCGCGCCGGGGGCGAGGACCACGTCCCGCGCCAGAGCGTTGCGGGCGATGTCGGCCGAATCGAGCCCGTCCGGCAGGCGCGCCCAGAGGAAGAGGCCGCCGCGCGGCTCGGTCCAGAGCGTGAGGCCGCAGCGCTCCAGCCGCCGTGCGGTCTCGCCCATGGCGCGGGCGAGTTTTTCGCGGATTTCCGCGAGGTGGCGGCGATAGGCCCCGTCGGTGATGAGACGGTGCATCAGCGCCGCGGAGAGATGACCGTTGCCGAGGCTGAGGGCGAGCTTCAGGTCGATCAGCCCCTCCACCCAGTCGGGGCGCAGGGCGATGTAGCCGCAGCGGATCGAGGCCGAGAGGGTCTTCGAGAAGCTGCCCACCGCGATCACCCGGTCGAGCCCGTCGAACCCCGCCAGACGCGGGGCCGGGTCGGCTTCGAGATCTCCGAAGATGTCGTCCTCGACGATGAGCATGTCATGCGCCTCGGCGAGCTTGAGGACGCGGTGAGCCACGACGGGAGCCAGGGTGGCGCCGGTGGGGTTATGGAGCGCGGAATTGGTCAGGTAGAACCGGGGCCGGTGCTCGACGATCAGCCGCTCGAGCTCGGCGACGTCCGGCCCGGCGGGGGTGAAGGGCACGCCCACGACCTTCGCGCGGTTCGCCCGCAGCAGCGCATGGTAGTTGAAGTAGCAGGGGTCATCGACCAGCACGGCGTCGCCCGGGTCGAGGAGGAACCGGCACAGCAGGTCCACGGCCTGGGTCGCCGAATCCGTCAGGACGATCTGGTCGGCCTCCGCCTCGATCCCCTTCTCGGCGAGACGCCGGGCGATCTGGCTCCGCAACGGCGGAAAGCCGAGGGGCTTGTCATAGCAGATCACGTTCGAATCTGCGTCGCGGGCAATGTGGCGCAGGGCGCGCCGGATCGCCTCCTCGGGCATCCATGACGAGGGCAGCCAGCCGGAACCGGGTTTCAGCAGGTCCGGCCCGGATTGCATCGATTGCCGGGTGATCCAGAGCGGATCCACGGCGCGGTCGAGCTGCGGCCCGATCTCCTTCAGGCAGAGCGGGCGGGTCTTGCCCGCCACATAGAAGCCCGAGCCCCGGCGCGCGACGATGGCCCCTTCGGCGCCGAGGCGCTCATAGGCCTCGACCACGGTGGATTTCGACACGCCCATGGATTCGGCGAAAGCCCGCACCGAGGGCAGCCGCGCGCCGGGCATGAGCTGGCGTCCGGCGATCCGCTCCATGATCGCGGACGACACCGTATCCACCAGGGTGAGCGTGGTCCGCGCCGATCCCGCCATCTGTACTGATCCTTCGCCCGGACAATTCAGCCAAAGCGTACTGGACTGTCCCTGTCTCCGCCAGCGGGACGGGGCCATCCCTGCCCTCCGACGAAACGCCGTCAGGCCCGCGCGGCAGGCCGGCGAAGGAAAGGCCCATCGATGACGACGATCCTGCAGCAGCGGAACACCACGCGGACGGGCGATCTCGCTCGGCGCGTCTCGCTCGCCGCCGCCCGGCTGTTCGCCGGACTGGCCGCCGAGTTGTCGCGCCAAGCGATCAACCGGCGTGTCCTGCGCAAGCTCAGTGTCATGACCGATCGGGAATTGAAGGATATCGGCCTGATCCGGCAGGACGTGATGGATGCAGGCGCTGTTGAGGCCGACGCCTCCCAGTTCCTGCTGGTCCGCCAGGACGAGAGAAGGGAAGCACGCCGCACCCAAAGCGTTAAGATCTGATCAAGATGGCAGAACGTGCATTATTGAGCATGACTTCGAATTCGGCATGCCGCCAAACTGGTCATTCGGTTGGTGATTGAGGTTTATCCGTGGTCCGGTTCTACCAGACCTGCAGGCACCGCAAGTCTATTTGGGCTAAGTGCTCGATCGCACGTCTTTCAGGGCGGAGGGGGCGCACATCACTCCCATCACCTTCGCCGCAAAGATTGTGCGTCGAGAATTTGGAACTCAGGATCATGAACAGCACCCTCAACTGGACCCCGGGCGACGCGGCAGCCGAACAGGTCGGCCGGGCCACTCGCTTCATCGGCAACCTCTTCTCCAAGGCCGCGTCCCTGGTCTCGCGCAACGACGCCGACAAGCGCGGCCTCGTGGAGCTCGGCTCCCTTTCCGAGCGCGAATTGAACGATATCGGCCTCACCCGCTGGGACGTCCTGGACGCCTACGACGCGCCCTCGCCTTCGGACGCCACCAAGGTGATCCTGGCCCATCGCGCCGTCCGCCAGGTCACGCGCCGCTTCGCCTGACACGTCACGCGCCGCTTCGCCTGAACCGCGTGCCGCTGCGCACCGGTAGTGGATGCGACACGGCCCATCCACCACATGCAGGCGTGGCGGGGGCGATGCCCCTGGTCTAAGAGGAGAGCACGGCGACGCGCTCGCGGCACCGGCCGCGGGCGACCCCACTCCTCATAGACCGGATCGACATGGCGAGCGCCTCCACCCATGTGAGCTTCCTGCCGCCGGTGCTGACCTTCCTGTCGGCGGCGGTGATCGGCGTGCCGATCTTCCGTCTCATCGGGCAGAGCGCGGTACTCGGATATCTCGTCGCCGGGGTCATCATCGGCCCCTTCGGCTTTTCGCTCATCGCCGAGCCGGAGACCGCCGCGAGCGTCGCGGAACTCGGCGTCGTCCTCCTTCTCTTCATCGTCGGGCTCGAACTCGAGATTTCCCGGCTGATTTCGATGCGGCGCGACATTTTCGGGCTCGGTGCGGCACAGCTGCTCCTCTGCACGATCTTGCTTGCCGGCGCCTGCGCCCTGTTCGGGCTCACCCTGGCCGCGAGCCTCGTCATCGGCGTCGCCCTTGCCCTGTCGGCCACCGCCGTCGCCCTGCAGCTCTTGGAAGAGCGCGGCGATCTCGGCACGCCCTATGGCGGACGCGCCTTTGCGGTGCTGCTGTTCCAGGACATCTCCGTCGTGGCCATCCTCGCCCTTATGCCGCTCCTCGCCTCCAGCGGCGGCACCGGCAACGACGAGTGGCTGGGACACGCGCTCGCCTCCACGGGAACCGTCGGGGCGGCGATCCTGGCCGTGGTGCTGGTGGGCCGCTACGGCCTCAATCCGTTCTTCAGCATGCTGGCGGCCAGCGGCGCGCGCGAGGTCATGACGGCGGCGGCCCTCCTTGTGGTCCTCGGCACCGCGATGCTGATGGAGCATGTCGGCCTGTCCATGGCGATGGGCGCCTTCCTCGCCGGCGTGCTTCTCGCGGAGTCGAACTTCCGACATCAGCTCGAAGCCGATATCGAGCCGTTCCGCGGCATGCTCCTCGGCCTGTTCTTCATGAGCGTGGGCATGTCCATCGACGGCGGCCTGCTGAAGAGCGCGTGGCCCGCCCTGCTCGGCGCGACGGCGGCGGCCATCCTGCTCAAGGTCGCCATCGTGGCCGGCCTGTTCCGCCTGTTCGGCTCGCCTTGGCTCGATGCGGTGCGCGGCGCGGCGATCCTCGCGCCGGCGGGCGAGTTCGCCTTCGTGCTGCTTCCCGCCGGGTCCGAACTGGGGCTGATCGACCAATCCTCCACCCGGTTCGCCGTGGCGCTCGCCGCCCTGACCATGCTGGTCGGCCCCGTCGCCGCCAAGGCCCTCGACGGCTACCTGTCGCGCCACCGGCCGGACGCGGTGGAGCACGCACCAGACCAGATCGAGAGCACGGAGGCCCGCGTCCTCGTGGTCGGGTTCGGCCGTTTCGGACAGATCCTGACCCAGGTGCTCCTGGCCGAGGGAATCAGCGTCACCGTCATCGACAAGGACGTGGAGCAGATCCGTTCCGCCTCGCGCTTCGGGTTCCGCATCTATTACGGCGACGGCACGCGCCTCGACGTGCTGCGCGCGGCCGGAATCGGCCGGGTCGAGCTGCTCTGCATCTGTGTCGACGATCCCCAGGCGGCGCTGAAGATCGTCGATATCGTGCATGAGGAATTCACCGGAGTGCGCACCTATGTCCGCGCCTTCGACCGGATGCATTCCGTGGAGCTGATGAACCGCGACGTGGATTATCAGCTTCGCGAGACCGTGGAATCGGCCATCGCCTTCGGCCGCGCGACCCTGGAAGGGCTCGGCATCTCGGCCGAGGCCGCCGCCGCCACGGCGCAGGACGTGCGCAAGCGTGACGTGGCGCGCCTCGTCCTGCAGCAGGCCGGCGCCCTTCCGGAGGAAACACGCTATATCGGCGGCAGCCCCGAGATCAAACCCGAACCCTTGACCCGTCCGCAGCGCCCGTCGCGCGCCCTCAGCGCCGAGACCAGAGATATTATCGGCCTGGAACAGCGCGAAGCCGCGACCCGCACGTTGCAAGTCCAGGATTCCCCATTGCAGGACACGCCAGCGGATGCCTGAAACGAGCGCGGCGGCGGTGAAACCCGCCGCCCGACGGGAGACGGGCCGTTTCGTCACGGGATCGATCCTGCGGCACGTCGTGGTGATGAGCGGGACGGGCTCGATCGGGCTGATGGCGATCTTCGTCGTCGACCTGCTCTCGCTGATCTATGTCTCGAAACTCGGCGACCCGACGCTCACGGCGGCGGTGGGCTTCGCCACCATCGTCCAATTCTTCGCCATCGCCATCAATATCGGCCTGATGATCGCCGCCGGGGCCCTGGTCTCGCGGGCCATCGGCGCGGGCGACGAAGCGGGCGCGCGGCGGCTGGCCACCTCCGCCTCGATCCACGGCATCATCGTCTCGGGCATCCTCGTCCTCGCGATGCTGCCCTTCCTGCCGACCATCCTGTCCTGGATCGGCGCCGACGCCGAGACGCTGCCCGTCGCCGAGCGCTTCCTCTGGATCGCCCTACCCTCGAACCTGCTCATGGGGCCGGGCATGATGTTCTCGGGCCTGCTTCGCGCCGTCGGGGCGGCGCGCCAGGCGATGTACGTGACGCTGGGCGGCGCCATCGTCACCGCCGGCCTCGATCCGCTGCTCATCTTCACGGCGGGGCTGGGGATCGACGGAGCCGCCATCACCACCTGCGTGGCGCGGGCGACCTTCGCCCTCGTCGGCTTCTGGGGCGTGCGCCAGCACCGAATGCTCGCCACGCCGAGTGTCGCGGATGTGATCTCGGACGCGCCCATCGTCTTCCGGATCGCCCTGCCCGCCGTGCTCACCAATCTCGCCCCCTCGGTGGCGAGCGCCTTCATCGCCCATGCGCTGGCCAAGTTCGGCGCCGTGGCGGTGGCCGGCAACGTGGTGATCGACCGGCTGACGCCGGTGGCCTTCGGCGGCCTCTTCGCCATGTCCGGCTCCATCGGGCCGATCCTCGGCCAGAATTGGGGAGCGGGGCGGTTCGACCGGATGCGCGGCGTGCTGAAGAACGGCGCACTTGTGACAGCGCTCTATGTCGTGGTGGTCTGGGCCGCCCTGATCGCCTTTCGCGGACCGTTGACGGGCCTGTTCGAACTGACCGGCACCGCCGCCGACCTGTTCGTCTTCTTCTGCCTCGTGAGCGGAGGCGTGTGGTTCTTCACCGGGCTGCTGTTCCTCGCCAACGCCTCGTTCAACAATCTCGGCTTTCCTTTCCTGTCGACCTTCCTCAATTGGGGCCGCGCCACCATCGGAACCGTGCCCCCGGCGCTTCTCGGCGGCTATCTCTATGGCCCCGAGGGCATCATCGCCGGGGTGGGGTTCGGCTCCATCGCCTTCGGGGCGATCGGCATCGCCCTCGCCTTCCGGACGGTGACGCAGCTCGAGCAACGTGCCGGTTTCGCGCGCGAATTGGCCTCGAAGGCCGATGCGGATGCCTCCGGGGGCGATATTCCGGCCCCGGAGAGGCCGAACGCACTGGTTTAGAGCCGGGACGGGAATGATCTCGGGCTGGTAAGTACGACTGGGATGCGACAGAGTTCGCGTCTCGACAGCAGGCCGAAGCAATTCGGCCTGGCCGCGATGGGATCAAGAGGCTGCCGCCATGTTCAACCTGTTCGATCTCTTGCAGGCGCAGGGCGGCATGGACCCCAATGGTTTCATGGGGCCCAACGGTTTCGGCCAGCAATTCGGATTGTCGCCGGATCAGACCCGTCGGGCCATGGAAGCGCTGATGCCCGCCCTGACGCTCGGCCTCCAGCGCAACGCCGCCGCCGATCCCACCGGCTTCACCCAGATGTTCAGCTTCATGGACCCGGCCGCGCTCACCGCCCCGCAGGCCAAGCCGCAGATGGATGCCATGATGCGCCAGCTCTTCGGCTCGCAGCATCTGAGCCAGGCCGTCCTGCAACAGGCGGCTGCGGTGAGCGGCGTGGCGACGCCCGCCCTTCGGCAGATGCTGCCGCTCATGGCCGGCATGGTCGTGGCGGGGATCGTCCACGTGATGATGAATCCAGGGCAGCCCGCTCCCCAGCCCGCGCCTCCCCCGCCCTCGCCCTTCGGCATCCCGACCCATCCCTATTGGACCGAGATGATGAACGGCTTCATGAAAGCGAGCGGTGCGATGCTGTCTTCGCCGATGCAGGCCGCCGCCCCTGCTCGTACCGCTCCGGCACAGAAGAGCCTGCCGCCCGCACGCCTGTTCCCGGCGGCTCGACCGGCGCAGGATTCTTCCCCCACGCCCGAATCCCGTCAGGCCTCGGCCGGCGCGCAGCAAGGTGCTGCGCTGAACCCGTTCGATCTGTTGCAGCAGATGTTTCAGTCCGGGCTGGAGGTTCAGCAGGAAAACGCCAGGACGATGCAGAGCCTGTTCGACAGCCTGTGGCGTGACGGCATGGCGTCCGTGGGCTCGTCGAAAGCCAACAACCCAACGCCGAACCGGCCCGGCCAGACGCGGCGCTGAAGCCGGCGCCGCACGAGACGCGCGGGGCACGAACGCTTAAATACTCCGGGTGAAGGCCTGCGCGACAGATTCGTAAAGCTCGCGGACCCGGTTGGTGTAATTCAGCAGCGCCGTGACGATCCCCAGGACGATCACGCTGGCAATCAGCGCATATTCGATCGCGGACGTCCCGCTTGTATCTCGGGCGAACCGCGAAGCGCTTCGTGAAAGACGGGACGAAGGGCCAGCCGAGGACGCGATCGGCTTGGCGACCGCAGATGTCACACCGTTTTTTTCAGAAATCGTCATCGAGCGAGGCGATCCCTGAAGAAGCAGCGCCCGCCTTCCTACGACGAAAATCATTGCCGACGGTTTAAACAAATACCGGCGAAACGCCGTGGGACTTCCAATGGGTACGTGCCCCTCCACCAACGCGACCAGGGGCTCGACACCCGGTTCGATGTCCCGCGATCCGGCAGCAACGGCCCAGCGCTTTCACCGCTCACATCGTCATTCCGCGTCACCGGTGTCGCCCGGCCCCGAAGGGCCGAGCCAAAGGCGCGCTAGACATCACTATGCAGGACGAGACGGATCGGGTCTCGCCCTATCGAAAACGCGTGCCGCAAGCCCGCGACCGGAGCTGCCGACCATCAAGCTTTTCCGGATTCCTTACGCAGCGCGTCGATCCGTTTGGAGGCCTCGGCCTTGTCCAGATCCGGCTCGAACGAGTCGGGTGATTTCGCCTCCTCCGACAGGGTCTTGAGATAGGAAGCCTGCGCGCCGGTCATCGGCTCGTCGCCCGTGGTCCACTCGCTCGGATCCTTGATCCGGTTCGATGCATCGCCACCCGCCGTCTTCGGGTTCTCGTTCTCGTCCGTCGCCTGCTTCTTCGTCATCGCTCGACCTCGTTCATGAATTGTTCTCTCCATAACGAGGCGGTCGCCGATGAGTTCCGAACCCTGACCATCCCCAGGATGCGGGGTGTAAGCCTCACTCCGCCATGATCCTTCGTTCCGGCAACCGGCGGCCATATCGTTGGTGCCCCGCTAGCCCGGCAGAAGTCCCGCCTGACGGTAGGTGTCGATCGCCGCATCGTAGACGGAGAGATCCGACCGGCCTCTCGCCAGAAGTTGCGCGCCGGCGATGGCCGCGAAGATGGCCCAGGCTCTCGGCATGGCGGTCTCGGCGGTGACCGGGGATGCGGCGGCCAGCTGTCTGCCGATCCAGGCCACGTTCACCTCGGCGAAAGCTCGCACCTCCGCCTTCACGTCGTCCGGCAGGTCGTCGTGCTCGGCGGCCATCATGCTGCCGAGGCACATTCGGTTGTCGTTCTGGAGCGCCGTGCGGAACGTGTCGGGGTAGCGCCGCAGACAGGCGACTGGATCCGGACATGCGTCCGATAGGGCCTCCAGGGCAGCGAACGCATCTTCCCGGTAACGCCGTGCCACCGCCGCCCCCAGGGCAGCCTTGCCGGGGAAATAATAGTGGATGCTCGCCGCCTTGATTCCCACCTCCTCCGCGAGATCGCGGAAGTTCAGGCCGCCATAGCCGCGTGCCTGCGCGGTCAGCCTTGCCGCGTTCAGGATCAGTTCCCGGGTGCTCTCACTCATCCTCCGCTTCTACACCTGAATTCTATCGACTGGCAGGTAGACATTGACGTATCGTCATCGACCTGCATGGTGTATCTACCAACTGGCAGATAGAGAGTGCGCCGATGAAAATCTACGACCGGGAGGCGGGTCCCCATCCCGCACTAATCCGCATCGTCCTCGCCGAGAAGGGGCTGGAGGAAAGGATCGAGTTCGTCAGCATCGACCTCATGGCCGCCGAGCAGAAGCAGCCTGGTTTCCTGGCGATGAACCCGATCGGGAAGGTCCCGGTCCTCGAACTCGATGACGGAACGATCATCACCGAATCCACGGCGATCACGGAATATCTCGATAACCTGGACGGCCATCCGACCCTCACGGGTACGACACCGCGTGACAAAGGCGTCATCCACATGATGCAGCGGCGCGCTGAGATGATGCTGATCGATGCCGTCGACGATTATTTCCATTACGGCACCCCCGGCCTCGGCGGCGCGCTGCGGCCATGGCGGATGCCGGATTGGAGCGGGGCCAAAGAATGGGGGCAGCGGCGCGGCGCCTATGCCGTCGCCAACATGCCCTATTTCAACGATCTGCTGGCGAAGCAGCCCTTTCTCGCCGGAGAGGGCTTCTCGATGCCGGACATCACCTTGTTCGCCGGGCTGATGTTCGCCGAGATCGTCGGCCTGCCGATCGCCCCGGAACTCACCGCCCTTCACGACTGGCGCGGCAAGGTCGCCGATCGTCCGGCCGTGAAGAACCGCAGCGGACAGGTCCCGAGGCCGGAAGACCTGGCACGATACGGCGACGCGGCTTAGGGCCTGTCCGGGCTGTTTTTCCAGGGCTTCGCCTCATCCTGCTGAGGTGCCGCGTAGCGGCCTCGAAGGAGCCTTCCAGGGATCGCGCGACCACTGGAGGCCTCCTTCGAGGCCCGCTGACGCGGGCACCTCAGGATGAGGAAATCTGCTTGGATGTTCGATTTCGGTTAGGATCGTCCGCTGAAAAATCCGAGCAGGCAGGTGTCTGGGAGCCGCAGGCTTCCACACCGGGACTGTCCATCGCGCCCACTTGCGTGATGGACGGCAAGCCTCCTCACGAAGAACCAGCTCGATGTGCATCCCCGGTGAGCGAGGGCAAGGCGTCGTTCACGCCTCGTCCTGGCAAGCGCCCGCGACGTGGCCCCGCGAAGTGCGGTCCGAATTACGCCGCCACCGCCTTCGGCTGAACCTCGGCGGTGTAATCGTCCATGAGCGTCTTGGTCATGGCGGCCGGGGTGAAGCGGTAGGGACCGATTTCGGAGACCGGTGTCACTTCGGCAGCCGAGCCGGTGATGAAGCACTCGGAGAAGCCCTCCATCTCCTCGGGCTTGATCCGCCGTTCGATCACCTCGAAGCCACGCCGGTGGGCGAGGTCGATGACGGTCTGGCGGGTGATGCCGTTGAGGAAGCGGTCGGCGAGCGGGGTGTGGACCACGCAGTCCTTGATGAAGAAGATGTTCGCACCGGTGCATTCGGCGACGTAATCCTCCCAATCGAGCATCAGGGCGTCGGCATAGCCCTTGTTCTCGGCCCGGTGCTTCGAGATCGTGCAGATCATGTAGAGGCCCGCCGCCTTCGAGGCGGAGGGGATGGTCCGCGGATCGGGCCGGCGATAATCGGCCATGTCGAGGCGGATGCCCTTCATCTTGGTCTCGGGATCGAAATAGCTCGGCCATTCCCACGCGGCGACGGCGAGGTGGATGGTGTTGTTCTGGGCCGAGACGCCCATCATCTCCGAACCGCGCCAGGCGACGGGACGCAGGTAGGCGTCGGTCAGGCCGCTGGTCTTGAGCACGAGTTCCTTGGCCGCCTCGATTTCGGCGACGCCGTAGGGAATCGTGAAATCGAGGTACTGGGCCGAGCGGAGCAAGCGCTCGGCATGCTCGTGGCTCTTGAAGATCCGTCCGCCATAGGCGCGCTCGCCCTCGAACACCGCCGAGCCGTAATGCAGGCCGTGGCTGAGCACGTGGATCTTGGCCTCGCGCCACGGCACCAGCACGCCATCGAACCAGATGGTGCCCTCGCGTTCGTCGAACGGGATCACGGACATGACGAATTCCTTGAAACCGCGGGCTCGCATCGTCGCGCCTGCGGGGTCGATCGATCGGGTTGGCGCGATGGCCAGGCAATGCCCCGCGCAGTATCCGCGGGGACGGAGGTCCGCAAGACGGCCGTTACGGCAAGCCGGCCCCGGGGAGGCTTGACGGGTATCAACGCCCCTGAGATATGTCAACAACACTGACGTATATTGAGGATGTCGCCGGACGTGACGCGCCAATCGACCCTGGCAACGAGCCTGCCCCCCATACCCCCGTCCGGGGAGGATGACGGGCTGGCGGATTCAGGTCTCGCGCCCGAAGGCGTGCGCGTATCCGACAACGGCATCACCAACGATCTCGTCGAACTGCTCTTCTTCGCCTACCGCGATTTCGTCGGCGACCCGGACCGGATGCTAGCCGAATACGGGTTCGGGCGGGCGCATCACCGGGTGCTCCATTTCGTCTACCACTATCCCGGCCTGACCATCGCCGAACTCCTCGACATCCTGCGGATCACGAAGCAGAGTCTGAACCGGGTTCTCAAGGATTTGATCGAACAGGGTCACATCGTGCAGAAGACCGGCCGGAGCGACCGTCGGCAGCGTCTGCTCTATTGTTCGGAGACGGGCGCCACCCTCACGGCCGAGCTGACGCGGGTGCAGGTACGGCGGGTCGCCCGCGCCATCGCGGACCCGGTGGGGGATGGTCCGAAGGACGCCCGGGACAAGAGCGGATTTGCAGCGGCACAGGGGTTTCTCATGGCGATGATCGAACCCGAAGAGCGCGCGGCGGTGACGAGCCTGATGGCGCGGCGCGCCCGGAGCCGTCGCTGACATGGCATCACCGGAACTGAAGGTCCGCGCCGAGCTTCCCGACCACGCGCCCCATATCCTGGTAGTCGACGACGACAGGCGCGTGCGTGAATTGCTGTCGCGCTATCTCTACGAGCAGGGCTTTCGCGTCACCTCCGCCGGGAATGTCGAGGAGGCCCGCCAGCGGGCACAGAGCTTCGTCTTCGACGCCCTCGTCCTCGATGTGATGATGCCGGGCGAGAACGGTTTCGATTACGCCCGGCAGGTGCGCGAGACCTCGCGGGTGCCGATCCTGATGCTCACCGCCCGTTCCAACCCCAACGACCGGGTGATGGGGCTCGAGATCGGGGCCGACGATTACCTGCCCAAGCCCTTCGAGCCGCGCGAGCTGATCCTGCGCCTCAACAACATCATCAAGCGCCGGCCGGACGGCGCGCCGCCATCGGACCGCACCATCGCCACGGTGACGTTCGGGCCGTTCTCCTACCGGATCGACCGGGGCGAACTGCGCCGCGACGAGGAGACCATCCGCATCACCGAGCGCGAGCGCGAGATCCTGACGATCCTGGCCGAGGCCAAGGGCGGCAATGTCGACCGCGACGTGCTGGCCGGGAATGGCGGCCTCGCCGCCGAGCGCACCATCGACGTGCAGATCAACCGCCTGCGCCGCAAGACCGAGGTCGATCCGGGCAATCCCCTCTTCCTCCAGACGGTCCGCGGCATCGGCTACCGCCTCGCGATCGATTAGACAGGACCCGCCATGGCCCTCGCCGGCCTGAACCTGTCGCGGATCAGAACCAGCACCGCCGCTGCCTGGCGCGCGAGACCGCATCCGCGCCGGATGTGGAAGAGGCTCGCCCGCGCCATCGGCAACGCCCTGCCGAAGGGCCTCTACGCCCGCTCGCTCATCATCATCATCGCGCCGGTGGTGCTGCTGCAATCGGTGATCGCCTACACCTTCATGGAGCGGCACTGGCAACTCGTGACGCGCCGCCTCTCGGCGGCCGTGACGGCCGACGTGGCGGCGATGATCGACGTCTATGAGAGTTACCCCCAGGACAAGGACGCCGATACCCTCACCCGCATCGCCGGCACGCGGCTGAACCTCGACCTCGACATCCTGAAAGGGGCGAAGCTCCCCCTGCCGGGGCCGCGCCCGTTCTTCTCCATCCTCGACGAGACGCTCTCGGAGGAACTCGCCAAGCAGATCGGCCGGCCGTTCTGGATCGACACGGTGGGCCGGTCCAGCCTCATCGAGATCCGCGTCGAGATCCCGGACGGGGTGCTGCGGGTGACCGCGCGGCGGAGCATGGCCTACGCCTCGAACTCGCACATCTTCCTGCTCTGGATGAGCGGTTCGTCCCTGGTCCTGCTCGGCGTGGCGATCCTGTTCCTGCGCAACCAGATCAAGCCGATCCTTCGGCTGGCCGACGTGGCGGAAAGTTTCGGCAAGGGCCGCGAGATCGAGTTCCGGCCGCGCGGCGCCCGCGAGGTGCGCCAGGCCGGCCACGCCTTCATCGAGATGAAGCGGCGCATCGAGCGGGCGATGGAACAGCGCACGACCATGCTCAACGGCGTCAGCCACGACCTTCGCACCATCATCACGCGGTTCAAGCTGTCGCTCGCCCTGGTGGAGCAGACCTCGGAGGTGGAAGACCTCCAGCGCGACGTCGACGAGATGAGCCGGATGCTGGAGGCCTACCTCGCCTTCGCGCGCGGCGATTCCGGCGAGGCCGCCGTGTCCACCGACATGCGGGCGATGCTGGACGACCTGCGCACCGACGTGGAACGCCTCGGCGCCCATGTGGCCGAGGTCGAGTTCGACGGCCGCGCCATGGTGACGCTGCGGCCGGACGCGTTCCGCCGCTGCCTGTTCAACCTCGCCGCCAACGCCGTCCGCTACGGCGAGACGGTGGCGATCCGGGGCCGCACGGAGGCACGCTCCTTCGTCGTCTCCATCGACGATGACGGCCCCGGCATCCCCCCCGAGAGCCGCGAGGAGGTGTTCAAGCCCTTCGTCCGCCTCGACGATGCGCGCCAGGATGCCGGCGGGTCGGGCCTCGGCCTCGCCATCGCCCGCGACATCGCCCGTGCCCATGGCGGCGACGTCGCCCTTCATGACAGTCCGCTTGGGGGATTGCGGGCCACCGTCCGCATCCCGGCGTGACGGTGGAGAGCCTGTGAATTTTGTTGCGTTCGGGGTGTCCCCTCGGGCGCAGTCCAATGCTATGACCGGTGCCGCTTTCAAGAGAAGGGCCGAACCCCGGTCCCGATACACGCGAGTACGCCATGAACCCGCTGGGTCCCGTCCTGATCGTCCTGCTCCTCCCGATCTCCGCCATCGGCCTCCTGCTCTACACCGATACCGGTATCGAGCCGGCGCTGTTCTCCGCCACGGTGAAGACCTTCGTCGCCCTGTTCGCCATCGCCGGGATCCTGTCCTACGGCGCGAGCCGGCTCGCCGCCCGCTCGGAAGGCTGACAACCGCGCCTCCGGATCGGCCCCATGGCGGGGCCGGTTCCCCGGTGACGCAACGGTGACGATGGGATCGAGGACGACATGAAGGCCGCCCTCGCTCGAATTCCCCTGCCCGCCCGGCCATGGACGGCACTCGCCCTCTGCCTCGCGGCGGGCCTCGCTGCGCTATCCACACTGGCCCTGGCCGCCGAGGAAAAGTCGGCCCCTCCGCCCGCGTCGATGCCGGAGCCGCCGGTTCGGCCCGCCGAGCTGAAGCCCGAACCCGCGCCGACACCCGCGACGGTCCCGCCCCTGCCGGACGCTCCCACCCCGCCCGAACGCCCGGCCGAACTCACGCCCCCTGCCCCGGCCGCCCCGGAGACGGGCCCGGCCGCGGAGATGCCGGCGCCGCCACCGCGCCCGGCCGAACTCTCGACGCCGCCGGCCTCCACGCCCGCCCTGACGCTGACGGTCGCCCCCCTCGACGATACCGCCTGTCGCAAACGCCTCGAACGGCTGGGAGCGGTCTTCGAGGCGCTGCCGCCGATCTCGAACGGCCAATGCGGCGCGGAGAAGCCGTTGAAGCTCAGCCGTCTGTCCGGCGAGGTGACGCTCACCCCGCCCGCGACCCTGGTCTGCAACACCGCCGAAGCCCTGGCGCGCTGGACGACGGAGGCCCAGGAAGCCTCGGAGCGCATCCTGAAGGCTCCGCTTCGAAGCCTCTCCATCGGCACGTCCTACGAGTGTCGCGGCCAGAACCACGATCCCGACGCCAAGCTCAGCGAGCACAGCTTCGCCAACGGCGTGGACATCATGGGCTACGGCTTCGAAGGACGGGCACCGATCCAGGTGGGCGCCGGCCTCGACGGTGCGCCGGAGGCGACGTTCCAGGCCGCGACCCGGGCCAAGGCCTGCGCCTTCTTCCGCACCGTGCTCGGGCCGGGGTCGGATGCCTCCCACGGCAACCACCTCCATCTCGACGAACGCGAGAGGAATGCGGGACATCGCCTCTGCCAATAAGACTTGGTCTCTGCCAGTAGGAGCGGTGGAACGCCGAAGGGTCGAGCCGGCTTGAAGGAACGAAGCTGTCGATCCATAGGCGAAAGTTGATCTCCCGATGCCCCATCTGCCCCTGCCGAGCGCCGTCGCGCTCATGGCTCTTGTCTGCCTCGCGGCTCCGAACGCGGCAGTGGCGAAGCCGGCGGGAAACACATCCTCGGAGGCCAGCAAGGCGAGCTCCGACAAGGAGGCTCCCGGCGAGGCCCTGACCGCCGAGGCGATCAACGGCGCGACCTTCTCGGCGCCAGAGACGCCCGAGGGTGGCGGCAAGAAGGAGAGCAAGAAAGCGCGGGCGAAGGGCAAGGACAAGCGTCCTCAGCCGCTGCTGGTGAAAGTCCAGGTGCTGCTCGACCGGGCGCATTTCTCCCCCGGCGCCATAGACGGGCGGGACGGCGAGAACATGCGCAACGCCCTGTCGGCCTTCGCCGTGGCCCAGGGGCTGCCTGCGAGCCAGACCCTGAATCAGGAGCTCTTCGACAAGCTGGCCGCCTCCAGCGCCGACCCGGTGGTGGCCACCTACACGATCACCGACACCGACGCCTCGGGCCCCTTCGCGGAAAAGATCCCCGCCAAGATGGAAGAGCAGGCCGATCTCGAGGCGATGAACTACACCAATCCGCGCGAGATGCTGGCCGAGCGATTCCACATGTCGCGCGATCTCCTCAGCGCCCTGAACCCCGACGCCGCCTTCGACAAGTCCGGCATCGGCATCGTCGTGGCGGCGGTCCCTCCGCTCGAGACCGGCAAGCCGGCAAAGGACGAGGCGAAGTCCAAGAGCAAGTCCAGCGGCAAATCTGAAGACAAGGCCCGCGACGCATCGGACGGCAAATCCGCGGACAAGCCGGCTGCGGACAAAGGCACGGACACGTCGAAGAAGGACGATGCGCCCAAGAGCGACGATACCTCCAAGAAGGATGACGCCCCCAAAAAGGATGACGCCCCGAAGAAGGACATCGCGCGGGTCGAGGTCGACAAGGTCACCAGGCATGTCCGAGGCTTCGGCGAGGACGGCACCTTGCGGGCCTATTACCCCGCCTCCATCGGCAGCGCCGAGAAGCCGGCCCCCTCAGGCGAGGCCAAGGTGAAGGGCGTCGCCTTCGCGCCGGTCTATACCTACAACCCGAAATACGCGTTCAAGGGCGTGAAGACGAACAAGACCTTCTCGATCCGCCCCGGCCCGAACAACCCGGTCGGCATCGTCTGGATCGACCTGTCGATCCCGTCCTACGGCATCCACGGCACGCCAGAGCCGGAGAAGGTCGGCAAGACCGAATCCCACGGCTGCATCCGCCTGACCAACTGGGACGCCCGCGACCTCGCCACCCGCATCGAACGCGGCGCGAAGGTGGTGTTCAAGGACGAGTGAGGTGACTTGGGCGTAGAGTTGGGACGTGCGTAGTTCGAACGGACGAGGAGCAGGCTCCGACCCGAGCAGCTCCTGAGTAAGTCGGCTTTCAAGCCACCGGGCGGGATAGAGAGCACAACCGGAGGAACGGAGGTTCACTGTATAGCCCTGATTTCAATCGTATTCATCGAGAAATAGTTTAAATTTATTAAGGCTCTTGACGGCAGCGTGGTCGACATAAAACCACAGGGTATTCGTCAATGTACCGCGCCCTTCTCTGCCTAAGCGCGCAGCACGACGCCTGGGTCTTGCCCCTTGCTGCTATCGTATGCTGGGTATCGAGCCATACCGCGCTGCGGCTTGCCCGTCAGTCAACTAAGAGCCGTGGCCTGGAACCTTTGGCGTGGCTCTTGGCGGCGGGTTTCTCAGCTGGAGCCGGGGTCTGGAGTACGCATTTCATCGGTATGCTCGGTTATGATCCGGGACTCGTCGTCAGCTACAATACGCGCTTGACGCTGCTATCCTTGATGGCAGCCATACTGGCGTCGGTGGTCGCACTGGCGTTCGGACGTTGGGCCACCAATTCAGCCATGGCGGCGGGCGCCGGGATCGTTCTCGGGCTGGGCGTGGCGGCCATGCATTTTATCGGCATGGCGAGCATCCAGCTTCCTGGAGCTTTTGCCTGGGACCGAACGCTCGTCTTCGCCTCGGTGCTGATCGGTTGTAGCTTTTCAGCCGCCGCATTCGTCGCTTTCAGGCATCGAGGGCTGAAATACCCGAACGGTGTCGCCGCGACGCTTCTGACCGTCGCGATCGCGGGATTGCACTTCACCGCCATGGGCGCTGTGCAGATCACCCCTGACGGAGCGGAACCTGCTTCGGTGTCTGGGCTGCCACGTCTCGCCCTCGCCTCCGGCATCGCTGCGGTCATGCTTGCGATCCTGGGCTTTGCCGCGCTCGCCCTGTTCGCCGACCGCATGCGCCGCGCCAATCGCGCCTTGCGGACCAGTGAGACCGCTTTGCGGATCAGCGAAGAGCGTCTTGCGCTCGCCCTCGATAGCGGCAGCGACGGCCTTTGGGACTGGGATGTCGCGACAGGAAAGGTCTGGTTCTCAGACCGCTCGCAGACAATGCTCGGCTACGAGCCGGCCGAGATCGAGGGTCATGTGCGGTCCTTGATACGACTTACGCACCCTGACGACATCGAGCAGTCTCGAAGGCAGCTGGCCGACCACATAGAGGGGAAGACGAAGATCTACGAATGCGAGCAACGCGTCCGCAACAAAAGCGGTGCCTACACGTGGGTCCTGTCGCGCGGCAAGATCGTCGCGCGTGATGCCACAGGGGCTCCACTCCGCATCGTCGGCACACAGATCGACATCGCGGCGCGCAAACAGGCGGAGCAGCAGATCGAGTATCTGGCGTTGTACGATGCGCTCACCGGATTGCCCAACCGCACCCTATTTTGGGATCGCCTCGACCGTGAAATGGTGAGCGCGGAACGACGCGGACACTTCTTCGCGGTGCTCGCCTGCGATCTCGATCGTTTCAAATGCGTGAACGACAGCATGGGACACCCGGCGGGCGACACCCTTCTGCGCAAGGTCGCTGAACGGCTTACCGCGGCGATCCGTGAGGGAGACACCGTCGCTCGGCTCGGCGGCGACGAGTTTGCGATCGTTCTCAGAGGACTCGACCATCCGCAGAATTCCAGCACTACAGCGCAGCAAGTCATCGACGCCGTGAAGCTGCCTTTCGATATCGAGGGCCGCGCAGTCAGTGTCGGGATCAGTATTGGCATCGCGCTGGGGCCACAGGATGGCTGCAATCCGGACCAGTTGTTCAAGAATGCCGATATCGCGCTCTACCGCGCCAAGGCCGCAGGTCGGAGCACTTACCGCTACTACGAGCCTGAGATGGATGCGGCGATAGCCGAACGCAATGCGCTCGAACTAGACCTTCGCGAAGCCGTTCGGCTGGGTGAGTTCGAGTTGTACTACCAGCCGATCATCCGCCTCGAGAACGATATGTTGAGCGGCTTCGAGGCGCTCATGCGTTGGAGAAGTCCTTCGCGGGGCCTCGTCTCGCCCGGAGACTTCATTCCACTGGCCGAAGAAATCGGCTTGGTCGTCCAGCTCGGTGCCTGGGCCCTGAAGGATGCATGCTGCGAAGCGGCGGGATGGCCCGGCGACCTCAAGGTCGCGGTGAACGCCTCAACCGTGCAATTCGCCGAACTTGGTTTGGAGCATGCTGTTGTGACGGCGCTGGCGGCGTCAGGTCTGCCGCCGCATCGTCTCGAGCTCGAAATCACCGAGAGCGTGCTGATGAGCGACACGGAAAGCGCAATCCGTTGCCTGCATCGGCTGCGTGAGCTTGGAGTACACATAGCCCTCGATGATTTCGGCACCGGCTTTTCGTCCTTGAGTTATCTGCGGCGCTTCCCATTCGACAAGATCAAGATCGACCGTTCCTTCATCCACGAAATCGGCAATGCCGATACGGCCGCGATCGTGCGCGCCATCGTCGGCCTCGCTGAACGGCTGGGCGCGAGCATCACCGCCGAGGGTGTCGAGGACGAAATACAGCTTGCCCACGCACGTGGAGAGGGATTCACAGAGGCACAAGGCTACTTGCTGAGCAAACCACTTTCAGCGCGCGATGCTCTTCAATACGCCCGTGCTTCGAAAGATCTTGTGGCGTGATACCGCGTTTTCTTCTTCCACGCCGGCTACGAAGAACTGATGTTTTCGGGCAGGCGACCTTCAGCATCAACGGCAACGTCTGCTTCGGGACGCAAGGCCAGGACCCTACCGCTACGGTCCGGCAACGGTACTGGCTTCCAACGTCCGACGATCTGAGCCGTTGGCGGGCCGATATGGCCGTGAAAGCCAAGATCGATTGGGTGGCAATGGCATGTCTACGATTTCTGCCGCCGCTCGATGTCCTCGTTCAGCATCGGACCGACGAGGTGATCTCCGAGGCGAGCACCACTGGGGGGAGCTGTCGGGGAGCCCCGCTCCCCCTCGGGCTTCTCCTTGCCGACAACTTCGAGCGGTCCATGCAAGACGGCAATCCGTCCCGGACCCTCGCGCACGAAGGCATTGAGGCGGCCCGTGAGCGCATCGGGTCCAACCTTTGGCCCGGTGACCAATCCGGTCGGCGTGCCATCCTCGGCCGCCCTTCACTCCGTCGGCTTTATCGCGTTTCGCCCTCGGCAGCTTCGCGTCCCAGTTGATGCAGGGGAACTCTCACATCCTGTCGGCTAGATCGTTTGTCTGCACCAATGCGGATCATCGAGCTTTCTCCGCGCTATGTGCATCAGATCGTCCCGAACGGACTGGGTCGCGCTGAACGGGATATCGAAGTTCAGGCTATGATAAATCAGGCCGAGGACGGTGCTGTAGTCGGGATCGTCAGCGCTGCGGTCGATGAAGTTCAAGACCCATCGGTAGACGGATTCATGGTCCGACGGAGAGGAATCGTCCCCGACGACCAGCCGACCTCCGGTGATCCACTCGCTCCGCAATGCCGCGATGTCCTGCGCCGTCGGGTTTGTCATACCGCCTCGTGACGTTCGAACAGGCCCGGCAGCGACCGCGCCAAGTGTCTGAACTCATCATCCCCAGCCGACCACCTCATCCTGAGGTGCCGAAGTGCAGCGAAGGCCTCGAAGGAGCCTTCCAGTTCGCGTAGCGGGTTCTGGAGCCCTCCTTCGAGGCCGCTACGCGGCACCTCAGGATGAGGTAAAGCATGGGAAATCAATTTTAACAGGCTCCGACCCGTCGTCGATTTTAGATCGCATAAACGGTCGCCGCCTTTACGAAACCCATTCATTGCCGCGCTCGGTCCGCCGAAACCAAACTCGCCAGCCCGAGCAGCACCGCGTCGCAGAGGAAGGCCAGGGCGGCGGTGGCGAGCGCGCCCTGCAGCATCGGCAGGACGTTCTGGTTCTGCAGCCCGGCGACGATAGGGGTGCCGAGGGTGGAGGCTCCCGCCAGGGCTCCCACCGCCGTGGTGGCGATGGCGAGGACGAGGGCCGTGCGCAGGGCATCGACGAGGCCCGGCAGCGCCAGGGGCAGTTCCACCCGGAGCAGGACCTGGATCGGCGTGAAGCCCAAGGCCTCCGCCGCCTCGCGGGCCTCGGGCGAGACCGATTCCAGCGCGCCCACCGTGCCGCGCAGGACCGGCATGATGCCGTAGGCCACGAGGGCCAATAGGGTCGGCGGCCCGCCGAAGCCCAGGATGGGCAGGGCCAGCGCCACCATCACCACCGGAGGCACCGCCTGCGCGGCGGCGGCGATGCCGTCGATGCCGCCGCGCAGGGGCGCGGCGAACGCGCGCGTCACCAGAATGCCGAGACCGAGGCCGAGGACGGCCACCAGGGCGAGCCCGAGCGCGGCGAGGCCGAGATGATGCGTCGCGAGGGCCAGCAACCGCTCGGCGCTCAGGCCCCGTCGCGGCTCCTCGCCGAGGCCGGCCACGATCCAGGCGGCCAGGGAGGGATGGCTCATCGCCGCGAAGATGGCTCCGACCAGGAAGATACCGAAGGCCGGGCGTAGGCGGTGGGTCATGCGCGCCACCTCGCACGGCAGCTTGCCTCCATCGCGCTCAAGGCCGCTTCCGCCGCCAGCGACAGGGCGACGATGGGGATGGCGCCGAGGAGGATCAGGTCGGGCGCGAACTGGGCCATGCCGTCGAACACGATCCGCCCGAGGCCGCCTGCGCCGATGAGGGCGCCCAGTGTCGCGAGGCCGAGGCTCTGGACCGTCGCGACCCGCAAGGCTCCCACGAGCACCGGCGCGCCGAGCGGCAGCCTGACCTGCCGCAGGATCTGCCCCCTCGTCAGGCCGATGGCCTCGGCCGCGTCGACAGCGGCGGGGTCGGCGGAGCGCAGGGCCGTGCCGATCCCGCGCCAGAGCGGAAGCAGCAGATAGGCGGCGATGCCGATGAGGGCGGGCCATGGCCCCAGCGCCGAGAGGCCGAGATCGCGCAGGGCCGGCACGGCGCGGACCAACCCGGAGACCAGGGCGACGAGGCCGCCGAATAAGGCGACGGCGGGAATCACCTGTATACCGCTCACGACGAGCCCGACGATTCCCTCCCCCGAGCGCCAGAGCGACAGAAGCACCGCCGCCAGAAGCGCCAGAACGATCGCCCCGCCCGAGAGGAGCAGATGCTCGGCGATGGCCTGGTGGAGCGCCTCCCGCCGCCCGGCATATTCCACGACCAGCGAGAGCCGGTCCAACCCGCCGCCGTGCCACGCCGCGATCAGGATTCCCGCGGCAGCGAGGGCGGCGAGCAGACCGAGACCGCGGATCCGGGCGCGTCCGATGCTGGCTCCGGCGAAGGCCAGGAGGCAGGCCGAGGCCATCCAGAAACCGGAGCCGAGGCTGGCTCTCGCGGCGGGCGGCATGGAGGCGAGGCGACGAGTGGCCTCCGCCCCGAGGCCGAGCAGGAGGAAAGCCCAGGCCGCCGCGAAGAGGCCGACGGCGAGCACACCACCCATGCGTCGGGGCAGCGTCGCGAGAAGGACGAGACCGGCCAGCGACAGCAGCGAGACCAGGCCGATCGACCCATCGCCGAACCCGGACGCAGCCACGGGAGCGCCGGGCAGGAGGCGATTCGGCGCGATATCGAGCAGCGCCATCCGATGGAGGAATGCGATGAGAAGGCCGGCCCCGAAAAGCCCGGCCGATGACGCATGAAAAGCCGCCCGATGGCGGTTCGAACGCGGGTCCGATTCCGCTCTCATCCGATCAGCCCGCGCTCCGTGAGGAAATCGCGCGCGACCTTTTCCGCGATCTCGCCGTCGACGGTGATCCGCGCGTTCAGCCGGCGAAGGGTCGGCGCGTCGAGACCGGCGAAAATGCGGGCCAGGGCCGGGCCGATCGCCGGAAATCGCTCCAAAGCGGCGGCGCGGATGACCGGCGCGACCTCATAGACGATCTGAGCCGCAGCGGGATCGCTCATCACCACGAGGTCCAGGGCGGAGAGGGCCCCGTCGGTGCCATAGACCATCCCGGCATTGACCCCGCTGATCCGCTGTGCCGCCGCCCGCGCCGTCACCGCCGTATCGCCGCCGGGCAGGCTGATGATGCGGTCGAGGGGCAGGCTGAAACGGTAGGCTGCCTCGAACGACGGCAAAGCCGCCGGGCTCTCCACGAACTCGGTGGAGGCCGCCAGCAAGATCAGGCCGTCATTCGCCACCTTGGCGAAATCCGCCATCGTGACCAGATGCCGCTCCCGCGCGAAATCGCCGTTGAGGGCGATGAGCCAAGTGTTGTTGGCGGGTGCCCTGGCGAGCCAGACCAGCCCCTTTTCGGCATCGCTCCGCCGGATGGTCTCGTAGGCCTCCTGAGGGATCTTCCAGGCGGGATCGGCCTCGGTGCCGGTGAAGAACGCGCCGTTTCCGGTATATTCCGGGTAGATATCCACGTCGCCGGACAGTAGGGCGCCGCGGACGATCAGGGTCGGGCCGAGGCCGAGCTTGCGCACCACCGAGACGTTGAGATGCTCGAGCGCCAGGGCGATCATCGCCCCCGTGAGCGCTCCCTCCGTATCGCTTTTCGAGGCCACGACGAGGGGCCGCTCAGCTCGGACAGGAGATGCAGCCGCGAAGGACGCCGCGCCCAGCATTACCAGGGCGCCGCGACGATGAGTGGTCATGAGGCCGCGCCCTCGCTTGCTCCGCATGCCACAGGTATCGGCGATGTGCGTGAAAATGTATCGTCCGATAACATTAACCCGATCCTGAACCGCCGAGGCCACTTTCTGCGCCTTGACACGCCAAGCGGAACGGGCGACGGCTCGACCGTTGCCGCAGGAGCCATACGTCATTCCCGCCACCCCGACGGATGGCAAGCCTGCGAGGCTACGGATGACGGCACCGTTCCGGGCAGGAACGAATCGAAGGGAAGAATCCCCAGCGTGAGTGCTGAACAGAACGACACTCTCCTCGACGGCGCCAGGGTTCTGGTGGTGGAGGACGAAGCGGCCATCTCGATGCTGCTCGAAGACATGCTGCTCGACTTCGGGTGTACCGTAGTCGGTCCCGCTGCGCGTCTTGCGACGGCTTTGGAAATGGCTCGGAACGAGACCTTCGAAGTCGCGATCCTCGACGTCAACGTCGCCGGCGAGCCGATCTATCCGGTGGCCGAAGCGATCACCGAGCGCGACCTGCCCATCGTCTTCTCGACGGGCTACGGCGGCGCGGGGATTCGTGAGCCGTTCCGTGATCGTCTCGTGGTCCAGAAGCCATTCAGCCAGGCCGATTTGAAGCGCACCCTGATCGCTGCCCTCGCGGCAGCGAAGAAATAAGCCTCGGTCGACCTCGCTCGGGCGCTGCTCTTGGCTGATGGCCTCGTGTCAGCAGCGACCGCTCTTCCAGAGAGTACAGCGGCGCCTGCAGCCCTGCCCCATCAAGCTCGTGGGCGGGTCTGGACACGACACAACTCCGTCCTCGGATGGAGGGTTACCTCTCGGCTCAGAGTCCCTCGATCGTGAAGGCGTCGGGGAGATGGCGCGGCCAAGTCCTTGGCGCAACGAACACCGCATCCGCCCTGAACGTCATCCCCCCGTAGCGGGGATTGCGCGTGATCCAGGCACGCACGGCGCGGGAAAACCGGGCACGTTTCTTCGCATCGATAGCGACCAGGGCAGTCTCGAGATTCGCCCTTGCCTTCACCTCTACGAAAGCAACGGTGTCGCCCCGGCGTAGGACCAGGTCGATCTCGCCGCCATTCGCGCTGAAGCGCCGGGCCAGAGGGCGATAGCCCTTCATGATCATGGCGAAGAGGGCCAAGGTCTCGCCGGACTGGCCGCGCAGGTAGGTGGCGCGCCGCCGTCCTTTCGCATTGAGGAGCTTAGACGTCCGCATCGGTACGTCTGGCGAGGACGAGAGCCCGGGCATAGACGACCCGGCGGGGCTGGCCGGTGGCATCGGCCACGAGAGCAGCGGCATCCTTAATCGAGTGACGCGAAAGCGCGGCCTCGATTGCCGCATCGAGACCGGCCTCGACCTCCTCCTCCGGCGGTTCTTCCGGGTTGGTCCCGATCACCACCACCACCTCGCCCTTGGGAGCCCCCTCCTCTGTGAAGGTCTCGGCCAGGGTCGCGAGGGTGCCGCGCCGGATCGTCTCGTAGAGCTTGGTCAGTTCGCGGGCGACCGCTGCGGGCCGGCTCCCTCCGAGGATCGCGGCGGCATCCACCAGCATTTCGGGCAGGCGGTGGGGTGATTCGAACAGGACCAGTGTTCCGGGGATCTGCCCGAGCGCCGCCAGGCGATTGCGCCGGGCACCGGATTTCTGCGGCAGGAAGCCTTCGAAAAAAAACCGGTCGGTGGGCAGGCCCGCCGCGACGATGGCGGTCATCACCGCCGATGGACCGGGGATAGGCGTCACCGCAATACCCGCCTCGATGGCGGCCTGAACAAGCTTGAAACCCGGATCCGACACCAGCGGCGTCCCGGCATCCGAGACCAGGGCCAAGGCTTCGCCGTTCTGCATCCGTGCGATCATCCGCTCGCGGACAGCCGCGTTGGAATGCTCGTGATAGGCGACCAGCGGCGTCGTGATGCCGTAATGCATCAACAGCGTGCGGGTGACGCGGGTGTCTTCGGCGAGCACCGTATCCGCCGCCGCCAGAGTCGCGAGCGCGCGGAACGACACATCCTTGAGGTTGCCGATCGGGGTCGCCACCACGTGCAGGCCAGGGTCGAGCGGTTCCGCCTCTGCCGCGAGGCCGAAGGCGGTGAAGGTCGAGATGGGCTTGGCCGGATCGTGGACAGCCCTGGAGCGGCGCGTCCGATTGTCGATTCTCTGAGTCATGAGGCAGACCTTGCCACGGGGACACTGGCCGGAGGAATGCCTGCACCGGGGGTGTCGCGACATTTACTTTTGTCGTCCAGGCTTTAACCGTGCGCGCATCGGGCGTGAGATGCGGATTGGCGACGAGGAGTACCGTGCAATGGAGAAAAGCCTTGCAAGGGGCCCCGGTCCGGCAATGCCCGTTTGGGCGAGGGCCGTGGCGATTTTTCTGCTCGCCGGGGGGCTCGGCGGCTGCATCGGCGGCCCCGATGGCGGCCCACGCGCCACGAAAACCTCTCCTGACCCGGATATCGCCGCCGCTGGCGATCCGCAGGCGCCGTCACCGGGCGCGATGAAGATCGGCACGGGCTCGGTCAAGATCGCCCTCATCCTGCCCCTGTCCGGTCCCGGTGCGACCGTCGGAACGGCCCTCCGCAATGCGGCGGAACTCGCGGTCGAGGATTTCCAAAAGCCCGACCTGCAGATTTTGGTGAAGGACGATCGCGGCTCGCCCGATGGCGCACGCGAGGCGGCCCAGGCCGCCCTATCCGAGGGCGCCGAACTGGTGCTCGGCCCCCTGTTTGCGGCCAATGTCCAGGCGGCTGCCGGCGTCACGCGCGCGGCGGGCAAGCCGATCATCGCCTTTTCCACCGATGCGAGCGTCGCGGCACGCAGTGTCTATCTCCTCAGTTTCCTGCCGCAGACCGAGGTGGACCGGGTAGTCGACGAGGCGGTGGCGGCCGGGCGACGCTCCTTCGCCGCGCTGATTCCCGAGAGCAGCTACGGCAATGCCGTCGAGGCACAATTCCGTGAGGCGGTGGCCAGAAAGGGTGCTCGGCTGGTGGGAATCGAGCGATATGCGCCTGGCGCGCCAGCTCCAGCTATTTCGCGCCTTGCGGGCCTCATCAATGGTCCTGGCGCTCAGGCTGACGCCCTGTTCCTGCCGGAAAGCCCGGAAGGCTTGGCCATCGTCGCACCGGCCCTCGCCAAGGCGGGATTTTCTCCCAGCCGAGTGAAGCCCATCGGCACGGCGGTGTGGAACGACCCGCGCCTTTTCGCCCTGCCCGCCCTGCAGGGCGGCTGGTTCGCAGCGGCCGATTCGAAGGGATTCAGCGATTTCTCGCAGCGCTATCAGGCGCGGTTCGGCTCTGCACCTCCGCGTGTGGCGACGCTGGCCTACGACGCTGTCTCGCTCATGGCAGCGCTGTCGCGGCAATATGGATCTCAGCGCTTCGCCGACGCGACGCTGACGACGCAGGCCGGCTTCTCGGGGATCGACGGCACCTTCCGCTTCCGGCCGGAGGGGGTAAGCGATAGGGCTCTAGCCATCTACGAAATCCGCAGCGGCACACCGGCTATCGTGAGCCCGGCCCCGCGTACGCTCGGCCCCTCTGGCACCTGATCCGGCTTTCGCTGTCAGTTATGGCCGAGAAAGGCCGCGCTGAGGGTAGCCCTGGCCGGCGATGCACCCCGGTCGATGCGATAGATCATGAGCAAGCGGACGGGGGCCAGCATCAGGCAGCGAGTTCCGCCACAACGGCGTTGAGAACCGGCGCACCGCGCGGGGTCGCGGCGATGCGGCCTCCGTCCAGGCGGGCGACGAGCCCGTCGCCGATCAGAGCCTCGACACGCGCCGCATCGATGGGACGGCCTTTCAGCATCGCGTAACGGTCGGGGTCGACGCCCTCCTTGAGGCGCAGACCCATCATAAGGAACTCATCGCCCTGTTCGGCACATGAGAGTGCTTCGGTCTCGATGATGCCATGACCGTTGCGCTCGACCTGAGCAAGCCACGCCTCCGGCGCCCGCTCAGTGACGGTGCCCATCCGCCCTTCTTCCGTCACAAGCCGGCCATGCGCGCCTGGACCGATGCCGGCATACTCGCCGTAGCGCCAGTACAGGAGGTTATGACGCGATTGCGCGCCGGGGCGAGCGTGATTGGAAATCTCGTAGGATGGGAGGCCCGCGGCGTCGCATACCTCTTGCGTCACATCATAGAGTGCCCTCGCCATGTCGTTGTCCGGTGGGACAAGCTTGCCGGCCGCATGCAGGCCGAAGAACGGCGTGCCGGGCTCGATGGTGAGTTGGTAGAGGGACAGGTGCTCAGCCGCCCGCGCGATGGCCTCCTTCAACTCGGCCCGCCACGCCGATGCGCTCTGGTTCGGCCGCGCATAGATGAGATCGAAGGAGTAGCGTTCGAAGTGGGCAGCCGCCGTCTGCACCGCCGACATTGCCTCCGCGGCCGTATGGAGGCGCCCCAGCGCTTTCAGGGAGATGTCGTCCATGGCTTGGACACCGAGCGAGACACGGTTCACCCCCGCGGCCCGATAGCCGCGAAAGCGACCGGCCTCGACGCTCGTGGGATTGGCCTCCAGCGTGACCTCGATATCGGGGGCCGCCCCCCAGGCATCGTCAATGGCCTCGAGAAGCCCCGCCACGGTTGACGGCTGCATGAGGGACGGCGTGCCGCCCCCGAGGAAGATGCTGGAAACCGTGCGGCCCGGAACGCGCGCCGCGACATGGGCGATCTCGGTCCGGAATGCCGCCAGGAAACGTCCTTCATCCACCGGGGCATGGCGGACATGGCTATTGAAGTCGCAATAGGGGCATTTCGAAGCGCAGAAAGGCCAATGGACATAGATTCCGAACCCGGCGTCGCGGGTCGGGTGGTCCGGTCCTGAAGAGTCGGTCATTCAACGGATGTGCGCGCGGATAACAGTTTTGGCAATGGTCCCGGAGACATCCCGCGCTCAGCCTACGCCCCCTTCTTGGATTCATCCGTCACAAGAAGGTCTCGGTGAGAGACCGTTGCGGCCGTCGATGAATCCACCTGCTCCCGTCGGCACGACTGAGATCAGGGTCATCCAATCTCAATCTAGACGAGACCGGTCAGACCGGACGCTGCAGGCAACTTTGGGCCAGCAGCACGAAGGCCCGTGCCCGGTGCGACAGCGCATTTCCGCTCTGCCAATCGACACCGTGCTTCTCCTCTGAGGAGATCTCACCGAAGGTTCGGTCGTAGCCGTCGGGCAGGAACATCGGGTCGTAGCCAAAGCCTTGTGAGCCGCGCGGCTCTACGAGATCGCCGAAGACGCGGCCTTCGAACGTTTCGGTGTGGCCATCGGGCCAAGCGATGACGAGGGCTGAGACAAAATGAGCCCGGCGGGTCGTGGCTCCGCGCTTGTCGAGTTCGGCCACGATGCGAGCCATCGCACTGGAAAAGTCTTTGCTCGACCCGGCCCAGCGGGCGGAGAACAGTCCGGGTGCGCCATCGAGGGCGTTGACGCAAAGTCCGGAATCGTCAGCGAAGGCGGGAAGTCCAGAAGCCTGCGCCGCAGCGATAGCCTTGATCGCTGCGTTCTCCGCGAACATCGTCCCGGTCTCCTCGGGCTCCGGCAAGCCGAGTTCGCCGGCAGAGACGGCCTCGACACCGAAGGGCATCAGCAGCTCACGCATCTCTACGAGCTTGCCGGCATTATGAGTGGCGATGACAACTCGCCCGGTGAGAATGCGCGGCGCGCTCATGCGATCGCCTGCTTCTGAAGGGCGACGAGTTGCTCGACACCGCCGCGGGCTAGGCGCAGCAACTCGATGAGTTCGGCTTCCGAAAAGGGCTTTCCCTCGGCGGTGCCCTGCACCTCCACGAGGCCGCCGGAGCCGGTCATGACGAAGTTCGCATCGGTCTCGGCGGCCGAATCCTCGGCGTATTCGAGATCCAACACGGGGGTGCCTTTGTAGATGCCGCAGGAAATGGCGGCGACATGCTCACGTAGGGGATCGACGGAAATGATGGAGCGCCCGCGCATCCAGGTGAAACAATCATGCAGGGCGATCCAAGCGCCCGTGATCGCGGCAGTGCGAGTGCCGCCATCCGCTTGAATCACATCGCAATCCACGGTGATCTGGCGCTCGCCGATGGCGGGAAGATTGGTGACGGCGCGGAGCGAGCGGCCGATCAGCCGTTGGATCTCCTGCGTCCGTCCGGAGGGCTTGCCGGAATTTACCTCGCGGCGGGTGCGCTCATGGGTAGCGCGGGGGAGCATGGAGTACTCCGCGGTGACCCAGCCTTTTCCCGAGCCGCGCAGCCATGGCGGACCGCGCTCTTCGAGGGAGGCGGTGCAAAGAACTTTCGTTTGACCGAACGTCACGAGGCACGAACCCTCGGCATAACGGGCGACGGAGCGCTCCAGAGTCACGTTGCGCAATTCGTCGTTCGCGCGCTTCGAGGGCCGCATGGGCACTCTCCTTGGTCGGGTTCCGGGATGGTCGTCCGGGCTCTTAGGCCGCGGTCCGGCTACCGGCAAGCGCAGCGAGGTAAGGTAGGCGCGCGCCTCGCGGCGCGCACCCCAAACTCGGGCCTCAGTAGCGGTAGAAGCGGCGGTGATGATGGCCGAAATGGCGGCGGTGATGGTGATGACCGAAGCGACGACCGTAATGATGGCCGAAATGGCGACCGCGATGATGGCCGAAATGGCGGCGATGATGCCGGCCGTGGTGGCGCCAGTGTCCGCCGCCGTATTGAACCTCGGTGGCGGCCGCGTTCGCCGCGCCGGCGACTTCGCTGGATACCGCCATCGGTGCGGCTTCAGCACCACGGGGCGTTCCCAGGATCATCGCGCCCACCAGGGCGACCACGATGGCGAAGGTCTTCGCCATGGCGGACAGGGTTGGGTTCTTCATCAGGACGGGCTCCGTTTGACAGATATTTGTTTCGTCGACCGCTGGGTGCGGATGCGGTGCAACGCATGCTCGACGGAAAACGCCGCACGACCTGGCGAGATTATATATTTTTTGTTTCGGGATTAAGCAGGGGCCGATCAGAATAAGGCTTATATTCCTTTAAGTTCGTCGAGCCTCCATCCTCGCTCGACAGAATCCGCCGGAATGAGCGAGCGGTGATCGTCCCTACGCCCGCTAGAATCATAATTCGAACTCGTTGCTCTCCCATTCGGGTGCCTCAGGTTGGCAGGTAGCCGGCATATTCCAGACCGTCGTCCCTGCCATGTCACTATCTCTCATCGCCTACGCTCTCCACGGAACGCACAGCCATCAACCGTCCGTGCAAGTCATTGGCATGAGATATGCTAACGGCGAATCCGGCTACGAACGGCCGCGAACGATGTGAGGGGAAACCCGGCTGTCGGATCGCTTGAGGTACGAGAGGCTCGAAATGACGAAATATAAGCTCGAGTATCTATGGCTCGATGGATACACGCCGGTGCCGAACCTGCGTGGCAAGACCCAGATCAAGGAATTCGATGGCTTCCCGACCCTTGAGCAGCTTCCGCTGTGGGGCTTCGATGGCAGCTCGACGATGCAGGCCGAGGGCGGCAGCTCCGACTGTATGCTGAAGCCTGTGCGCCACTTCCCCGATAGCACTCGCAAGAATGGCGTCCTCGTTCTCTGTGAAGTGATGATGCCGGACGGCGTCACCCCGCACGTCTCGAACAAGCGCGCAACCATCCTCGATGATGACGGCGCCTGGTTCGGCTTCGAGCAAGAGTATTTCTTCTACAAGGACGGACGCCCCCTCGGCTTCCCCGCCACCGGCTACCCTGCCCCGCAGGGTCCCTATTATTGTGGCGTCGGCTATAAGGAAGTCGGCAGCATCGCTCGCAAGATCGTCGAGGAACATCTCGACCTGTGCCTCGATGCCGGTATCAACCACGAGGGCATCAACGCCGAGGTGGCCAAGGGCCAGTGGGAATTCCAGATCTTCGGCAAGGGTTCCAAGAAAGCCGCCGACGAGATGTGGGTCGCTCGCTACCTTCTCCAGCGCCTGTGCGAGACCTACGAGATCGATGTCGAGTACCATTGCAAGCCGCTCGGTGCGACGGATTGGAACGGCTCCGGCATGCACGCGAACTTCTCTACGGAGCACCTGCGCACGGTGGGCGGCAAGGCCTATTTCGAAGCGCTCATGGCAGCGTTCAAGGAAAACCTGGACGACCACATCGCGGTCTACGGGCCTGACAACCACATGCGGTTGACCGGCAAGCACGAGACCGCTGCGATCAACGAGTTCAGCTATGGCGTCGCCGATCGTGGTGCCTCGATCCGGGTGCCCCACAGCTTCGTCAACAATGAGTACAAGGGCTACTTGGAAGACCGCCGTCCCAACAGCCAGGGGGACCCCTACCAGATCGCCTCGCAGATCCTGAAGACGATCGCGACGGTTTCAACCGCCGACGAGGCGAAAGCGGCCGCCTAAATATTAGGCAGACAATTAAGGCTTTTGCGCCAATTATAATCGATGCCTGTCGCAGGGTCTGCGGCAGGCATTCTTTTTTGCTCATTTGGAAGGCAAGCGGGTCTCAATGAACAAGTCGCTTGGCTACCTCGGTGCAACACACTTCTTTTCGCCTACATCACGATGGGGCGTAGGGGATTACCGTCCCTACTGAGTTCACGCGCCGAAGATCGACCAGCCAAGGCGCCGAGTGAGCATCTCGAGGGCGATCCGGCCGAGATGCGAATTACCGGATGCGTCGAGGCCCGGCGACCATACCGCGATCGACGCTTTTTCGGGGGCCACCGCGATAATTCCGCCGCCGACGCCACTTTTGCCGGGAAGGCCAACACGATAAGCGAATTCGCCGGACCCGTCGTAGTGACCGCAAGTCAGCATGACTGCGTTGATACGCTTGGCGCGCTCCGGAGAGACCACGGAATGCCCGGTGAGAGGGTTGCGGCCGGAATGAGCGAGGAAGCGGCTCGCCGTGGCTAGCTGCCGGCACGACATGCCGATGGCGCAATGATGGAAATAAACACCCAGGGTGAAATCGACCGGGTTATCGATATTGCCGAAGGATTTCATGTAGTTGGCAAGCGCGATATTACGGAAACCCGTGCGCAGCTCGGAGGCGGCCACCGCCTCGTCAATGGTAATGGTCGGGTCCTGGGCGAGGAACTGCATGAAGCGCAGGATTTCACCAAGCGCTTCCCGGGGCTGGTGGCCCGACAGTATCGTGTCGGTCACCGCGATGGCACCGGCATTGATGAACGGATTGCGGGGGATGCCGCGCTCACGCTCGAGCTGGACAATGGAGTTGAAAGGACTGCCGGACGGCTCGCGACCGACTCGGCGCCAGAGCCGATCTCCCGCCATGCCGAGGGCCAGAGTCAGCGTGAACACCTTCGAGATACTTTGGATCGAGAATGAAGTGTCGCTGTCACCTGCTGCCGCCACATGCCCGTCAGCATCGATGACGACAATTCCGAAGGCCTTCGGATCGACACGGGCGAGTTCCGGGATGTAGGTGGCGACCTCACCTCGGTCTGGCCGGTCAGCCATCTCCTCGGCGATTTCTCTGACGACGGTATCAAGGTCGGGCACGGCGTCGCTCATCTGCGAGGAAACGGGTATCGATGCGAGCCAAGACGGAACCCGCATGCCTCCGCCACGGCGCCATCCGACAGATGGCGGAGTTTCGCGGCCGGCCGCACCGCGACGCAAAGGGCATTCCTTTTGGACGAAGCGGATTGCCGGAGAACAACGTCGATGCCGCGGGCCTAGAGGTTGTGCGCGAGGGCAGAGCCGGACACAATCGCCGCTCAGGAAGAACCCATTGAACGATCGCCCCCGCCCCTTCTCTTCTCAGCAGCTCCAGCCCCTCGCCACTCTAAACGAGCGCACACGCGAGATCTTTCGACAGATCGTGGAGAGCTACCTCACGACGGGCGAACCTGTAGGATCCCGCAACCTCGCGCGCATCCTGCCCATGGCGCTGTCGCCGGCCTCGATCCGCAATGTCATGGCGGATCTGGAGCATTCTGGCCTGATCTTCGCGCCTCACACATCCGCCGGCCGACTTCCGACGGAAATGGGCCTGCGCTTCTTTGTCGATGCCATGCTGGAGATCGGCGATGTCGGGCGCGAGGAGCAGGAGCGGATCGAGGCCCAGATGCGTGCCGCCGCATCTGGCCACACATTCGAAAGCGCTTTGGCCGAGGCCTCGACGCTGCTGTCCGGAATTTCCCGGGGAGCAGGCGTCGTGCTCACCACTAAGACAAACGTGCACCTGAAACACATCGAATTCGTCCGGCTCGATCCAGCCCGCGCCCTCGTCGTACTGGTGTCGGATGACGGTTCGGTGGAGAACCGCCTCCTGGATCTGCCCCCGGGCCTTCCGGCCAGCGCCCTGCAGGAAGCCTCCAACTACCTCAATGCCCGCCTTCATGGACGCACACTGGGAGGCTTGCGCGCCGAGATCGAGGCCGGCCGCGAGGCGATGAAGCGCGAACTAGACGTCATTACCGAGCGCCTGGTGGACGCGGGCCTAGCCACCACCGTCGGGCCGTCCGACGCACGTCAATTAATCGTGCGCGGCCAAGCCAACCTTCTCGACGACCTGCGCGCGGTGGAGGATCTCGAACGCATCCGCCTACTCTTCAACGACCTTGAAACGCAAAAGGATGTGATCGAACTGCTCTCCCGCGCCGAGGGTGGAGAAGGAGTGCGCATCTTCATCGGCTCGGAGAATAAACTGTTCTCGCTTTCCGGCTCGTCGATGATCGCCGCACCTTTCCGGGACGGTTCTCAGAAAATCGTCGGCGTCGTCGGTGTCATCGGCCCGACGAGACTTAACTACGCGCGGATCGTGCCGATGGTGGATTACACTGCTCGGGTAGTCTCGAAGATGCTCGACCGCAACGGGCGCTGAGCGTCATTGCGTTCATCTCACCGGACAAGACTTCGCTTCTTAGAGAAAGCTCTACCACGACTTGAAGGAAACTGGACCAATGGTCGACGACGCCCCTGCTTCAGGGATTAATGTCGAGACACTGGAGACCTTCATTCGAAGTTCGGCCCATAAGTAGCCAACGGCCTGCTGAAAGGCCTTGACTTAGCTGCCCTCCTGCTGGAAAGCGAAACTCGCTGCGATCACTCGCATAGAAGTCTCAGTCTTTCACCTCGCTGTGATCTTGCCATGCGCCCGCGTCAGGCGCAGCCTGAGAATAACGTTCTCAACCTAGCCTGTTGCACTCATGTGGCGCTGCAGAGTTTAGTAAGAGGAAGAGGCCCAACCTCGCAGGTCGTTTGATACGCGGACCAAACATAAGCCCTTGCCTGAAACATCCAGGCTCCGGATCGCTGATGACAGCTTGTCCGGAGCCTGGAGTCTGTTCTCACGTCACCACTTCGATCCGGCAAAACATCAAGCGCTACGGTTCACAATTCGACAGCGTATGCGCTTCGCCAGAAGAAGTTCCCCTCAAGGACACCACAGATGAAGATCAACCGCGGATGACGTCCACAATCTCATAGGTGTCCGGGTCAACGATGACGATGTCGTCGTCGACAAGTACGTATCTGTAATCTTCGTATTCGGGCACGATCTGCACGATGTCAGGCGGCAGGTCGTAGAGAGTGTAGCTTCGGGCGATTGCAGTCCCCACCGTCAGAGCGAAAGCACCAGCGGCGAGACGGGGGATCCCGCGACGAAGTACGCTCTGGCGAAATTCTGTACGCTGCGGAGCACCCAGTCGGCCATAAGCCCCGCGCACGGCGCCGCTATCGCCTCGGCCCGCACGATCTCGACGCCCGGCTCGATCACCCCGGTCGCTGTCGCTCCTCTCGCCACGATCCGCTTTGCCATCCTTCAGGCCGCGATCGGCCTTGCCGCTTCCGTCCATCCGCTCATCACGATCGGCCCTGCCGTCTCGATCAGACTTGCCGTCTCGATCAGACTTGCCGTCTCGATCCGGCCGGGCTGCGGGATCGCTCCTGCTGCCAGCACTCGGGCGTTCGCCCTGCTCCATGCGGCCATTTCGTTCGCCGCCAGCATCACCGCCTCGCTCCATTCCAGCCGCGCCACCGCGCTCACCCGCAGGGCCGCCGCGATCCCCCGAGGCACCACCGCGTTCCATACCACCTGCGGCTCCACCACGCTCGGCTCCGCCGCCACCGGCGCCCCGCATGCCGGCGCCACCAGCCGATCCGGCACCACCTGCGCCACCGCCGGGCGCACCGGCGCCTGCCGCTGCGCCGCCACCCGCACCGCCACCTGCTCCAGGCCCACCTTGGGCGAAAGCACTCGCCGCACCGACGACGAGAACGGCAGCCGTCACCGTACTCCGCAAGAGCTTGCTCATGTCAGTCAGTCCATCTCTTGGTTGATTGCTGACGCCACGCGGCGCCGACGCGAAGCCGAAACGGAAAGACTGCCAAAACCGTTCCGCGAATTAAAACTACTTCCCACGTTGTCTTCACACCGCACAGGCAACTTAAGCCCAAGCTTCACGGTATCGGACTTCCAAGTATTTCCACTTGGAGACGACGATGACGTACCTTTGCCATGGCGGGAAGGGCGACGGGGATGAGGGAATGGCTGACATTTGCAGCCTGCTGTAGGAAAGCCGCGTTGAGGCGCTTGTGAATTCTCCGTCGCCGCTTAACGTCGCCGACCAAGAGGCCCAGGTAGGGCCCCGACAAGGATGGTAGGGAGTGCCCATGTCCGACGCTATCGCGATCGATCCTTCGAAGCCTGACGATCCGGAAGACCGCCGTCGGCGGATATTCGCCATCGTGGGCTCGTCGTCGGGTAATCTCGTCGAGTGGTTCGACTTTTATTGCTACGCCTTCTTTGCCCTCTATTTTGCGCCGGTCTTCTTTCCCGAAGGCGACGATACCAGTCAGCTCCTGAAATCCGCCGCCGTGTTCGCGGTCGGATTCTTCATGCGCCCCATCGGTGGTTGGTTGTTCGGCCGTATCGCCGATCGCCTTGGCCGCAAGACCTCGATGATGATCTCGGTGCTGATGATGTGCGGCGGATCGCTCATGATCGCCGTGCTGCCGACCTATGCCAGTGTGGGGCACTGGGCTCCCGCCCTGCTCCTGCTCGCACGTATGATCCAGGGCCTTTCCGTGGGCGGCGAGTACGGCACCAGCGCCACCTACATGAGCGAGGTCGCCCTGAAGGGTCAGCGTGGATTCTTCGCCTCGTTCCAGTACGTTACCCTAATCGGCGGACAGCTTCTGGCCTCGCTGGTGCTGATCATTCTGCAGAGCTTCCTCACCGCCCAGCAGCTCACTGCCTGGGGCTGGCGTATCCCGTTCTTCATCGGTGCGATGGCGGCCGTGGTGGCGCTGTTCCTACGTTCGTCGCTCGCGGAGACGGCGACCAAAGAGGACATGGCCTCGAAGGAATCCGGCACCTTTTCGGCCCTTTTCAAACATTGGCGTGCGTTCTGCGTAGTACTCGCCTACACCGCCGGCGGCTCCTTGAGCTTCTATACTTTCACCACCTATATGCCGAAATATCTCTTCAACACGGCGCATATCGACAAGATCACCGCATCGCAGATCTCCACTGCGGCGCTCCTTGTCTACATGGTGATCCAGCCCTTCTTCGGCTGGCTTTCGGATAGGATCGGCCGCAAGACCAACATGCTGCTCTATAGCGGGCTCGGCACGCTGATGGTGGTGCCGCTAATGACGGCGATCGGCTCCACTACGAACCCCTACCTCTCGTTCGGCCTGATCATGATCGGCCTCACGGTGATCAGCTTCTACACGGGCATCAGCGGCATTGTGAAAGCAGAGCTGTTCCCGACCCAGGTCCGGGCGCTGGGGGTCGGCCTCTCCTACGCGGTGGCGAACTCGATCTTCGGTGGCACGGCGGAGGCGGTAGCCCTGTATTTGAAGCAGATCGGCTCGGAAAGCAGCTTCTTCTGGTACGTCACGGCGATGCTCGCCATCGCCTTCATTGGCTCGCTGATCATGCCGAACCCCAAGCGCCACGGTTATCTCGACGGTGACGGCACGGTGGAAGAGGCGCTGATGCGCAAGTCACGTCGGGCGCTGCCCGCCTAAATTGCCGCTTTGTCGAAAGGTCAAACGCACGCGGTGTTCGCTCGCCGCGTGCGTCTTCATAAACGCCGCACAGCAACCGTGATCCGGTTCAGGTGATATCGTCCGTGACTATTTCCGATGCAGTGCGAGTCAGTCGGGCATGTGCGTGATTTGGCCCTTCGCATCCGCATGGCCGAGACTTGCAGCGAGGAACTGGATCAGTTTCACGCAGCGTCGCCCATGATCGCTCGTCGCTGCCGGTCGAGTTCCTCGCTGTAGCGCTTGAGGGTGTGGCTCTCGGTGAGCAGCCCGATCACCCGACGCGAGACCGGATCATCCACCACCGCCAGAGCTTCGCTCTCCGCGCTGTCGAAGGCCGAGGCTGCCTGTTTGGCATTCATGCCGGCGGTGAGGAACACGTCTGTATAGCGCATGGCCTCGATGAGACTGGCCTCGCTATCGGCCGTCACCAGGGCATGAGCCTCGGGCACCAGCACGATTCCGGCGTAGCGCCCTTCCTTATCCACCATCACAACGCGGGACGGCGAGCCGAGGGGATGAGCCGCAAGGAAATCGCAGAGCTTCATATCGACCGGCACGGTTTCGACCTCGCGACGCATGAGCGCCCCAACGGTGAGTGACCTGATCCAGCCGATATCATGCGCGCTACGGATGCTTTCGCCGCGAAGGTGGAAGCGCCAGGTGGCAAAGGAATAGCCGAAGGTCTTCCGCACGGTCATCGACGAGGCGATCACCGCCACCAGTACGAGGCCGGTGATCGGAAAGCTGCCGGTGAGCTCGAGGGCGAGGAATGTCATCGTAAGCGGGCCGCCGATGACTGCCACCGCCAGGGCGCTCATGCCGATCACCGCATAAGCCAGCGGTGTGAGAGCGAAGAAGGTGAGTCCCTCCAGGCCGGATAGTCCATGAACGCCGGAAAGGGCCGGGATTGCCTCCGCCATCAGCGCGGCAAAGAGCTTGCCCGCCAGAGCGCCGAGAAACAGCGAAGCGAAGAACAAGCCGCCGCGAAAACCCGAGCCGATCGAGATCGCCGAGGCCGAGGCCTTCGCCACGAACAGCAGCGCCAGAGCACCGACCCCCATGGCAGGCATGTTGGTGTCGAGATGGAGATGGAGCGCTCCGTGCCCACCGGAAAGTATCTGCGGGGAGACAGCTAGGGCCAGGACGCCAACGCAGAGACCGCCGATGGCGGGGGCGAGGAAGGCCGGCAGGCGGGTCGCCCGCACACCCTGCTCGACTAGGGTGACACCACGCATGATCAGAATTCCGAGCCCAGCGCACGCGAAACCAAGAGCGAGGCTCGGTAGCGTATCGATTCCGGAGACCGCCCTCGTCGTCAGGACATCGAAACCGTTGGCAGTCACCAGGGGACTCTGCGTTACGAGCGCCTTGGCGACGAGGCTACCGCACAGGGCCGAGACGACCACCGGTGTGAGAGTGGCGATGGAATAGGTGCCGATGATGAGTTCGAACGCATAGAATGCCCCCGTGAGCGGCGCCCCGAAGGCAGCGGCGATGGCGGCGGCCGAACCACAACCCACTAGGGTACGTAGATCCGAGCGACGCATTTCAAAGGAGAGGCCGAGACGCGAGGCGATGCCGGCGCAGATCTGGGTATAGCCCGCCTCGAGACCGACCGATGCACCGCTGCCGTTCGAGATCACATTTTGCGCCGCCACGGCAGCCGACCCCTTCAGCGAGAGCCGCCCGCCATGCAGGGCATTGGCCTCGATGGGATCGACGATCGGCTGCTGCGGGCTGCCTCGGCGACGAGCCAAGCCCAGGGCGATCAGGCCGAGGATGAGACCGCCGACGGCCGGGCCGACCAGAATGAGGATCGGGGCCACATCCGTCGAAGCGCTGAGACGGGCGCCGTGCGGTAATCGATAGAGGATCTCGCGCAGGCCCTGCGTCGCGAGACTCATGGCCGAGACTGCGATCCCGGCGATCGCGCCGACGCAGGCGGCCAGCGCCACGAGCCCGGCTTCGCTGCCGCGCACCAGGGCACGCAATCGGCTTGGCACGTGGACCAGCAGCTGGCCGGCGGGAGATCCACGGCGCGGCGCGGTTTCTGAGTTCATCGACCGACGGGGGGATTGGCACGAAAGGGGTACGAAGACCGCGGCACCTTAGGGGTGGGGTGCAAGGTCCGTCGACCGAATTTCCACGTCCGGCGGCATCGATGGGGCGAAGAGTTTTCCCCATTCTGCATTCCTTGCGTCTCTAACGCTTGAAATGCCCGCAGCCTCAGGATACATCGCAGCCCGAGTGCCGCTGTAGCTCAGTTGGTTAGAGCGCTTGATTGTGGATCAAGAGGTCCCCCGTTCGAGCCGGGGCAGTGGTACCATTCGACTATCCTGGCGTCTTTGGCGACGCCTTGCAGGCTAAGAATTGGCAGCTGTTTCTAAAAGCTCCCAGCTTGGCCTTGCCTGCCTAGAATGATGCGTATCGCCCGATTACGGCAGCGCCGTTCTTGCTAGATCAGTTCCTATGCAATGTTGTCGTGAATGCCCGGTGGTTGCTGGTGTCTTCCGTCCGACCCTGTCGCATGCGGACGGTAAAGGCTCGTAATGGCTAAGCTGCCGCAAAGTGGCCATCGACGCCACGGGATGATCACGAGCCTAGCCGTTTTGTCGCCACAACTGTCCTCGTAAATGCCGATGTGCGCCACCACACGGAGACAAGTCGATCAGATGCGGGTTCAGAAGGTCGGATCATCACGAGTTACCCCTCCCTCGCGCCGCTTCGGCGCTGGCGGTGATGCGGCAACTTCATCCGATGCGCTGACGCTCAAGAATCGGGTCGGACACGACCATGGGAGCCGCCCCGCCCTCACCCGCTCCGTTCTGGCCATGATGCTGGTCGCGGGAGGCCTAAGCGCCGTCGTTCTCAACGGTACCGGCACCAGTGGCTTCGGCGCCGTGGTACAATCGGCTCAGGCGATGACCGAGCTGTCGATGCCGAAGCCCAGAATTCAGTCGGCGGTCCCGGGAGTTCTAGAAGCTCCACCCACCGTACTCACGTCATCCTCAGCCTTTGCCCCCGTCCACGACCTCGACACCGAAATCGGCTCCAATGCCGTCGATCGTGTCTCCTACGATTACCTGTTGACCGAAAGCGCTGTCGGCGACCCGAACGATATCCTCGAATTCGGACCGATGAAGATTCGCCGCCACTTGGTGCAGAAGATCGTCCGCGCTGCGCAGGCCGTACAGACCGACCCCGTCCTGCTGATGGCGGTAGCCGACAAAGAGTCGAGCTTCATCACCGAAGTGCAGGCCAAGACGTCCTCGGCGACCGGCCTATTCCAGTTCATCGAGCGCACCTGGCTCGGTGTTGTGCGCGACTTCGGAGCGAAATACGGCCTGACGCAGGAAGCGGCCCTCGTGGTCTCCGGCGATAACGGCAAGCCGAGCGTGGCAGATGCCGCCGAGCGGACCCGCATCCTCGAATTGCGGCGTGACCCCTATCTCGCCGCACTGATGGCAGGCGAGATGCTGAAACGCGACGCAGCGCGAATCTCCCTGCGTATCGGCCGCGAGCTGACCCTGGGCGAAGTGTACCTCGCCCACTTCCTCGGTCCCGACGATGCCGAGGAGTTCCTCGCTACCGTCGTCGACAAGCCGACATCCGCGGCCGCCCAGATGCTGCCGGGCCCGGCGCGCGCCAACCGTTCCATCTTCTTTGCGGCCCAACGCGGTCGCCGCAAGGCAGCGAGCCTGTCGGTGGCCCAGGTTCATGAGAAGTTCGAGACGATGATGAGCACTCGTGGTGCTCGCTACCGCGATGTCCGCTCTCTCTCGGGCGTCATGGCCTATGCCGACGCCTCGGTGGAGTGACCGCGCTTAACCGCATTTATGCGCCGATCTCGCCGTCGGTCCTGCCCCCCAGCAATCGCATTTCCCGGATCGATTCGCCATCGGCCCAACCCTTGTTGCGCCATGGGAGCAACTGACGCCTGAGTCCCTACGTTGAGCTTGGGGCCGCACGCGGCGGCACCATGCAGATGACGAAAACCGGAGGGATGACGTGCTCGATCCGAAAGGCCCGTCGAACAATCGTTCGCCTACTCCTTTCAAGGATGTTCCGAAAAAGCGCGCAGGCAACGATACGCTCGCGCCTGGCCTCGCCCTCGACCAAATCGGCGAAGCCCTCGCGTCCTTCTATGACGACCTGATCGCCGAGGGCATTCCGGAGAACTTGGCTGCCCTCGTTCGTCAGGTCCACCAGCCGGAAGCCACGCCTGAGCCCGATCCCGTTATCTCCGCGCCGATTCGTAAATCCGGCCGCCTCGCCCTCGTGGTCGAGGATGACGCATCGACACAAGGCTTGGCAGTCGCCCTGCTGGACGAGACTGAGCTCGATGCTATCGGCTGCGCTACGGCGGAAGAGGCTCTGGCCGTGATGCGGGACAGGGGCGGTGATGTCGCTCTGGTCTTTGCCGATATCCAGCTGTCGGGCGTCATGGACGGCCTGCAACTGGCGCGTGCCGTCGCGATGCTGTGGCCTACGGCGAGGATGGTGGTCACATCCGGCCGACGTGCTCCGCGACCGGACGCATTGCCGGAAAGGGTGGTCTTCATCCCCAAACCCTGGCGCCCCCAGGATGTGTTGGTGGAAGCCGAGCACGCAACCAGCAATCCTCCTCCGCCAGTGCCCTGAACTCTGCCCACCGCGGATGAATCGGCCAGGGCCGCTTTCACTTTGATGACGATCGCTATCGAACCAGCTCAAGGAGCATTGCCCCAGCGGTGATATTCAGGCCAATACTCCTGTGCCGTGAAGGCGACATCACGGGCCGCCATGACGTTGGGCGCACCTCTTGCATTGCATCGATCCAAGAGAGTGGTACCGACCGGTGCTGCGGAGCCTGTGAACGTGCCGATCCTATCCGTCCGTCACATTACGACCTACCGGTACCGCCAGCCCGTCGGCTTGGGCGAACACCGGATCATGTTTCGTCCGCGCGACAGCTATGACCAGCGCCTGATCGCCGCGACGCTGAAGATCACGCCCGAGCCGTCGTCTCTGCGGTGGTTGCACGACGTGTTCGGAAATTGCGTCGCCGTGGCGACATTCCAGGGTCGCGCCTCCACCCTGACCTTCGAATGCTCGATCACCCTCGATCACACACCCGAGCTCGCACCGGAATTTCCGATCGCGCCGCATGCGGCCTACTACCCTTTCGGCTACGGCGCCGACGATATGCCGGATCTCAGCCGCTCCATCGAGCGGGAACATCGCGATCCGAAGAACGAGGTCGATGCCTGGGCGCGTAGCTTCGTTCCGCCTGCGGGTCGCATCGGCACGCAGGATCTGCTGGCCGAGATGACGCGCCATGTCCGGCGCAACTTCGCCTATCTCGCGCGCTCGGAGAAAGGCGTTCAGGACCCCGTCACAACCCTGCGCCTCAAGCGCGGAAGCTGCCGCGATTTCGCGGTACTGATGATCGAGGCCGTGCGCGCGCTTGGCATGGCCGCCCGCTTCGTCTCCGGCTACCTCTACAATCCGCGCGGTGACCGCAACCGCCATGTGGGCGGTGGCTCGACCCATGCCTGGGTTCAGGTGTACCTGCCCGGCGCGGGCTGGATCGAGTTCGATCCCACCAACGGCATCGTCGGCAATCGCGACCTCATCCGCGTCGCCGTCGCCCGCGATCCGCGGCAGGCGGTGCCGTTGCACGGCTCCTTCTTCGGGTTTCCCGCGGACGATCTCGGCATGTCCGTGAGCGTCGAGGTCGATGAAGTCGAACTCAGTTCCCTTGAGCAGCGTACACCCGATGCGATGGTGGTGCGTTGATGACGTTCATTCCGCTGCCATCAGATGGCGGCTGGGTTCAAATCATATTTTTTCAGACATGGGGCCAATACGATGAAGATCAGGACTGGGTTCGACATCGCCTTCGAATCGGTTCAGCCGACGCCCATGATTCTTGAACTGAGCGTGCATCCATCACGCATGCCGGATGTGATGACCCCACACGTCATCAGCTTCAACCCGCCGATACCTTACCAGGAATATCGGGACGTCTACGACAACATCTGCACGCGCATCGTCACTCCGGTTGGCCGTCTCGACATCTCGGCCGATTTTACCGTTTACGATTCCGGATTGCCGGACGAATACGCTCCGCATGCGCAACAGATCGACGTACAGAACCTGCCGAGCGATGTCCTCGTCTATCTCCTCGGCAGCCGCTATTGCGACACCGACAAGCTGTCTGAGACGGCCTGGTCCCTCTTCGGAGGGACGATGCCTGGCTGGTCGAGGGTCCAGGCGATCTGCGACTACGTTCACGACCGCATCCGGTTCGACTACATGCTCGCCGATGCCACGCGCACGGCCTGGGACGGTTTCATGCAGCGCCAGGGCGTCTGCCGCGACTTCGCCCATCTGGCGGTTGCTTTCTGCCGATGCATGAACATCCCGGCGCGCTACTGCACCGGTTATCTCGGCGATATCGGCATCCCGCCAGTGCCGGACCCGATGGATTTTTCGGCATGGTTCGAAGTGTATCTGGACGGGCGCTGGTACACATTCGACGCCCGTCACAATACACCGCGGATCGGCCGCATCGTCATGGCGCGCGGTCGCGATGCCACTGATGTCGCGATCACCACCAACTTTGGTTATTCGCACCTTGCCCGTTTCGACGTGCATACGGACGAGGTGTACTAAATTCATAAGCTCACGTTAACGAGACGCGAAATCTGCGACCGGGGGTGGAACCACGCGCCTACGCCTACGCTTGTATAGCAAAGGTTACCGCACAGGTAAGGCATCCGACCATGAAGACGTTGGCGACCGCTTTTGCAGGCATGATGGGTGCTTGCATCCTCGCTTCCACCCCCGCTCTCGCCGCCTCCTCCTACGATCCGTTCGGAACGGGGGGCGACGATTACTATCCCGAGACCGAGTACAGCCAGCCCTCCTACGACCCTTATGGCTATCAGGGCAACGTCGGTCAGGGCGCGCAAGCAGCTCCGCAGGCCCAGGTCTCACCAATCCCGCGCGAGATCGTAACCTTCCGCGGCGCATACAAGCCTGGCACGATCGTCGTCTCGACCGCCGAACGGCGTCTCTACTTCGTTCTGCCGAACGGTGAAGCTATCCGCTACGGCGTTGGCGTCGGTCGTCCCGGCTTCACTTGGTCAGGCACGAAGACCGTTACCGCCAAGCGCGAATGGCCGTCATGGACGCCCCCGGCCGCAATGATCGCCCGCCGCCCCGACCTGCCGCGCTACATGGCGGGTGGTGTGGAGAACCCTCTGGGCGCCCGCGCCATGTATATCGGCAATACGGAGTACCGGATCCACGGATCCAACGAGCCCGACACGATCGGTCAGGCAGTTTCGTCAGGTTGTATCCGGATGACCAATGACGACGTCACCGACCTTTACGAGCGCGTGAAAGTAGGCGCCAAGGTCGTCGTCCTCAACTGAATTCCACGTCTCTGCAGAACAACGCCGCGTCATCCCAGGATGGCGCGGCGTTGTTTCTTTCCGGTTCGACCCTTACGGGACGACACGTCCCACCGCAGTCTGCGGTGAACTGAAGGACGCGATCGGCATGTCGCAGAAACAGCGCGCCCCGAGGGGACGAGGTCCGGGCAGCGGGCAGGAAAAGGGCTGCAGGCCGCTGATTCCCGACTGGACAGCATCGCAGTTCAAGCCGACGGCCCGGCGGGGCGGGGGCCCGCGATCCTCGTAATAGTCGCGCCGGGGCGCGGGGCGGTAGTAGCCGTCGTCATACTGGGCGCTGGCGGCGCCAGCGGATAGCACACCGGCCAGAGCGAGGGCCAACAGGCCGAAACGCTGGGCGGCGCGCAAAAAAGCAGGTCGCATGAAGGTTCGCCCTCTTCGACGAGCCCGAAATCCGGGCGGGGCGCCAGGGTTAGGAGACCGGCCGTCGCGGTGCAAGCGCCGTGTCGCACCTCGTTCGCTGCCGTCGCCGACGGGACTACGGCACCGGCGAATGAGGACCTTTCAAAGAACTGTGAGGGAGGCGATCGGCAGCCACGCTTCCAGTTCGTCGCCGTCGACGTCGCCATCCACGAACCAGCGGCACAGGGCCTTGTCGTCCACGATCTCGACGACGGTCATTGTCGCCTCGTTGTCGTCAGACCCCACGTAATCACCCGGCTTGATGGTCATCGATCCCCGTTCCCCCCGATCTCCGCTGCGTGGACATCCTAAGCTTTGGTGACTTGAGACTGTCGAGCAGGACTGCCGCACCGTCCCGGACAAGGTCTCAGGAGCGATACGGCAGTTTCATATGCCGTGCCGGCTCGTCTGAGAACCTGCCTCCGCCCTCGCTGCTTATGCTCGGATCATCGTTGGGAGCGACTCATCGAGCTGCACATTCGAAATCCGGGACGGGCACGGCACGCATCAGGCGGGCCTGACCAGGAACCCGACGATCCGGCGGACCAGGGGCAGGACCAGGAGAAGCGTCGGGAACGCCACCACCCAGGACAAAGCCCAGGCCGGCGGCCAATGCTCGAGGAAAGCCGCATCGGCCCCCAAGGTCTTGTAGGTGGAGATCGCCGAGACGACGAGCGTCATCAGCAGCGAGAGCATCAGCGGCATGATGAGCCACTGACTGCTCGGCGGCAGGCATCCGCGGAGGCTGAACGATTGCAGGCGGTTCATGAAAACCCGACGTCTGTACCGCAATCCGGGGCAGCGCTGACACCGACCGGAAGACGGATCGGAAAATGCGTTGCTTGACGTCAGACGCTTACGGCACGCGCTTGGCGCGGCGAAACTTGACTAGGGCAGCTTGGCCGGGAGCGTCAATAGCCGAATATCGAGCCGGGTCATCGCGTCCATCTTCAGAAAAACAATAAGGCCCGCCTCACCGTGAGGGCGGGGCGGGCCTCTATCATCGGACGGATCAGATCCGTCGCATTTCGAAAATATCAGGAATTGGCGTTGCGAATGGCTTGCTCGGCATCGGCGCCGGCCTTGCGAGCGGCCTCGGTGCCCTGCTCCATCGCCTTGCGGGTGTTCTCAGCCGTCTCCTGCATCGCTGCCTTGGCCTTCTCGGCGCCTTGCTGCATTGCACTCTGCGCCAAGCCACCGAACTCCTTGGCCTGGGCCTGGATCGCGGCGAACTGGCTGCGGACGAACTCAGCCTGATGCTGCATGGCTTCCTGCAAGTCGCGCGAGCGAACGAGCTTCTGGGCGAGGTCGAAGGCGGCATTCACGTTCTGCTCGGCGAACTCGAAGCCGCGCGCGGAGACGTCATGTGCACTGGTACGGGCCGTGTCGGCCGAACCCTGGACCGTGTCGGCGGTGCGACGAGCGGCGCCAATGAATGAGTCGAAGGCCTTACGAGCCTGATCGACGCTCTTCTCAGCGAAATCGCGCATTTCAGCGGGCACTTCATAGTTCGGGGTGTTGCTCATGTCCGTCTCCTCTGAACTTGCTTGTTGATCGTTTGTTGTGCGCTGCACAATAACACAGCGCCCGCTCTATGCCACCCTCGATCACGGCATTAAGGATGACAAAAGGTAAACGCGCATCGGCGGCGCTTGGTGTCTACATCCGCGGCGCGTTGCGGTTAAAAAAGGGTGCGAATCACTCACGTGTCACGCGAAACGGGTACGAATGTTCGAAAGACGGGCTGAAGAACCGATATCCGGCCCTGAACCGGACCTCGGCGACCTTATTAGGCACTGGAGCGGTGATTCGCGGTTTGGCGCTCGCCTGAGCGGCCCAGACGCGGTGTGGCTTGTGCTCGACGGTACGGCGGAGCGAATCCTGCTGGCTTCGACGGCGGATGGCCTTGCGCGGTCTCTGAGCGACGGCGAATCGGGCCGGATCGACGACGCGATTCGCATGGGCGAACAAATTCGTCCGCGCGCCCTGCCGCTGGATCGGCCATCGCTGATGAAGCTGCGATTCGACACGCGTCGTCTCGGACAGGCCACGACCTGCCTTGCTTTGCGGACGAAGGATGCATCGGGTCGTAATTGCGTGATCGTGGCGGTCCTCGATCGCCTGCCGGGCCACCGAGCCTCGCCCCAGAAAGGCGCAGGCGAACAGGAGCGCGCACAGGCTGATCCGACGGCAGCACCTGAGCCGCGTCCTTCCGCCTTCGAAGACACGTCCGCACCATTGGACAGCCGCGCGGTGCGGACTGGGCGCGTAACCTGGAAAAGCGACGCCGAGGACAGGCTCACGGACATTTCCGGACCCGCCGCCGCCTCAGTCAAACCCGTACTAGTCGGAAGGACCTGGGCTGCGCTGTCACACACGCGCACGCTGCTCGACGCGGAAGGGCTCCTGCAGGCGTTGGCCCAGCGCCGGACCTTTCGTGCAATTTCCGTCACGCTGCAGGCCGATGGCATGCCGGGCGCGATGGATCTCGACATATCCGGTACGCCGATCCAACGCGGGGCAGCCGAGTTCACCGGGTTCAACGGCTTCGCCATGGTGCGGTCTTCGACCGCTTCATCGGAGAGTGGGTCGGTGAGCCCAGAACATGCGGACATCATCACCGACCTGCATCCTGGCGATCAGCCTGTATCGGAGGTGGAGCCCGATGATGAAGCATCTGCCGATACTGCCGAGGCTGTGACGCCAACGGCCATGGAGCTCAGCGCCATGGACTTGGCGAGAAAAACGGACTCGGCGAGAAAAACGGACTCGGCGAGAAACGAAGAAACATCAGCTCTGCCCGTGGCGGAACCCGCTTTTGCGACGATCGGTGATGATCCGGCCGCTGCTGCGGTAAGAGATTCCTCCCCCGCTCTCCTTAACGTGGAGCCGTCAGGGGAAGAAACGACCGAACGGTCTGCGACCGGAACAGAGCCCCCTACGACTGACGAAGACGCCTGGACACCGTTGCACGACCCGCATTTGTCCAGCAACGAGCATGCGGCGTTCCGCGAAATCGCGCGGGCCCTGGGCGCGCGCTTCGCCGGCGATAGCACGCCCGACGATGAGGTTTCGGAGGCCAGGACCGGCGAAGAGCGCGCCACCGGCGGTTCTGTGACTCCGTTTCCCACGGCGATGACGCGGTTCGCGGAGCCTGCATCGGAAGACCCCAATGCCGCCGTCAGCGCGACGCTGGAGCGAGTGCCCGGCGGCGTGATGGTCTATCGCGGCGACAGCGTCCTGTTCGCCAACAGCCACCTGCTGGCGATGGCAGGCTTCGCCGATCTGTCCGAACTGGCAGCATCGAGCGGCATCGGCAAGCTGTTCGGCGGCCTCGTCCCGCACGAGCGGAAGATCAACGGCGCCCCCGCCATCCTCACTGCCGCCTCGGGGCACCGCCTGAGCGTCGACATACAGGCCTCCGATCTCGATTGGCGCGGCGCACCGGCTCACCTTCTTCTCATCCGCGACGCCGTTGCCGGTGAGCCTGGCCGTGAGCGCGTTGCCCTGCAGATCGCCGACGCCTTCGCGGGAGCCCGAGCCGCCGATGCGCAGGCCGTTCTCGACAGCCTCGATGACGGAGTCATCACCCTCGACCGGAATGGGCGGATCATCGGCCTCAACCGCAGCGCGGCGACGACCTTCGGCCTCGACCCGCGCGAAGTCGTCGGTGCCGCCATCCTCAGCCTGTTCGCAGCGGAAAGCGCGGTGGCCGTGCTCGCCAGCGTCCATGGCATAGCCGGTTCGGGGCAAACCGTCCTCGCGCAAGCGACCCCGGATGTGATCGGCCGCACCGCCGCCGGCATGTCTCCGCTGCTGATCAAGGTGACACCCCTCGCCGGGCGGGACGACGGCCGCATGGTCATGACCGTGCGGGACGTCCGCGCCACCAGACGTATCGAAGCGGAAACGTCGAACGCACGGCAGGCTGCGGAATATGCCAGCGCACGCAAATCGGATTTCCTCGCCCGGATCAGCCACGAGATCCGAACGCCGATGAACGGCATCCTCGGCTTCGCCGATATGATGCTAGCCGAACCGTTCGGTCCCGTTGGCCATGAGCGCTACCGCGACTATCTGGGCGACATCCACGCTTCGGGAACTCACGTCCTCAGTCTCGTCAACGACCTGCTCGACCTTGCAAAGATCGAAGCCGGCCGCCTCGACCTCACCTTCGCCGAGGTCCCACTCAACGACGTCGTCACCCATTGCGTCGCGATGCTGCAGCCGCAGGCGATGCGCGATCGAATCGTCGTACGGACGAGTTTCTCCGACGACCTGCCGATGCTGGTCGCGGACGAGCGCTCGGTACGGCAGGCTGCGCTCAATATCATCGCCAACGCCATCGCCTTCACCGAGGCCGGCGGACAGGTCATCGTCTCCACCACCATGGCGGATCGTGGCGAGATCGCCCTCAGGGTCCGCGACACCGGAATCGGGATGACCCCCGACGAGGTAGAGACCGCCCTCGAACCGTTCCGGCAGATCGCCGTGGCGGCCTCGGCCAGGGGACGTGCGGACGGACGAAGCACCGGAACCGGCCTCGGTCTGCCGCTCACGAAGGCGCTCGTCGAGGCCAATCATGGCCGCTTCCGCATCGAGAGCCGGAAGGATGAAGGCACCCTGGTGGAAATGCTGTTTCCACCGCAGGCGGCGGTCAGAACGGCGTGATCAGCGTGGCGAGCCCAGGCTCGTCTGGCGGAAACGCATCAGGCATGGTGGACCGGCACGACGCCGCGTGCCCTTGGGCGATCGCCTAGCGGCGACCGTCGGCGAGCCAGATTAGGTACGAGCGTCATGACGAGACACGTCATGCGTCGGTTGACCGATATCGAGCAATCTCGCCTTGATGCGATAGTGGCCGAGTCCCAAAGGGCCAAGCCGACACTGCCGCCGCGTACCGAGCCAGGCGGTTCGCCTCCCCGAAACGGGTATTCTCACGTGGGTGCGAACGCTTGCTGGTCGGCAACCCAGGCAAGCGCCACCCGTTCTCCAGGTAGGTCTTGGAGAAACCCCATGCACATAACCCTCAGGCTTCTTTTCGCTGGCCTGCTCATATCCGGAGCGACAAGCGTCCTAGCCCAAACGGCGGGTCCGTCGCAGACGACCGGTCAGAACCTGGAATCGGCGGGCTCGTTCCGAAATATTGCTCCGACCGGCGTCACCAAGCCGCCCGGCGCCGCAGCTGCGCCCGACACCCGGCTACCCCCCGATGAGGCCCGCAAGAAGGGCGAGACCGAAGGTTCGGGGATCAAGGGAATCTGTATCGGCTGCAACTGACAGCCGGCCGATCATGGATCGAGAGTATTGCCCAAATTGGGGGTGCGGACGCAGGTGCATCCGCCCCCTTCGCGCTTGCGATAGGACTGTTCCTGCGCCTAAGAACGAGTTGGAAGTCCCGGCTGCGCGGTTTTCGCGATACGATCGGGCACCAGTAGGGAAAACGTCATGGACGAGAAGGTGGTCGACGTCCGCGCGACCTGGATCGACGGTGCGCATGTAGACGACGCCGGGTATCAGGCGATGTACAAAGCCTCGGTCGATGACCCGGCTGCATTTTGGGGTGAACACGGCAAGCGGATCGATTGGTCGACGCCTTATTCGACCGTCAAGAATACAAGCTTTGCTCCAGGCAACGTCTCGATCAAATGGTTCGAGGACGGCAAGACCAACGTCGCCTACAATTGCATCGACCGTCACCTCGCGACGCGCGGCGACCAGGTAGCGATCATTTGGGAAGGCGACGACCCCAACGAATCCAAGCACATCACCTATCGGCAGCTTCATTCGGAAGTCTGCCGCATGGCCAATGTGCTGCGCAATCGCGGTGTCGGTAAGGGTGACCGGGTCACGCTCTACCTGCCGATGATCCCGGAGGCCGCATACGCCATGTTGGCCTGCGCCCGGCTCGGCGCGATCCACTCCATCGTGTTCGGCGGCTTCTCCCCGGATTCTCTGGCGGGCCGCATCGAGGGCTGTGCCTCGAAGCTCGTCATCACCGCCGACGAGGGTCTGCGCGGCGGCCGCAAGGTCGCGTTGAAGGCCAATGTGGATGCCGCGATCGCGAGGCTCGGCAAGGATGCCGTGGACCACGTCGTCGTTGTGCGTCGCACGGGCAGTAATGTCGCCATGGAGCCCGGCCGCGACGTCTATTACGACGAGGCCGCCGCCATGGTCACCGACGAGTGCCCGGCCGAAGCCGTGGAGGCAGAGCACCCGCTCTTCATCCTCTACACCTCAGGCTCCACGGGCCAGCCCAAGGGTGTGGTGCATACCACCGGCGGCTACCTCGTCTACGCCGCGATGACGCATCAATACGTCTTCGATTACCGCGAGGGCGAGGTCTACTGGTGCACGGCGGATGTGGGCTGGGTCACAGGCCACAGCTACATCGTCTATGGCCCGCTCGCCAACGGCGCCACGACCCTGATGTTCGAAGGCATCCCGACCTATCCGTCGACCTCCCGCTTCTGGGACGTTGTCGACAAGCACAAAGTCAACATCTTCTACACCGCGCCCACGGCGATCCGCTCGCTCATGGGCGGCGGCGAAGGCCCGGTGAAGAAGACCTTGCGGGCAAGCTTGCGCGTCCTCGGCTCGGTCGGCGAGCCGATCAACCCGGAAGCCTGGGACTGGTACTACCGGGTGGTCGGCGACAGCCGCTGCCCCATCGTCGATACCTGGTGGCAGACCGAGACCGGCGGCATCCTCATTACGCCGTTGCCCGGTGCCACCAAGCTAAAGCCCGGTTCGGCCACACGCCCATTCTTCGGCGTGCAGCCGCTCATCGTCGATGCGGAGGGCAAGCCGCTCGACGGTGCCTGCGAGGGCAACCTCTGCATCGCGGATTCCTGGCCGGGCCAGATGCGCACGGTCTATGGCGACCACGAGCGGTTCGAGCAGACCTACTTCTCCACCTATCCAAACCTCTACTTCACCGGCGACGGCTGCCGCCGCGACGCGGATGGCTATTACTGGATCACCGGCCGCGTCGACGACGTCATCAACGTGTCGGGTCACCGCATGGGAACGGCGGAGGTCGAATCCTCGCTCGTCGCCCATCCGAAGGTCTCGGAAGCCGCCGTCGTCGGCTATCCTCATTCTATGAAGGGACAGGGCATCTACGCCTACGTCACCCTCATGGAAGGCGAGGACGGTTCGGACGAGCTGCGCAAGGAACTGGTGGCCTGGGTCCGCAAGGATATCGGCCCCATCGCCTCGCCGGACCTGATCCAGTTCGCCCCCGGCCTGCCCAAGACTCGCTCGGGCAAGATCATGCGCCGCATCCTCCGCAAGATCGCCGAGGACGAGTTCTCATCGCTCGGCGATACCTCGACCCTCGCCGAGCCCGCCGTCGTCGATGACCTGATCGAGAACCGCCAGAACCGCGCGTCCTGATTGCGGGCCTCGCACAAGGAAGCGGCGCATCTCGAAGGAGGTGCGCCGCTCGCATTTTCAGCCACCTCTCCCGCCTGTCCTGACGATATCGTGACCGTGCGGCGCTTGCGCCGGCACGCCTCGCAACACGAGACAGGTTCGGCGGCATCGCACGCGCTCGCCTCCCATCGCCATAGTATTCGCCAAGACCGAGGCCCCGTTCAGAAGGGCCGAAGCTTCAGGGAAAGTTACGCCATGTCCGATATCGAGACTGCGCGGATCGCGCAGAATCCGCGTTTCAAGGAACTCGTCCACGAGCGGACCCGCTTCGGCTGGACGCTGACCATCGCGATGCTGCTCGTCTATTTCGGCTTCATCGGCCTCATCGCCTTCGACAAGTCGCTGCTCGCCATGAAGGTCGGAAGCGCCACGACCTCGTTGGGCCTGGTCCTCGGCGTCGCCGTGATTGTCTTCGCCTTCATCCTCACCGGCATTTACGTCCAGCGTGCCAACGGCCGTTTCGACGAACTGACTGCCGCCCTCAAGCAGGATCTCGGCCGATGATCCGCTCAGCCCACCCCATCGCCCTGGGTACCACCCTCGCAGTCATCCTCGCTGGCGCGGCCTACGCCGCCGGTCCGGATCTCGGCGCCGTCACGAAAGCCCAGACGAACTGGCCGGCCATCGGTATGTTCGCGTTCTTCGTGCTCTTCACCCTCGGCATCACTTATAAGGCCGCCAAGGGCACCAAATCGGCCTCTGACTTCTACGCCGCCGGCGGTGGTATCTCGGCCGGCACCAACTCGCTGGCCATTGCCGGCGACTACATGTCGGCTGCCTCATTCCTCGGCATCTCCGGCCTCGTCTATACGTCCGGCTTCGATGGCCTGATCTATTCCACAGGCTTCCTCGTGGGGTGGCCGATCGTGCTGTTTCTCATTGCAGAGCGGCTGCGCAACCTCGGCAAGTTCACCTTCGCCGACGTCGCCTCCTTTCGCCTCGACCAGACCTCGATCCGCATCATTTCGGCAGTGGGCACCCTCGTGGTGGTGGCGTTCTACCTGATCGCCCAAATGGTCGGCGCAGGGAAACTGATCCAACTGCTGTTCGGCCTCGAATATCTCTATGCGGTCGTGATCGTCGGCGTGCTGATGATCGTCTACGTGGCGTTCGGCGGCATGAAGGCGACCACTTGGGTCCAGGTCATCAAGGCCTGCCTTCTCCTCGGGGGTGCCACCTTCATGGCCGGTGCGGTGCTCTACAAATACGGCTTCAACCCCGAGGCCCTATTCTCGGCCGCCGTCGCCACCCATCCGAAGGGCGATGCCATCATGGCGCCGGGCGGCCTCGTCTCGAACCCCATCGAAGCGATCTCCCTCGGCGTCGGTCTGATGTTCGGCACCGCTGGCCTACCACACATCCTGATGCGCTTTTTCACCGTCTCCGATGCTCAGGCCGCCCGCAAATCGGTGTTCTACGCCACCGGCCTGATCGGTTACTTCTACATCCTGACCTTCATCATCGGGTTCGGCGGCATCGCCCTGCTGATGTCCGATCCGGTCTACTTCAAGCTCGATCCGGCGGGTGCGTTCGACAAGCTGAAGGGGATGCTTGGCGGCACCAACATGGTTGCTGTGAACCTCGCCAACGCCGTTGGCGGGCCGTACTTCCTCGGCTTCATCTCGGCAGTCGCCTTCGCCACCATTCTTGCTGTCGTGGCAGGGCTCACGCTCGCCGGTGCATCGGCGGTCAGCCATGATCTCTATGCCAGCGTCATCGCCCGCGGACGCACCAACGAAGCGTCCGAAGTGCGCCTCTCGAAGATCTCGGCGGTCGTCATCGGTATCGTGGCGATCTATCTCGGATACGTTTTCGAGAACCAGAACGTCGCCTTCATGGTCGGCCTCGCCTTCTCGGTGGCGGCGAGCTGCAACTTTCCCATCCTGACCATGTCGATCCTTTGGCGGGGCACGACCACCTGGGGCGCACTGATTGGCGGATTCGTCGGCCTTTTCGCGGCTGTCGGAATGGTGATCCTGTCGAAGGCAGTGTGGGTGACGACCTTCGGTAATCCGGTGGCGATCTTCCCCTACGACAACCCGGCCCTGTTCTCGATGCCGCTGGCCTTCCTCACGATCTACGTCGTGTCGAAGCTCGACAATACTGCCAGGGCCAAGCGCGAGCGCGCATTGTTCGAACAGCAGTTCGTGCGCTCGGAGACTGGGATCGGAGCCGACGGCGCCCACGCTCACTGACGGTTCCAAGACCAGACTACGATTGCGTGAAAGGGCGCGGCGGAAGCCGCGCCCTTTCTCATTCATGGCATCCAACCGGGCAGCGGTCCTACCAATCGGCACCAAAGTGACACGTTTGCATAAAAACGTGAGTATCCCTGGGCCGTACGGCTTTTTCACTCTTGGGCGAAATCATGGCGTGAGGTAGCGTCGATCGCTCTCGTTTCCGTGAGCGGCAAGACCAATGCGCGCCAGGACTTGAGCGACTGCGAACGCCGACGCAGCGCCCAAGTTTCTGAAGTGATGAAAGCCAGGCCTGCAAAAGCCTGGAAGTAAAAAAATTTTGGAGGATTCCCCCATGTCTGCAACGTCAGCGGTCCCATTACCAAAGGAAGCCGCACGGCCCATGAGTGCCGGCGAGAAGAAGGTCATTCTGGCCTCCTCGCTCGGTACCGTGTTCGAGTGGTACGATTTCTATCTCTATGGATCGCTGGCCGCGATCATCGGCGCGCAGTTCTTCTCGGCCTATCCGGAAGCCACGCGCAACATTTTCGCCCTGATGGCCTTCGCAGCGGGCTTTCTGGTCCGCCCCTTCGGCGCACTGGTGTTCGGACGTCTCGGCGACCTTGTGGGCCGCAAGTACACCTTCCTCGTGACCATCCTGATCATGGGCATCTCGACCTTCGTGGTCGGCCTTCTGCCATCCTACGCCACGATGAACGAGTACGGCGTCGGTTGGGTCGCGCCCGTGGCGCTGCTGGCTCTGCGCATGCTCCAGGGTCTCGCCCTCGGCGGTGAATATGGCGGGGCGGCAGTCTATGTGGCCGAGCACGCTCCCCCCGGGCGCCGCGGCTTCTACACCGCCTTCATCCAGACCACGGCGACCCTCGGGCTGCTGCTGTCGCTGATGGTGATCCTGTTCACCCAGATCTACGTCAACGCGAACTACGCGCCCGTCGCCACCACCCTCGCTGACGGTTCGGCCGGGACGATCACGCCCTTCGCCGCCTGGGGCTGGCGCATCCCGTTCCTTGTTTCCATCGTGCTGCTTGGCGTTTCCGTCTGGATCCGTCTGCAGATGCAGGAAAGCCCGGCCTTCAAGAAGATGAAGGACGAGGGCACCGGCTCGAAGGCGCCGCTCTCCGAGGCGTTCGGCCAGTGGCGCAACGCCAAGTGGGCGCTCCTCGCCCTGCTCGGCCTCACCGCCGGCCAGGCCGTGGTCTGGTACACCGGCCAGTTCTACGCGCTGTTCTTCCTTCAGACGATCCTGAAGGTCGATCAGTTCACGGCCAACGTGCTCATCGCCTGGTCGCTCATCCTCGGCACCGGCGGATTCCTGTTCTTCGGCGCGCTCTCCGATAAGATCGGCCGCAAGCCGATCATCCTCGGCGGTTGCGTCATCGCGGCACTGACCTTCTTCCCGCTGTTCAAGGCACTGACCGCTGCGGCCAACCCGGCCCTGCACGCGGCTCAGCAGAGCACGCAGGTGGTGGTCAAGGCCGATCCGGCGGATTGCTCGTTCCAGTTCAATCCGGTGGGAACGGCCAAGTTCACAAATTCCTGCGACATCGCCAAGGCGCTGCTCGCCCGGTCCGCAGTGAACTACACCACCGAGCCCGCCGCTCCCGGCACCAAGGCCACCGTCACCGTCGCCGGCAAGGAGTTCGCCGCCGCCGATCCGGCCTTCGCCAAGGATATCGGCGCGGCCCTCACCGCCTCCGGCTACCCGACCGCCACCAACCCGAGCATCGTGAAGATCGCCATCGAACCGAAGGACGGCCTGTCGAACTTCGCCAAGATGATCGACATCTTCTCGGTCCAAAAGTTGACGATCATCGGTATCCTGACGATCCTCGTCCTCTACGTGACGATGGTCTACGGCCCGATCGCGGCGGCTCTCGTCGAGCTCTTCCCAACGCGGATCCGCTACACCTCGATGTCGCTGCCCTACCATATCGGCAACGGCTGGTTCGGCGGCCTTCTGCCGGCCACCGCCTTCGCCATGGTGGCCCAGACCGGCGACATCTATTTCGGCCTCTGGTACCCGATCGTCATCGCCCTCGCGACGGCCGTCATCGGTGCCCTGTTCATCCCCGAGACCAAGGACAGGGACATCTTCACCTGGGACGACCGCCCGGCACGCTAGCGTTCGAGGCGTAGAACTGGACCGGGGCTCAACCCCGGTCCACCTTGAGCAAGTGCTTCAAGGGCGTCGGTGCCTTGAAGACCCGATGCCAGTCAGGCGAAGAGACGAAGAAGGCCCTGTCGCGAGACAGGGCCTTCTTCGTCTGTCATCTCCGACGTCGTCGACGGGTTCGACTTATGCCGCAGGGTTCGGTCAGCCTTTGCATGAGGCCTTTGCCTTCACGCAGCCTCGGCGGGCTCCTGATAGGCCTGCTTCAGCGCATCGTGGTCCGCCATCGTCTGCCACGCATAGCGCATCGCGAATTCGGCCACCGCCTCGTCGAAGGCATCGCCCTTGCCGAGATAGCCGGCGATCATCGCTGCGTCCCCTGAGCGGGCATGGGCGCGGGCGAGCGTGGTCCCGCAAAGTTGGGCATAGGCCTTGGGACCGCTCTCGGACATGATTTCGGCGACGGCCGACAGCTTCTTATTCTTTAACTGACGGACATAGTAGGAGCGTCCACTCGCATCGGAATAGGCGGTGCCCAGGAACATGTCGCTCGCGGCCTGCATGATGCGCTGCCCGTCGATGACGCGCTGACCTTCGGATGCGAGGAAGAAGGGGCTCAGGGCGAGCTGCGCCAGCACCGAAGGCCGGGCTTCCTTGATCTGCAGGAAAAGCGGCGAGCCATCCGCGTCGGTATACAATCCCACGGCGCAGACCGTGCCCACCGAGCCGATCCCCACCACCTTGAAGGCGACATCGCGCTGCGTGTAGCGCAGAGCCAGCAGGTTCCGGTCGGCCTGAAGGCTTTGCGGATAGGCGAGCAACGCGGCGGCCGCTTCCTGCACCGCCTCGGTCAGACCGTTCGGCCCTTCATGGAAGACGGTCGGGGCCTTGTCGGCGATGCGCCACAAAGACGGATCGGCGCCGAAGCTCGCAGGATCGAGGTCCGGTGCATCGCCATGGCTGAGGCCGTCGGCGGTCTCGGAAGCCGCGTCGGACAGGAGGCGGCGGCACAGATCTCCGTCGCCGAGGCGACCGATTTCGTGATCGAGATCGATCCGACTGTGCCAGATGGCGAGCGGCGAGAGATGCGACAGGTCACGCATATGTTCGCGATAAGCCCGGACGCTTGCCCGAGCCGCACGATGTGCCCGATCCTCGCCCTGAGGCAGGGCGGCGACAGCGACACTGGCGGCGAGGCGCTTCACATCGATCGTGAAATCGACGTTCCAAAGCGTCTCGTCGAAATCGTTGATGTCGAAAAGGGTCTGGCCCTCGGCGCTGCGATACACGCCGAAATTGCCGATGTGGCAATCGCCGCAGGCCTGGACGGGAATGCCCGGAACCGGAACGCCCGCGAGGTCGGCGGCCATCACGGCGGCAGCCCCACGCAGGAACGCAAATGGGTTTGCCCGCATCCGCTCGTGCCGCAGAGGGATCAGTTCGAGCAACCTGCCCGAATCGTTCGCCCGGAGAACCGCGAGCGGATCGCGGTTCTCGGCAGGATACCAGTCGGCATGGGATTCACGGGGAACCGCATCGCGCAAGCGCTTACCGGCCGCTCGGCGCTGGGCGCGATCGGGGGAAGGAGAGATGTTCGTCATGGAAGAAAGCCTCGACAAGGCGATGCGCGCAGGCCGTTTGCCGCGCACCGCGCGGCATCAGTGCCGGAAGTGACGATGCCCTGTAAACACCATGGCGAGACCGGCTTCGTCGGCGGCCTTGATTACGTCGGCGTCACGCATCGATCCGCCCGGCTGAATCACCGCGGTGGCGCCGGCTTCCGCCGCCGCGATCAGGCCATCGGCGAAGGGGAAGAACGCGTCCGAGGCAACCACAGAGCCCTTGGCTAGGCTCTCGGTCGCACCGATGCGTTTGGCGCCCTCCGCCGCCTTCCAGGCGGCGATACGCGAGGAATCGACCCGCGACATCTGTCCGGCGCCGATCCCCACCGTGGCGCCGTTCCTGGCGTAGACGATGGCATTCGACTTGACGTGCTTGGCGACGCGGTAGGCGAAGCGCAGGTCGGCGTATTCCTGGGCCGAGGGCTCGCGCTTCGTCACCACCTTCAGCGTCATGTCGTCGACCACCGCGGCGTCGCGGCCCTGAACGAGGATGCCGCCGGCGAGGTTGCGCATGGCGAAGCCCTTGGCGCGCGGGTCGGGAAGAGCGCCCGCGAGGAGGAGACGCAGGTTCTTCTTGGCCGCGACGATGGCGATCGCCTCCTCGGTGGCGTCCGGCGCGATGATCACCTCGGTGAAGATCTCGACGATCCGCGCAGCCGATTCGACATCCAGTGTGCGGTTGAGGGCGACGATGCCGCCGAAGGCCGAGGTCGGGTCGCAGGCCAGAGCCCGCTCATAGGCCTCCGCCAGCGTATGACCTTCGGCGACGCCGCAAGGGTTGGCATGCTTGATGATCGCCACCGCGGCGGCGCGGGCCGGATCGAATTCGGCGACGCACTCATAGGCCGCGTCGGTGTCGTTGAGGTTGTTGAAGGATAGCTCCTTGCCTTGGAGCTGGCGGGCACTCGCCACGCCGGGCCGAACGAGGCCGGGCGTCCGGTAGAAGGCCGCCGATTGGTGTGGGTTCTCGCCGTAGCGCAGGGATTGGGCGAGCGTGCCGCCGAAGGCGCGGTAGGCAGGCGCCTCATCCATCTCCACATGGTCGGCAAGCCAGGACGCGATGGCGGCGTCGTAGGAGGCGGTGCGGGCAAAGGCCTTCTGGGCAAGGCGCTTTCGAGTCGCCGCTCCGAGCGCGCCGTTACCGGCCTCGAGCTCGGTGAGGATGGCAGCGTAATCAGCCACATCCACCACCACAGCCACGTCGGCGTGGTTCTTCGCGGCGGCGCGAATCATGGCCGGACCGCCGACATCGATGTTCTCCACCGCATCGTCATAGCCGCAAGGCTTCGCGATGGTCGCCTCGAACGGGTAGAGATTGACCACGAGAAGATCGATGGCGCCGATGCCGTGTGCGGCAAGCGCAGCCTGGTGCTGAGGATCGTCGCGCACCGCGAGCAGGCCGCCATGCACAGCCGGGTGCAGGGTCTTCACCCGTCCGTCCATCATCTCGGGAAAACCGGTGATCTCGGCCACCTCCGTGACAGGAAGCCCCGCCTCGGTGAGCGCCCGATGGGTGCCGCCGGTGGAGACCAGGGCCACGCCACGCTCGGACAGCGCGCGGGCGAAATCCACGAGACCCGTCTTGTCGGAAACGGAAAGAAGTGCGCGGGAAACCCGCGCCTGATCATGCGACATCGTCGAGAACCGTTCGGCACAGGGCAGATCCTGCCCCTCAAAGGCGCGGGTACCACATGTGACGCCCTATCGGCTACCGCGCCGCGTCATCGGGCATGGAAGCGTCACGCACGGCGGGTTCGCCCCGCCCCGGCGCCTGTGCGATGTGCAGGAAGCGCCATCGCACCGGGGCGCCCTCCCCGGCCGTGACATACAGGACGATCTGGTCGGTTCGGCGCGCGCCGGTGAGACCCGCGAAATAGACGCTCTCCTCCAGCGCTACCGCAGCGCCCTCGGCCTCGAACCGCCAGACCTCCCCCAGGGGCGAGGCGAGATCGACCCCACCGCCGACCGCCGCATTGGCCGCGATGGCGGGATGCAGATGGAAGCGGATTGCCGCCTCGGGCGGACGCAGCCGGATCCGGTTGCCCTTATGGGCCACCGGAACGAAGGCATCCTCGCCTTCTAGCCCCGCCCCGTCGGGCAGGAGGCGCCAGCGGCGCTCATGGACGATCCCGAACTCGGCGGCATAGCCGTCATGGCGTCCGGCCAGGATCAACGTTCCGCCATCGCTCGTCCGCTCGGATTTGACGGCGCGCGGACCGCGCACGAGCACGGGACCGATCCGCTTGATGAGCCAGTCCGAGGCCCAGCGACTACCCAGTCCTTCGCTGGCACCGAGGAATCGGCATGAGGACGAATCCCCTATCGTCGCCGTGGAATGGGCGGCGGTGCTGCGGGCGAGGCGACGCAATTCCGGGCCGCTCGCCGGCAGGCCGCAATTGATCACCACCCGCTGGGGGCCGCTCGACATCTCGAAGGAGAGGCAACCGGCCCCCGCATTCATCGAGAAGGGCAGCGGCGGCGGCGCCCCCACATCAGCGACCAAGACGACACGGCCGCTTTCCAGCCGCTCGTAGCCGGAATTCGGCGCATGCATCAGCGGCTGCGCCAGGGCCCCGTCATAGACCAGCAAGGTGGCGAGATGGTCCGCCGCCGTAGCGCCCATGCCATTGAAATGGCTCAGGGACGCATCGCCGTGGCGCAGGAGCCGCAGCAACGGGAGCATCCGGTCGATCGCGTGAAGCAGAGCCTGCGGCGGGTCGAGGCTGCGGCTCAGGAAACTTTGGCGCAGGGGCAGGAGATCGAGCAGGAGCTCCATGGCGAAGCGCGGATCGCGGCTGCGATGCCCGCCATCCGCCATGATCTGCCGATCGAGTTCGCGAGACAGGATGCGGGTGGCCCGGCGCAGGATCGGCTGGATGCCCTCGCAGCACAGGCCGGCATAACATAGCGCCACCACCGCCAAGAGCCGCGATTGCGGCGGCAGGCCACGGCGCAGGGAGCGTTCGAGGTCCCTTGCGCCGCGCCCGACGGCCTTGAGGAACGCCTGGTAGAAGGCATGGTCCGCGCCTTCCAGAACCAGCGGCGACTGACAGAGGAAGGAGATCAACCGCCGCGCGGCAACGGGGACGGGCGCGGCCAGAGTCTCATCGCCACGGCCAGCGATGAAATCCGCCACGAAGGCTCGGGCATTGGCTCGAGCCAGGGCCGTATCGGCGGCGCGCAGATGGCGCAGCCATCCGAATCCGTAGAACGCATCCGCCCATTCCGGTGACGGCGGCGCATAGTCGAACGGTGACCGACCGCTCACGGAAAGAGAGCGTCCCGCGAAAACGAAGAGGCCGGCATAGATGTCGTCGGCAAAGGTGGCGTCGCTAGTGCGCAGATCGTGCGGGGCGATGACCAGGGCGCTGACGCGCGCCCGCGCGAGCAGGTCTGGACTCGCCGTCAGGCGTGCGGACACGCCCCGCGCCGAGCGGATGATCTCCCGCCCGACGAGCCGATAGAACCGCCAGCGATCAGCCCCCCAACCCACGCACACCTTTCCTCCAGCGCCCAGACCCGATTGGGCCCTCGCGCCAGATGTCGCCCATCACGAAAGCTAAGCCGTGCGTATTAACCAACGATTAAGGATGCCGACACTGCCCACGATGCATAGGCCGATCTGCGCACGGGTTTTTGCCTTCGAGCCGGAGCCATCCACTGGGGCGAGGCGTGGCACCAAGCTGAATCGTCGAACTGTATTTTTTGGCAAACTCGGCTGGAACGGTTGAATGCTGCACAGGTTATACACAGCGTCCAGCGAGCTTCTCCCCTGTAGCCTCCAGCAATGGCAGTGTGTCCATGACTGTCATCCCAGTCGCCAAGCGTGCCGGCCTCTTGATATCGGCAGCAGCGTTATTGTGCACATCTGGCGCAGCGATGGCGCAAAACGCTCAAGACCGTGGCTTGGGCGGACTTTTCGAGGCGCTGTTCTCTCCCGCCCGTCCTGCTGTCGAGCAGCAGCAAGCCGTCCCCGTGCCCCAATTTGAGCGCCGGCTTCCGTCGATCCGGCGCGAAGTCAGCCGCCCCCGTCCGAAGATCCGTTATGCCGCCCTGCCCAAGAGCGAGCCGCTGCAGCTTCATATCGCCGAGCGCCAGACGCCGATCTCCATGTCTTCTGGACCGATGAACGCCCTGCTTAAGGATCCGACCCTACGTCCGGGCGACATCGTCGTGCTGAAGGACGGCGCGCGTGTCTTTACCGGCAACGAGGACAAGACTCACACGGTGCGGGATTTCGAGCCGGTGAGCCGTTCCGCCTCGGTCGATCGCAAGACCAAGGCACTCCTGTCCATGATGATCGCACCGATGGGTGCATTGCCGCCCGACGAGGTGCGCAAGTTCATGGCGCGGCTGAAGAAGAGCACACCTGCCAGCGATCAAAACAGCGATGCGCAAGTGCAGACCGTCTCCATGCGAATCATTACACCGTAAGGCCGACACCGATACTGTTTTTAGACGCCTATCTCAGATAGGTCACGCTGTACAAGGTCTTCCTCAGCTCGCTTTCCGTGACCCAGATGCGTCCGTTGTCGCAACGTTCACGGATGCCGTCGCGCATGCGACCGCAATATTCACCGGTATTGTCCTGGATTCTATACTGGCAGGTGCCCTCTGCCTTGCGGCGGCCGATGACCGGGCTCGCATGATCGGCGAACAGGTCCGGGTCCTTCGGATCGCGGTCTTCGAGAAGGTACCAGCTGTACCCCACTGTCGGAACACGGCCGTGGTCGAGTGCGTAATCGACCATGGCCAGGATTCGGTCGAGTTTTTGCTTGCTCGGATGACGGCCGGACTCGAGCATGTCCGCGAAATCGGCCTGGCTCGCCGCCACACGGTATGAGACCGGCAGAAGCGGCACAGGTAGCGGCACACGACGGCAGACGGCCTCCACATGGGCGATCCATGCTGCGTTGAATGAATCAGCCCACCGCCCACGCAAGTGGGAAGCAGTTGCAGCCACCGCGCGAAAGCTCTGCCGCGCCGGGTGAAGCCTCGTCCGGTAGCGCAGCGAACGCAATGCCGGCATTACGTAGCGATAGCCATCATTGGACGGCAGGTCGCGGTCCTCGCAATACCCGCCGATGTTGTAGAGGAGCGCCGCCATGTCCTCCTCACCGCCTTCGATCTTGTCGAAATACGGTTCCAGGGCTGGGTTACCGTCCTTGGTGACCTCGGCAGTATTGCGACTCCAGGCGATGTCGGCCCGGTAGGCCGGATGCGCACGGAGATGGCGCTTGAGATGCGGGTCCGAGATCGTCTCCAGCCTGGCTGGGTCGGCGAAATAGAATTTCGTCGCCACATCCAAGGGAGAGACCGGCCTGCCAACGCGGTGCGAAATCATGTCCGCCGTGGCATAGGCAAAGCAGATCGCGCTCTCACCTTGGTTCAGCGGCAGGTCCTTCGGCGAGGGCGAGATGCCTACATCCTGGGTCCCTGTATGAATCTCGAAAGGAATCGTCGCCGAGACCGAGGCGCAGGTCGCATTGCGGGTATAGGTCGGCGCAACCGGCAGGATTCGGCGGTCGATCTCGTCGGCCCCAGCTTGGCCGAGGAGAAGAAGCCCCCCGAACAGGCCGGCAATGGCATGGCGGGGGGCACGCACCGTGCGTCCTACGCCTTCCGAACCAGACGGCTCGCGAAGAACCCGTCGATCCCGCCGCGCGCCGCAGACGGCCCTTCCTCGCCAAGGGCCGTTTCGCCGGAGAGGTGCGAGGGCAGCGTCCGAAGATCGCCGTCGCCATTGATGAGTTCTTCGAGGCCGCCAATCTCCTCGACGCGGATCGGAAGCCGCTCGAAAGCCGGATTGCGTGCGAGGAAGGCTGCGACCTGCCCCTCACCTTCCTCGGGTTCCAGCGAGCAGGTGCAATAGACGAGACGCCCACCCGGCTTCACAAGGGTGGCGGCGCGATCGAGCAGGCGGCGCTGCAGACCGGCAAGGCGTCCGATATCGCCACCGGCCTTGGTCCAGGCGACGTCCGGATGCCGCCGGATCGTGCCGGTCGCCGAGCATGGCGCATCGAGAAGCACGGCGTCGAACGTGTCGGCATCGCTCTCGGGCAACTGAGTAGCATCGCCGATGCGGATTTCGGCCTTGAGGCCGAGGCGCGTGAGATTCTCCGTCAGACGCTCGAGGCGCTGGGCCGAACGATCCACGGCGACCACTTCCGCCCCCATGGCGGCGAGCTGAGCGGTCTTGCCGCCCGGTGCCGCGCAGAGATCGGCCACGCGCTGCCCCGGCCCGACTGCGAGCAGGCGCGCCGGGATGGCGGCGGCTGCGTCCTGCACCCACCACGCGCCCTCAGCGTATCCGGGGAGTTCCGAAACCGCAGAACGGACCTCGTGCAGGCGGATGCTGCCGGTGGGAAGGGCGACGCCGCCGAGGCGATCGGCCCATTCCGCGGCCGGTCCACGCGGCGTTATGTCGATCGCGGCGCCGGAGAGATGAGCCGAGGCGATGGTCCGGGCAGTGTCGGGTCCGTAGGCGGCGCTCCAGCGAGCGGCGAGCCAGTCCGGCGTATTTTGCGCCAGGGGATCGGACGCCTCTGCGGCGATGGCCTCCCGCTCGCGGATCACCCGACGCAGGATGGCGTTCACGAGGCCCGGCGTGTGCTGAAGGTAGGGGTCACCCTTGGCGAGGCGCACCGAAAGATCGACGGCGGCATGGTCCGGCACGTTGAGATCGAGGATCTGAACGGCGCCGGTCACGAGGAGAGCCACGAGACGTGGCTGATCCGGCGGCAGGCCCTGGTTCATCCGAGCCGAAAGCATTCGCCGCAGGAAGCCGAGGCGGCGGAAGGTGGCGGTGGCAATGGCGCGGGCGAGGGACGCATCGGCCGCATCGAGGCCTGCGTCACGACCCGCCTGAGCGAGGGCGTCTTCGAGCGCGAAAGCCCGTCCCTGAACGAGGAGATCGGCCACGGCGGCATGCGCCACCTGCCGGGCAGCGAGGCCCGGAACGGTGCGGTCGATCGTCGTCGTCGGCCCGTCCGCGTTGCGGCGTGTCGCCATGAATGCCACTTTCCGTATCCGAGGCTCGGTTACCCGAAGCCAGTTCCAACGGATGCCCTCCCATCCGGCCCACTGAGATGCAAGCCATGACAACGCCCGACAACGCGGAAAACGCCGAGATCCCGCCCCGCGCGGGGCTGACACCCGCCGCCGAGCGTGCTTTGGCCGAGGCTGCCGACCGCCGTGCTGTCATCGACGCGAAGGTGGCGGAAATCTCCGCTGCGCGCGAACGCCAGGGCCGTGGCGGCCTCGAGCCTGTTCGTTACGACGACTGGGAAGTGAAAGGCATTGCCGTCGATTTCTAAGCGAGGTCTCAGCGCGTGACGTAGACCTGCGTTCCAATGGAGACGCGCCCGTAGAGATCGACCACATCCTGGTTGTACATGCGGATGCAGCCGTAAGATGCGTATGTACCCACCGAGTTCGGGCGGTTGGTGCCGTGAATGGCGTATTCACCACCGGCAAGCGTCATTGCCGCCGCGCCCATCGGGTTATGCGGCGAGCCGCCGGCGATGACGTCGGGCAGTCGCGGATTGTCGCGCTTCACCTCCCGCGGCGGCGACCAGGCCGGCTCCACATACTTGCCGTCGATGGTGGTGGCGCCGGTCCATTGCTTGCCGGGCTTGCCCACCGCCACCGGATAGCGGATCGCCGTGCCGTCACCGTTGACGAGGTAGAGCCGCCGCTCTGAGGTTCTGACCACGACCGTGCCAGGCATGACCGCTTGATCAAAGGCAACGAGCTCACAGGATGCGGCGGGTTTCGCCGCAAACCCGACACTGAGGATTGTTCCGGCCAGATAAACAGTGAACCCATGACGCGCGAACATTTGGTGTCGTCCTCGAAACCGTGACCGTGAGCTTCACGATAAGCAGCTCTCGAAGTTGCGGTTCCGGTTACCGGAGCGCCCTATCCGGGGGATACGCACGCATATCGCGCCGGGCAGTTAAGCGTGGCCTAGGGTGTTCCGGATAAAAGCGAATGATCCGGGTAGGCTTTCGTTAAGACCGGTAGCTTCATCGCTCCAGCAGCCCCGTCGCCGCCCTGTCCCGCTCCTGCCAGCCATGCCGGACGAGTTCGGGATCCTCGTGCTCCTCCACGGGATAGCCAACGCAGAGATAAGCGACGAGGCGCCACGTCGGAGGAACATCGAGAAGGCGGGTAACCCCGTCCGGCTCGATGATCGAGACCCAGCCCACACCGATCCCATGGGCGCGCGCTGCCAGCCAGAATGTATGCACGGCGGTCACCACCGAGTAGCGCAACATTTCCGGCATGGTGGCGCGGCCGAGCCCGTAGCCGCATTCCGTCGCTTCGTCGCAGAAGACCACAAGATGGATCGGCGCCTCGCGCAAACCCGCAAGCTTCAACCGGTTATAGGCTTCCCGACGCTCCGAATCGTAGGTTTCCGCCGCATTGCCGTTGCAGCGCTCGAAATTATCAACCACCGCCGCCCGCCTGTCAGGATCGGTGACGCGGACGAAGCGCCACGGCTGGCTGTTGCCGACCGATGGACTCAGACAAGCAAGGTCGAGGCATTGGCGCAAGACGGCGTCGTCGACCGGATCGGCCCGAAAGCGGCGCACGTCTCGACGCCAGGCAATCAGGTCGCCAAGCGTCTCGCGAAAGCCGGGGTCGAAACTCGTCACGAACGGACATCTCCTCATTGCGGGCTTATGACCGCTGGACCCTGTTAGCGACCAATGCCGAGATGCACAGGGAGAGAAGTGATTGTGCGCCTGCCGCAGCCAGAGAGGTTTTTAAACCAGAGCACGCCCGCATGGCAGAAAAAAAGGCCGCACTCCGGAGAGGCGGCCTGAAGTCCTTGGGTCTCGAAACCTCTGGAGTGCCGCTTCCGTGGCATCGGCGAGCTCCCGAAAGCTGGGGAGCATGGATATCGGTCACCCGACCGAGCACGGAACCGACGAGGTTCGGCCACAGGTATCATCTTCTATCAAGGCCGACGATGGGCAATAACGCGGCGAAATCGTGATGTTGTGTTGCCCGTCCGTAGCTGGTGCCGCAGCGCACTCGACGGTTGGCTGGGCTTGCGGCCTCGGATCGGGAGGCCCATCATCTGCTCTTTATGGTGTCCGTTGGGTCGCCGAAACCGAGGAGCGAGGATGGACGAGAGGACCGGAGCCGAGCCGCGATCACAGGATTCGTCCAACCGCGTCGTGCCTTTCCCGACGGCCCCGGTTGTACCACAGGTAGCCTTCGACCGCTCCGAACTCAGGACCCTGTTCAACCTCTACGGCCGCATGGTGTCCGCCGGAGAATGGCGCGACTATGCCCTCGACTTCCGCCGCGACAAGGCGGTGTTCTCGATCTATCGCCGCTCGTCCGAGACGGCTTTGTTCAGGGTCGAGAAGGATCCTAAGCTCGCCCGTCGGCAGGGCGCTTATTCGGTGATTTCCGCCGCCGGCATTGTACTCAAGCGCGGCCATGACCTCGCCCGCGTCCTAGCGGTGCTGGAGAAGCCCCTACGGGTAGTGTGACCCCTGACGTCACGGAAGGAAGAACGGGATCGTCTCCCATCGGATGGGGGGCCAACCCAACCGGTACGCGATCACGGAATACAGACCGCCGAGTACAACCAAACTGATGATGCCCACGACGATGCCGACACCGAAGCCGGCCCATGCGCCTGTGCCTATCGCGGCGGCAACGCTCGCGCCGACAATGGCGTAAGTCGGCATATCGCTCGAAGGTGGGGTGTCACTCCCCGAACCTCTCACGATCTTCGGCACTACAGGCTTTCCCACAGCAACATCCTAGCCTTGCTGCAGCCAACGCAAAAGGCCCCGGCGTTTCCGCCGAGGCCTTCTCGCTCCGTGTCCCATAAAGCTCGTTTAGCGACGGTCGCCGAGGAGCTGGAGGAGGAACTGGAACATGTTGATGAAGTCCAGGTAGAGGGTCAGAGCGCCGTTCACCGACAGCTTGGCTGCGCCTTCGGCATCGGCACCGCTGTAGAGGAACATCTCCTTGAGCTTCTGCGTGTCGTAGGCGGTAAGGCCCGCGAAGATCAGGACGCCGAGAACCGAGACGGCGAACTGAAGCGCGCTGGAAGCAAGGAAGATGTTCACGATCGAGGCGATGAAGAGGCCGATCACGCCCATGATCAGGAACGAGCCCATCCCCGAAAGGCTGCGCTTGGTGGTGTAGCCGTAGAGGCTGAGACCGCCGAACGTGGCCGCCGTGATGAAGAAGACCCGGACGACACTGGCGCCCGTGAAGACGAGCAGCAGGGTCGACATCGACGCGCCCATCACCGCCGCGAAGGCGAAGAAGGTCAGTCGAGCGGACGAGGCCGACATCTTATCCATCCGCATCGTGAAGATAAAGATGAACGCGAGGGGCGCCAGCATGAGGACCCACTTCAGCGGGCTGGTGTAGAGCATCTGGCCGAACGGGGTCAGGGCGAGCTTGCCCGTCGCCGTCTGGGCGGTCGCAGCCATGTTCAGGCCAAGGGCCACGAGGCCCGAGATCCCGAGGCCGATGACCATGTTGTTGTAGACGCCGAGCATGAAGGTGCGCAGGCCCTGGTCGACCTCGACCTGCGAGCCAGCATAACCCTGCGGCTGGGCGCCGTAGCGGAAGGGGCTATTATCGAATGCCATGGGAGTTTCCCTTGGAAGCTCTCTCAGCGTGTGATTTGGAACCGAGGCTCACGCACAGGACCTCTGGCACGTGACCGCGCCTTGAGCCGAAATATGTTCCGTCATGCCGCTCCGCACAAGGGGGCGGCCGAGCTTTGTGCGCCCAGAATCATAGCTTCTGAGCGCGATCTTTATTTGCAGCCACGCGGATTAAATCGGGTTCATCATTCACCCGGCACGGTAGAGCTATAGTGTCATTTCATAAAGCATGACTTTCGCCGGCTCACTCCCACCGAACTCGCGAGGATAGGCCTATCCTCGCCCGGATCAGAATCGGCGCAGGTAAGGTGCCGGCTTCTGACCGAGGATGCGCCAAGTCCCGGCAAGGCCGAGGAGGATCGCGAACGCCACCGCGAGGGCGGATGCGACGAGGGCGCCCGAGAGGTCGAGGGCGAAGTCGAGCTTCATCACGCGGGTGACGATGGCCCAACCTGCCAGCGTTCCGGCAAGGAGCCCGAACACGGCGGTGGCTAGCCCCAATGCGCCGTATTCCAATGTGTAGGCCAGGAGCAGGCGACCCCGGGTGGCGCCCAGTACCTTCAGCACGACGGCGTCGTACAACCGGGCTCCGTGCCCCGCCGCGATGGCACCCGCGAGAACGAACAGGCTCGCCACTACGGCGACGCCACTGGCGCCACGGATCGCCAGCACCAGCTTGCCGACGATATCGTTGACCGTATCGAGAGCGTCTTTCACCCGCACGCTGGTCACAGACGGGAAGGCGCGAGCAATATCACGTAGGATCACGGCCTCGGCCTTGGCATCCGGCCCGCCGCCCAGCGTCAAGGTGGCAAGGTCCGAGTGCGGCGCGCCCCGGAAGGTACCGGGAGAGAACACCATGACGAAGTTGATGCCGAGGTTGCGCCATTCGACCTTGCGGAGATTGGCGACCGTGGCCGTCAGATTCCGCCCGAGCACGTTCACCGTGACGGTGCCGCCCACGGAGAGACTGAGACTGCGCGCCAATTCCGAGTCGAACGAGACCAGGGGTTTCGCCCCCTCCTCGGCGTTCCACCAGGAGCCCGCAACGAGGTTCGATCCCTCGGGAAGATCCTCGGCATAGGTGATGCCGCGGTCGCCATCGAGCACCCAGGCGGCATCCTCCGGCGGTTTGATCGCAGCTGCCGGAACCCCGTTGATGGCGACGATGCGCCCACGCATCATCGGCACGCGCTCGATCTTGGCGCCGGGCGCGAGTTGGCCGAGAGCCGCGTGGAACCCGTCCGCTTCCGCCGCTGGGATATCGAGGAAGAACAGGTTCGGTGCACGGGCCGGCAAGGAACTTGTCAGCGTCCGGCGAACATTGGCGTCGATCAGGCTCAGCGTCACCAGCAATGTCACGCCGAGGCCCAGGGACAGGACGATGGCGGGGGTGAGGGCACCGGGGCGGTGCAGGTTGGCGAGCGCCATGCGGGGCGCGGCCGAGCGCGGGCGAGGCAGACGCCGCGCCAAAGCCATGAGGCCGAGAGCGACGAGGCGCAGGAGTCCGAAGGCAAGTCCGGCCGCTACGATGAACATCAAGGCCACCCTGCGGTCGAACGCCGTGGCGAGCGCCAGCGTCACCAGGGTCGCGAGCGCAGCGACGAGGATCAGGCGATAGCGGAGCCGCGTCTTGCGGGTGTCGGGATCGATCACGTCTCGGAACAGGCCGGAGACCGGCACATCATGGGCGTGGCCGAGAGGAATGATGGCGAAGGCGAGCGCCGTCAGAAGGCCGTAGGCAGCGGCGAGCAGCAATTCCCCTGGTGCTAGGGTCGGGTTCAGCGGCAGCGGAAGCGCATTGTGGAACAGCATGTCGAGGAGGAACGGTAATCCCGCCCCGATCACGAGGCCGAATGCGGTACCGAGGCCGGCGACCAGCATCACCTGCGTCAGGTAGATGGCGACCACTTGTCCGCCCGGCGCGCCGACGCTCTTCAGGGTAGCGATGGAGCCGCGTTTCCTCGCGACGAAGGCGTTCACCGCATTGGCGACGCCGACACCGCCGACGATCAATGCGGTGAGACCGACCAAAGTGAGGAACTGGGTGAAGCGCTCGACGCTCTTGGCAAAGCGCGGATCGGCGTTTGAGCGCGAGCGCATCTCCCAGCCCGCATCTGGTGCTGCCTTGGCGATGGTTGCGATCCGTCGCTCCAGCTCCGCATCGTCGGCCTCGGGCGCCAGGATGCGATAGCTCCAGCGGTTGAGGCTGCCCGGTCGGATCAGACCCGTCGCTTGTAGGGTCGCGGCGGAAACCAGGAGGCGCGGGCCGAAGCCGATGCCGTTGGCGATCTTGTCCGGCTCGGAGACCAGAGTGGCACGTATGGCAATCGGCTTACCGGCGATCTCGATCCTATCGCCGACCTTCAGGTCGAGGCGCGTAAGAAGGAGCGGGTCGGCGACCGCGCCGAATACCCCATCCTTCTCGGCCAGCAGACCAGAGAGCGGCGTGTCGGGGTCGGTCACGAGGTCCCCGGCGGCGGGATAGGCGCCGTCAACGGCCTTCATTTCCACGAGAGCGGCGCCCTTGTCGCCAGCCAGAGCCATGGCGCGCAGGGTCGTCACCACCGAAACCTTGCCCTGTGCGTCGAGGACGGCACGCTCGTCCGATGTCGCCTCACGGTTTATGAGGCTGTAGGTCAGGTCGCCGCCGAGGATACGCTTGCCCTCGCGGCCGAGACCATCCGTGAGCGAGCGCGAGATCGAAGCGACACCGGCAATGGCCGCGACGCCAAGCGCGATGCAGGCGAGGAACACCGCGAAACCGGAAAGGCCGCCGCGCAATTCACGGAATGCGAGGCGGAGCGTCAGTGGAACGCGGCTCGGTTTCGGAGCGGGCCGAGGCAGGGTGCCGTGCATGGGGTCAGACCTTCCGCCGAACGCGGGAGTTCAGCAGGATCACGCCGCCACCGCCTCATCCACCCGCCCGGAGCGCAGTCGCACGGTGCGGTCGCAGAGCCGGGCGAGGCCGGGATCGTGGGTGACCAGAACGAGGGTCGCGCCCCGGTCGCGCTTGAGTGCGAAGAGCAGATCCACGATCTGGCGGCCCGTGGCTTCGTCGAGATTGCCCGTCGGCTCGTCGGCAACGAGGATTGCTGGGTCCGGAGCGATGGCACGGGCGATGGCGACCCGCTGTTGCTCTCCCCCGGAGAGCTGGGCCGGATAATGATGGAGACGGTGTCCGAGGCCGACCGCTTCGAGCTCGGCCTTGGCTCGCTCATGTGCGTCGGCCTTGTCGGCGAGTTCGAGGGGAAGGGCGACGTTCTCCAAGGCGGTCATTGTCGGGACGAGATGGAAGGCCTGGAACACGATTCCGATGCGCCGCCCGCGAAACCGCGCAAGGGCATCCTCGTCGAGCGTCCCGAGATCGGTGCCCTCCACATGGATGCTTCCCGATTCCGCGCGCTCCAGGCCGGCCATCACCATGAGAAGCGTCGACTTGCCGGAGCCCGAGGGGCCGACCAGCCCTACAGCCTCGCCGCGCGCTACTTCGAGGGAGATGCCGCGCAGGACATGCACCCGAGCCGCCCCCCGTCCAAGACTGAGATCGATCTTCGAAAGGGCGATCGCCGGACTCTGGACCTTGCCGGGTATCAAGGCAGGACCGATCTGTGTGAGATCATCGTCATGAACACCATAGGTCAGGGCTGTGCGCGAATGGGTCTGTGTCATACGTCACGCATCGGCGTCGATATGGTCGGTCGGAGAGCGCCGCGCCAGCACTCGCGCCGGACGGCCCTCGCCATGACGCTCTTTGCCGCACTCGGCGTTGGAACAGGAATCGGCCACGCCGCCTCCCGCCCGCTCAACATCGTGGCCTTCGGCGACAGCCTCACGGCCGGTTATCGCCTGCCCTCGGCAGCGGCCTTCCCCTCAGTGCTGGAACGAGAGTTGAAGGCAAGGGGACGCGAGGTCTCCATCGCCAATGCCGGCGTGTCCGGCGATACCAGCACCGGGGGACTCGACCGGCTCGACTGGTCCGTCCCGGACGGGACCGATGGGGTTATCCTCGAACTCGGTGCCAACGACATGCTGCGCGGCACCGACCCCGCTGTGACCAAGAAGGCCCTCGACACCATCGTGTCACGCTTGAAGGCCCGCAACATTCCGGTCCTGCTCGCGGGCATGAAGGCCTCGACCAATCTCGGGCCGGATTACGTCACGCGGTTCGACGCGATTTATCCTGATCTGGCTTCGCGATACGGACTCGTCCTCTACCCGTTCTTCCTCGATGGCATCGTGGGCGACCGGCGCTTCAACCTAGAAGACGGGCTCCATCCCAACGTGAAGGGCGTCGAGACGATCGTGGCTGGCATCCTGCCCACCGTCGAGACCTTCCTCGACAAGCTCGGCACGGCGTCGAAGTAACCCGATGCCCCGCCTGTTCACAGCCATAGAAATCCCGGACGACGCAGCGGAGGCGCTGACGCGCTACCAATGCGGCCTTCGCGGCGCGCGCTGGATCGAGCGCGGTGACCTTCACATCACCCTGCGCTTCCTCGGCGACGTGGATGACGAGGTGGCCGAGGCGTTCCATGCCGGTCTCGTCGAAGCGCGCCCGCGCCCGCCTCTCAACGTGACGCTGTCCAGCCTCGACGCGTTCGGCGGAGACAAGCCTCGCGCGATCATCGCAAGCGTGACTGCCGGCCCCGACCTGCTCGACCTGCAAGACGAGCACGAGCGCATCGCCCGGGCAGCCGGAGCTGAGCCGGCACGGCGCAAGTTCACGCCGCACGTCACGCTCGCCCGCCTCAACCGCCGCGACACCCAGGCGGCGGATGTGGCAGGGTACATCGCCGAGGCGGGGCTTTTTGCGACGCTGAGGTTCACCGCAACACGGGTGGCGCTGTTCTCGGCGCGGGAATCGCGAGGCGGAGGACCGTATGTGGTGGAGGCGGCGTATCCGCTAGGATGACGACGCTCACGGGCCGTTTCACAACCGCCGCAGCGCTACGCTCTCGATACGGTGGCTCGCGCCCTTGGCCAGGATCAGGCTCGCTCGTTGTCGCGTCGGCAGGATGTTGTCGCGCAAGTTGGGCAGGTTGATCGTGGTCCAAAGATTGTCGGCGATCTCCAGGGCCTCGGCCTCCGTCACCTCGGCGTATTTCCGGAAATACGAGAGCGGATCCCGGAAGGCGGTCTGGCGCAGGCGCAGGAAGCGGTTGACGTACCAGCGGTGCAGGTCGTCCTCGTGACCGTCGAGATAGATCGAGAAGTCGAAGAAATCGGATACGAAGGGGATCGCGGTCCCATCGCGCGGCAGGCGCGCCGGCTGGAGGACGTTGAGGCCTTCCACGATGAGGATGTCGGGAGATTCCACCACCCGTTCCTCGCCCGGCACCACATCGTAGACGAGGTGGGAATAGAGCGGCGCGGCCACGCGTTTCTTGCCGGCCTTGATGTCGGTGAGGAAGCGCAGAAGCGCCGCCGTGTCGTAGCTCTCGGGAAACCCCTTGCGCTCCATCGCGCCCATGCGCTTCAGCTCGGCATTCGGGTGCAGGAACCCGTCCGTGGTGATGAGATCGACCTTCGGAGTATTGGGCCAGCGCGCCAGCAGTGCCTTCAGCACGCGGGCCGTGGTGGATTTCCCCACCGCCACCGATCCGGCGACGCCGATGATGTAGGGGACCTTGGCCTCGTGCTCAGCGAGGAGGAAGCGCTGGGTTGCTTTAAACAACCCCTGCGTGGCCGCTACGTAGAGCGAGAGAAGACGCGACAAGGGCAGGTAGATCGCCACCACCTCCTCGATGGAGATGGGATCGTTGAGGGATTGCAGGCGGCTGACATCGTCGCTCGTCAGGGTGAGCGGCGTCTCGGCGCGCAATTGGGCCCACTCGTCCCGGGAAAACAGTCGGTAGGGCGACAGTCGCTCCGGGCCGATCCCAGTCACGGGATCCTGGCCCAGCACGAGGCCGCGGCCGAGAGCCGGTTCGCGCCCAATCACGGAGGCCACGGGCCGTTGGGGCTCGACGGTCACGTCTGCCTCCGGGCCGCCTTTTCGGCGATGCCGCTCTGTGCCGTACGACGCTGAAGTTCCGCCATCACCTCCGGCAGGCCGATGCCGCCGGCACGCAGCACAACCAGGAGATGATAGAGCACATCCGCCGCCTCGCTCACCAAGCCTGCCCGGTCACCCTGGACCGCGGCGATGGCGGCCTCGACGGCCTCCTCGCCGAGTTTTTTAGCGGGCTTTGCCGGCCCGCCGGCAAGGAGCTTGGCGGTGTAGGATTGGTCCGGTGGTGCGGCGGCGCGGTCGGCCACCACGGCCTCCAGGTCGCTCAGAGTGAAATCGGTCATGCGATCCTAGGGACGTTGGCGGGCGGGGCCGCGCGCTCCACGGGCCGGAGCCTGCGGCACGGGGCAGAATTGGGCAAGGGTGGGGTCGAGGGGGCGCATTACGGATCGAGCCGCATGCGCAGGCCGGCCGCCGCCATATGTGCCTTGGCCTCGGCGACGCTGTGCTGGCCGAAATGGAAGATCGATGCGGCGAGAACCGCGCTGGCGCCCCCTTCGCGCACGCCCGCCACGAGGTCGTCGAGGCCGCCGACGCCGCCGGAGGCGATCACCGGTACGGAGACCGCGTCCGAGATCGCCCGCGTCAGGGCGATGTCGTAGCCCGAGCGCATCCCGTCGCGGTCCATGGAGGTGACCAGAAGCTCACCGGCGCCGCGAGCCGCCACGGTGCGGGCGAAGTCGATGGCGTCGAGACCGGTGGGGGTGCGCCCGCCATGGGTGAAGATCTGCCAGGCATCGGGCTCCCCTGGCGCCGAGGTGCGCTTGGCGTCGATGGCGACCACGATGCACTGGCTGCCGAATTTGAGAGCACCACGCTCGACGAAGGAGGGATCCTTCACCGCCGCCGTGTTGATGGAGACCTTGTCGGCCCCGGCGAGCAGAAGCGTGCGGATGTCCTCCACCGTGCGTACGCCTCCACCCACGGTGAGCGGCATGAAACAGGCCTCGGCGGTCCGGCTCACCACATCCAGTAGGGTGCCGCGCGCCTCGTGGCTCGCGGTGATGTCGAGGAAGCAGAGTTCGTCCGCGCCGGCCGCGTCATAGGCCTTGGCCGCCTCGACGGGATCGCCGGCATCGCGCAGTTCGAGGAACTGGACGCCTTTAACGACGCGCCCGTCCTTCACGTCGAGGCAGGGGATGATGCGGGTCTTCAACATGGTGGACCTGTCACGCTTGCAGCCGGACTCCGGTCGCAGGCATCGGGCCATGCCCGTCCGGGCACCGTTCCGTCAACTCGACGGTGCGGATCGGCACGATTTTGCAGGATCAACTCTGCAGTTTTGAAAGACGGCCGATCCTGCAGAAACACCCATTCGTGATCTGCGTCAGCCGTATTTGGCGTCCCCGCGGCGATTCCGGTGGCCCTATCCCCACAGATCGGGTGTCGGAGGATGGATGAGGCTGCCGTCGAAGCGCAGAGCCGGGTCGCGGTCCCGCGCCAGGAGCAGCGGCCCATCGAGATCCACGTAATCGGCATGGTGGGCGAGCAGCATCGCCGGGGCCATGGCGAGCGAGGTGCCGACCATGCAGCCGATCATCAGCGAGAGGCCCCGCGCCTTCGCTTCGTGCGCCAGCATCACTGCTTCGGTGAGGCCACCGGCCTTGTCGAGCTTGATGTTGATGGCATCGTAGCGGTTGGAGAGAGCATCGAGGCCGGCACGGTCGTGCAGGCTTTCATCGGCGCAAATCGGAATCGGCCGCGGGATCTGGGCGAGAAGGTCGTCCTCCCCTGCCGGGAGCGGCTGCTCGATCAGTCCGACGCCCGCAGCGACGCAGGCGGCGAGGTTCGCCTCGATCGTGTTCGCGCGCCACGCCTCGTTCGCATCGACGATGAGGCGTGAATTCGGTGCGCCGCGACGCACGGCGGCGATGCGCTCGGGGTCGCCCTCACCGCCGAGCTTGACCTTGAGAAGGGGGCGATGGGCAGCCCCCCGGGCGGCCTCCTCCATGCTTTCGGGCGTACCGAGGCTCAACGTGTAGGCGGTGGTGGCGACCTGCGGTGCGCTGAGCCCGGCAATCTCCCAGGCCGGCCGGCCGATCTGCTTGGCCTCGAGATCGAGCAGGGCGCAATCGAGGGCGTTGCGTGCGGCGCCAGCCTTCATTCGCGTGAGCAGGTCCGTGCGGGTGGCACCCGAGGCGATGGCGTCGGCCTGTTCAGAGATCAGTGCGCAGACGCTCTCGGGGGATTCGCCGTAGCGAGGATACGGGACGCATTCGCCGCGCCCCACATGCCCCTCTGCCCCATGGACGATGGTCGCGAGTACCACCACGGCTTCCGTGCGGCTGCCCCGAGCGATGGTGAAAGCGCCAGCGATAGGAAAGCGCTCCACGGCGACGGTGAGGTGGCGGCTCATGCGGCGCTCCCGGCGGGAAATTCCGCGAGCATCCGGTCGATAATGCCGTCGACACCGAAGCGAACCGGATCGGTGGCGGGCAGCCCGTGATCGCGAGTGAGGTCTTGGAGCAGGGTTTGCGCCTCGTCCTCCGGCAGTTTCTGCGTGTTCACGGCGATGCCGACAGGGCAGATGGCGGGATTGGTCAGGCTTCCGAGCTGGATCGTCAGGTCGATCACCTGCTGGATCGAGGGAAGCGAGTGCTTGACCCCGCGCATGGTGGTGCGGCTCGGCTCATGGCAGACCACGAAGGCATCGGCCTGGGCGCCGTGCAGCAGCCCCAGACTCACGCCCGCGAAGGACGGATGGTAGAGCGACCCCTGCCCCTCGATCAGGTCCCAATGGTCGGGATCCGCCGCCGGGGCGATCCACTCCACGGCGCCGGAGATGAAATCCGCCACCACCGCGTCGATGGCGACGCCGCGCCCGGAGATGAACACCCCGGTCTGCCCCGTAGCGCGGAAATCTGCATCGAGCCCGCGTTCCCGCATGGCGCGCTCCAGGGCGAGGACCGTGTACTTCTTGCCCACCGAACAATCGGTGCCGACGCTGAGCAGGCGCCGGCCGGGTCGCCTCGTGCCCTTGCCCGTGTCGAAGGTCTCGCTGGTGTGGCGAACATCGTGAAGCTGCCGCCCGTTCCGCTCGGCCGCTTCGGCGATCTCGGGGATCGAACCGAGGCGCACATGCAGGCCACTGGCGATGTCGAGACCGGCATCGAGCGCTGTGACCACCTCGGACACCCAATGCGGGGGCAGCACACCACCCGCATTGGCGACGCCGATCACCATGGTCTTGCAGCCCTTGGCCACGGCGTCGCTCAGGGTGAGATCGGGGATGCCGAGATCGGCGGCACATCCGGGAAGGCGCAGCTGGCCGACGCACCATTCGGGCCGCCAATCGGCGATGCCGTAAGCCGTCTTGGCGGCGAGCGTATCCGGCACGTCGCCGAGGAACATCAGGTAGGGCGTTTCGATCTGCATCGCGCTGGCATCCGTCGCAATCGGGGGCTGTCGACCGTGTCCCGCCGTCTATGCGCGAACCGGGCGGCGCTGCCAAATGTGCGACTGCCGCCAACCCCGCAATCGACGCAGACGGAATTGTGCTTCCACGGTAAAGCCGCCTCGCCTGCAAGGGGAAGCCAAGACGCCGGATCGTTCCGAGGCACTCGGCCGAAGGCTGTGCCCGACGTCACGGCCGAAGAGCAAAACTGATGCAGGATGCCGCCCAAGAGGTAGGGGGAGGAGTATCGCAAGCTTCCGAGGGAGCAACGGACTGATGCGGCGGGTACGATTACGGCCGGTCGTTCTAGGGGCTCGAACGGGCCAGGCCGGATCCCGCCACGCCTGGCTCTCTCGTTTGGCGCAATGCGGCCATCGGGCAGCAAACCGAGTGACCCGACACTCGAGGATACGCGAACAGGGTCATTCATCGAGCGTAGCGATGCCGCCGCGGATGAAGAAGCTCGACACGTCGTCCATCCTCTCGTGCCACGCTCGTGATGAACTACGACAAGATCATCCCTTGCAACCGGCGCCTTTGTCGGGTGTGGTCCGCGCCAGACAAAGGTGAGGGAGATGGGCATGAGGATGTACGGCAACTGGCGCTCGGCCGCCGCCTTCCGGGTCCGTATCGCCCTTAACCTGAAGGGGATTCCCTGCGAGGAGACCTTCATCGACCTCGACGCTGGCGACCAGTACAAGCCGGATTTCCTCGCCATCAATCCGCAGGCGGCAGTACCGGCCTTCTTCGATGGCGACGGCCCTCCCCTGACCCAATCGCTGGCGATCCTCGACTATCTCGAGGACATCCACCCCGAACCGGCCCTGCTGCCGAAGGAGCCGAGGGCGCGGGCACGCGCCCGTTCCCTTGCGCAGGTCGTCGCCTGCGACACCCATCCGCTCTACGTCCCGCGTGTGCGCAACTACCTGATGTCGGCCTACGACATCCCGAAAGACGACATGATGGGTTTCGTGCGGCACTGGTTCGCGACAGGGTTGAAGACGCTCGAGACCCGCCTCGCCCACGAGCCCGGCACCGGTCGCTACGCGCAAGGGGACACGATCAGCCACGCCGATCTGTGCCTCGTGAGCCTCTGGGTCGGCACCGGCATCTTCGGCGTCGAGACAGCTCCCTATCCCACTGTGAAGCGGATCGCAGAGGATTGCCTGTCGCAGGAGGCTTTCGCGAAAGCGCATCCCCTCCGCCAGCCGGGTGCGCCTGCTTAAGGCGTAGAGCCGGCCTGCACGACGAAGGCTGCCGTTCAAAAAGATTTTGCCTATAATACCCGAGCGGACAAAAAGGGCGTACGGCCTGCCGCTCAACGCTGAAGACGAGGAACGCATGGTACCGGGCGAAACCGTGGACAACCTGCATCGGATCGTGGTCGTCGGCGGAGGCGCGGCGGGGCTTCAGCTGGCCACCAAGCTCGGCGACACGCTGGGCAGGAAAGGCAAGGCTCACGTCACCCTCGTGGACAAGGCCCGCACTCATATCTGGAAGCCTCTGTTGCACGAGGTCGCCGCTGGCAGCCTCGATGTCGGCCACCATGCGGTGGACTATCTCCACCACGCCCACCGCCATCATTTCCGCTATCGAATCGGCTCGATGACGGGACTCGACCGCGGCGCGCGCACGATCCAGCTCGCCGCGAGCCACGATGCCGAGGGGCGTGAGGTCACGCCCGTCCGCTCGATTCCCTACGATACGCTGGTCCTCGCGGTGGGCTCGACCACCAACGATTTCGGCACGCCGGGGGTGAAGGAGAACGCCATCGCCCTCGACACGCAGGAGCAGGCGGTGCGGTTCCACCAGCGCCTGATCAACGGCATGCTGCGCGCCCATACCCAGGTCGGCCCGGTGCGGGCCGGGCAGCTCCACGTGGTGGTGATCGGAGCCGGCGCCACCGGAACCGAGCTCGCGGCGGAACTTCATCGTACGACCCGTGACGTGGCCTCTACCGGTCTCGACAGGATCGATCCTGCCAAGGATCTGAAGATCACCCTCGTCGAAGCGGCGAACCGGATTCTGCCGGCAGTCCCCGAGCGTCTGTCCGCCGACGTCATGACGCTGTTGAACAAGATCGGTGTCGAGGTCCGCACCCAAGCGCGTGTCACCGAGGTCCGCCCCGATGGGGTTCAGCTCGCCGATGGTGGCTTTATCCCCTCCGAGCTCGTCGTCTGGGCTGCTGGCGTGAAGGCGCCGCCCTTCCTGCAGGAGATCGGCGGCCTGGAGACGACGCGCAACAATCAGCTCGTCGTGACGCCGACGCTCCAGACGACCCGCGACCCCGACATCTTCGCCATGGGCGATTGCGCCTATCTGGTGGAGAAGGGCTCGGATACCCCGATCCCCCCCCGCGCCCAGGCAGCGCACCAGCAGGCGAGCCACCTGATCAAGCAGATTCCGGTCAAGATGGCGGGCGGGACCCTGAAGCCGTTCAAGTATCGCGATTTCGGCTCGTTGGTTTCCCTCGGGGAGTATTCCACGGTCGGCAACCTGATGGGGTTCATTCAGGGAAAGAACCTGTTCATCGCAGGCCTCTTCGCGCGGATGATGTACCGCTCACTCTACAAGATGCACGAGCAGGCCCTGCACGGCACGATCAAGACGGCGCTCGATGCCATGGCTCGCGCGCTGACGCGGCGCACCGAACCACGGGTCAAACTTCACTGAGAACGGCCGGGTTGGCGGGGGGCGCGCCTCGCCCACGGCAGAAACGTGACGAGACACGAGCATGATCGACATCATCCAGGGTCTGCAGCACCGCAATCCTACCCTTGGCCCCTACGTCCTGGTGCTGCGCTCGGATTCCCGGGCGCGCCATCCTTCGGATCCGGCACGGCTGTGCACCGAGGCCGAGGCCTGGATCGCCGAGAAAGCGCCGGGCGCACGCCTATCGCAGGAGACCGTGCTGATCGCTCCCTATCCGGGCGCGATGCCGACGGAACGCAGCGTCTCGGTGATGGCCTTCAAGGATGCAATGCAATTGGCCGCCTTTGCCACCGCCTGGACGGCAGAGCCGGAACCGGAAGACGAGCCGGTCCCCGCGGACGAATGAGCCTGGCCGGAACGGTCAAGCAGCCTGCAACGTCCTGATCGTTCCGAGCGTACCGTCCCGGACCACGGCGAGGCGGTGGATCAGCGGGCCCAGATCGTCGCCGTTGCGGCAAGCGTTCTCGATCTCTCGACAGAGGTCGGACAGCCCGACGAAGCCGAGCAGCCCGGCGGCGGACACCATGACATGGGCATCGTAGGCGAGTTCCGGCGGATCGATGCCAGATAGGTCGACCGAGTCCGGAGGGGCCCCGAACCGGTCGACGAGTTCATCCGCCAGCATGGACAGAAGCGCGGTGGCTCGCTCCGGCCCCACCATGTCCTTCAACGTGTCGAAGATCTCCCGGTCGAGAATGGGCGGGGAATCCGGCGCACCGAGGATAGCCGAAGAATCGGTCCAGCGGGCGATAGCGGCATAGAGCGCGTCGCGCTTGAATGGCTTGCCGACGTGGTCGTTCATGCCGGCTGCGGTCAAAGCAGCAAGTTGCTGCGGCAGGACATTGGCCGTCATGGCGATGATCGGTACCGTACAGGCGGGCGCAGGCAGAGCGCGGATGAGGCGCGTGGCGGTAAGCCCGTCCATGCCCGGCATCTGCACGTCCATCAGCACAAGATCATAAGCCTTCGGTCCTTCCGCGGCATCCCGGATCGCGGCCACCGCTTCGGCACCGTCGCCCACGACCTCGACGCTGTGGCCCGCGAGTTCGAGGACCGCCCGGGCCAAGGCCTGGTTCACCGGCACATCCTCGGCGACGAGAATCCGTGCCCTTCTCGATGACGCGGACGCCCGGACAGGCTGCATTCCCGCTTCCTCTACAGCGACACCGCTCGCTGCGTCGGCGCGCGGCAGGACGAGAGTGAACCAGAAGGTCGATCCTTGCCCGGGAGTGCTGGTGACACCGATCTCCCCGTCCATCATCGAGACCAGGCGACGGCAGATCGCGAGTCCGAGACCGGTACCGCCGAAGCGGCGGCTGATCGAGGAATCGACTTGGCTGAAGCGCTGGAACAGGCGCTCCTGCTGCTCCGCCGAGATGCCGATGCCGGTATCCACCACCTCGAAGCGCAGGACCGGACCAGCTGCCTCCTCGCCGCATTGGCTGACATTGAGGGTGACGGACCCGGAGAGTGTGAACTTCACCGCGTTATTGAGCAGGTTGAGCAGAACCTGCCTGAGCCGGTTCGCATCGCCCATGGTCCAGGGCGGCAGCGTGGGGTCGAGCCGCGAGAGGATGGTCACGGGGCTCTTGAGCGCACTGCCGCGCACGATCTCCACGGTGTTCTCGATCAGGTCGCGTAACGGGAACGGCAGCAATTCCAGCGTGAACTGCCCCGCCTCGATCTTCGAGAAGTCCAGTACATCGTTGACGATGGTGAGGAGCGCATTGCCCGCCCCCTGGATCAATTCGAGGCGGTGCCTGTCGTCGGACGTCCGGCTCGGCTCCTCCAGCAGGAGGTCGGCATAACCGAGGATACTGTTCAGCGGCGTGCGGATTTCGTGGCTCATAGCAGCGAGGAACTCGCTCTTCGCAGCGCTCGCCCCCTCGGCCCTGGCTGTCGCGGCCTGCAATGCGGCCTCTACGGTCTTTCGTTCGGTAATGTCGAAATGCAGGCCGACCATACGATAGGGCGCGCCAGTTACGTCGTAGAGTACGCGTCCGCAGGTGGAGATCCAGCGCTGCTCGGTTTCCGCGAGGATGCGGTATTCCGCGACGTAGTTGAGCTGGTTCCGGATCGCGTGGGCCGCCTCCTCGCGGACCGCCTGCCTGTCATCGGGATGGACGAGCCGGATCCAGTCCCGGACCGGCATCGCCTGGGCGTCCTCCCCAGGGATGCCGAACAGGCCCAGTGCTTTCTGGCTGAGCGTGATCGCGTCCGTCCGGAGGTCGAGGTCCCAGGTACCGGCATCGGCCGCCGTCTGGGCGATGCGGAGCAGGTCGGACGTCTCCTCCAAGCGCTGACGCGCGGTGATGATGTCGTCGATGTCGAGGGCAGTGCCGAGCCATTCGGCGTCGTCGGGCGCCCGGTCGTCATGGGTCGGGATCGGAATCATCACGATCTTGTGCCAGCGGTAGACGCCGTCGTGGCGGCGCAGGCGTCCCTCCACCATAAAGGTCCGCCCCCGTTTGTGGGCGGTCCGCCAAGCGACCTCCATCCGTTCGGCATCGTCGGGATGGTTGCGCGCCGTACGCTCCGTCCTCTCGGGACCGATAGCGCCGTAAAAATCCGTGAAGGCGGGATTCACATAGGTCGCCGTCCCGTCCGGTGGACGCGTCGTCCAGATTAGCGCGGGCAGCGCCTCCGCGAGAGTGCGGTAGCGATCTTCGCTGCGCTGGAGTTCGAGTTCGGCCGCCCGACGCTCGGTGATGTCGCGGGTGATCTCAGCATAGCCGACCACGGACCCTTGTTCGTCGCGGATGGCGTCGATGGCGACACTGGCGAAGAATTGCGAGCCGTCTCGGCGAACCCGCCAGCACTCGAATTTGACCTTCCCTTCATAAGCAGCGGTCGCAAGCGCGATACGCGGGGCCCCCGCTTCGAGCCCCTCCCTCGTGTAGAAGCGCGAGACGTGGCGCCCTATGGCATCCTGGGCGGAATAGCCGGTGATACGCTCCGCTCCGCTGTTCCAGTTGGCGACATGCCCGGTCCGGTCGAGGGTGACGAAGGCGCAATCGCTCACCGCGTCCACGAGACGGCGGAACTGGCTCGTCCGCTCCCGCAGGGCGGCGTCGGAATTCCGGGCGTCCGTCACGTCGATGGCGGTGCCGACCAGACCCACGGTCAGACCCGCCACGTCGCATTCGCAGATGCCACGAACCACCATCGTCCGGATTTCTCCCGTGGGACGAACCATCCTCGCTTCGAAGGCGAAAGCACCTCTTCGCTCCAGCGCATTGGAGATGCTGGACCGAACCAGCTCACGGTCGTCGGGATGATGCAGATCGATGGCCCCGTCGAATGTCGGCGCGGAGGTCGCGGGATCGAGCCCGGCAATTCCGTAGATGCCGGTGGACCAGAAGGTCTGGCCATCGGCGAGCCGAACGCGCCAATGGCCGATCCCGGCAACCTCTTCCGCCATGGCGAGCAGGTGATGCGCGCTGGCGAGCGCGCTCTGGCGCTGCTGCAACTCTTCCCGCTGGTCGGCGATGGTCGCCTGATGGGCCGCGCGTTCCTCGGCCTCGCGGACCAGCCTCACATGGGCGTCCGCGAGGCGAAGATGGGCGGTGACGGTGGCAGCGAGGTCGTGCAGAGCCGCCTCATCCTCCACGCCGAACGGGCGCGGAGTGCTGTGCATGAGACAGAACGAGCCGACGCGGAAACCCGATTCGAGGCACAGTGGCACGCCGGCGTAGAAGACGATGGGATCGGGGCCGGTCACCAGGGGGTTCCCGGCGAAGCGCGGATCGAGGCGCGCATCCGGCACCACGAGCATGTCGCCACCGGCGATGGTGTGATGGCAGAACGATTCGAGGCGCGGCATCTCCTTGCGGCCGAGATCGCATTCCGACTTGATCCACTGCCGGTCGGAATCGATGAGGGCGACATAGGCCTTCTCGACCCCGAAAAGGCGTTTGGCCGTGCGCGACACCGCCTCGAAATGCTCTTCGGGGGGCGTATCGAGGATACCTAGGCCGTGAAGCGCGGCGAGGCGCTCGGCTTCATGAGACGGCGTGATCAAGGATCGGGCCTCGTTGAGCTGCGGCGGCAGCCTTGCGGAGCATCACATGTGCGGGTCGCAAGGATAACGTTCTATGTCTCGCATAAGAATTTCGCCCTCCGCCGCCTCACTCTCGACGGCGCACAGCATCATTCCATCGCCGGCGAGACTTCGCTGCCACGGCAATGGACCCAGCGTGAGACTTCAGATGGTCGATCGCTGTTGAGACAGCCAGCGAACGCGGGCCGCCTCGAGCCCCCATACCATTCCAAGCATCATATAGAGGTGACGCCACTTCTCGATATCGATCTGAAATGCCTGGAGGAAGAACATCAGAAGGGCCGGAAACACGATCTGGGCGAGCCCCTGATAGGGCGACGGTTTGAGGCACAGGCGAAACCCGACGAAGATCGATGTCAGGACGATGGAGACGAAAGCGAAACCGCCGAGCCACCCGCCATTCGCGAAACTGCCGATATAAGAATTGTGCGGCTCTAGATCGAAGACCACGCGCCATCTCAGCGGCCCGAAACCGAGGGGGCGATCGATGAGCATCGGGATGCCGCGGCGCTGGTTGCCGAACCGTCCGGTCTCGCCTTCGTCGTAATCCTTCGTGACCTGCGCCCGATCGGTGAACCGCTCGGAGACACCCTCCATCGACAGGAGGCCGCCGATCAGGAGCGCGCCGACGAGGACGGTGAGGGCCGACAACCGGGCGATGCGCCGCCGGACGGCCCGCGACGGAGAGGTTGCCCATGTGAGGCCGATCGTCAGGCAGATGCCGAGGAGGCACGCTCCCCAGGATCCGCGCGAGAACGAGAGGAAGACGCAGGCCAGCAGGACGAGCAGCGCCATTGCCGACAGGAACATCTCTCGCGTCTCCCCCACCAGCATCCTGCGGATGAGATACAGCACCGACAGGATCAGGAAGGATCCGAGCAGATTGGGGTCCTGGAACACGCCCGAGGCGCGTCCGTCCATCTTGAACAGCACGTCTTCGCCGAGCACGTCGAAATAGCTGAAGATGCCGCAGATCGCGGCGAAGAGGGCTCCCGCGAGGTAAGCCTTGAGGACGAAACCGACCCTGTCGGACGTCTCGTCCGAGAAGAACATCACGAAGAAGATCCCGGTCAACCCGAGATAGACGGCCTGATAGGTCCAATCGACCGAATTGCTCTCGTCGAGATAGGGGATCAGCGCGATGACGATCGCCACCAGATAGATCAGCAGAAGCGCTACGATGACGATCGTCGAACGATAGAACCTGATCCCCAGCAGGAACCACAACGCGATCGTCGGCAATGCCAGAAAATCATAGGGCGACGGCTTCATGAAGGTGAAGCACGTGAAGAAGATGACCAGCGCCAACAAGGCGTGACCGAGGGTATGCAGCGGCCCCGAAGAGACACGGCGAGAATCAGCCGACGTCAGAGTGACGCCAACCTCTTCTGCACTCCATCTCCCGCCTGCCGCCATTTCACCCGTCCAACCCGCCTCAGGATAAGCGCCCGGCCTCAGCATGAAGCAGTCCCGTCAGCGAAGGCTTAAGCAGGTGGCGTTGCGTCCCTCGCATGCTGAGGACCGTCGCCCAAGCGTCAGGCTGTCGCTATCCTGGGAGGCCGGGGGCGGACCAGGATTCCCTGGATGAAGCGGGTCACCGGCCGTTCTACGAACCGGTGCACGAACACGGCAAAGACACAGCAGGATACGACCGTGAAGGCGAGCGTCGGCCAAGCCCTAGTCGTTTCATCGAAGCCTGCCCATTGCATGGCCTTGCGGATCCCGACGATCACGAAAGGATGGCTCAGATAGAGCGCATACGATGCGTCGCCCAGATGGACCCCGAGCTTGGAGAGACGGGAAGGCTGCCCCTGACGGCCGAGGACGGCTGCGCAGACGATCAAAGCTGCGGGGAGTCCCCAGCCGAGGACGCGCCAGGCGTCGTTGGGCGTCGTCCAATCGATGGCCTGATGCGACGAGTCGATCGGGTCGGCTATCAGGATGGCGACCCCGCTGACGAGAAAGGCTCCCCGGATCAGTCCCGATAAAACCACACCATGGCGGAGGAGCAGAGCGATCCCCATGCCGAAGACAAATTCGAGAACGATCGGGCGGGTCCAGAAGAACGGGGCGGCGGCACTCGGCTGCAGGACGAATCCCATAAGAACGAGTCCACCGAGCAGGGCCGCCACAGCGATCACCGTCAGACTGCGTCGCAAGCCGATGAAGACCGCGAAGACGGCATAGAAAAACATCTCGTAATTCAGCGTCCATCCGAGTTCGAAGACGGGCATTGGAGCCTCATGCCCCGTGGCATAGGCTGGCCAGAAGGCAAAGGATGCGACGATGTTCGGCCAGCCTGGAAAGTCCTTAGTCGTGCCCACGAGCGCGATCACGAGAAACAGGGTGTAGAAGGCCGTGAACATCCAATAGAGCGGGACGATCCGCGCCACACGCCGCGCCAAAAACTCGACCGATGCACCCTTTCGTCCAAATAGATCTTCGGACGCGTAGACCATGATGAAACCGGAGATGACGAAGAAGATATCGACACCAGCACGCCAAGGTAACAGATGAACACGCTCGAACGAACCGCCGAGCTTCAACGTCTGCACGAAGGTGTGATGCTGGGCATGGCCGAAAACGACCATGAATGCCGCCAGTCCTCGCAGAATCTGAACGGAAACGATCTGTTTCACAGGGCGCGGCCTCGCCAGCGGCATGATGCCGGTCGCAGCGAATGATGAGTCCGGGCCGGTTAAATCCCGATAAAGCCAGTCGCGGAAAACGGGGTCCGGCGTCGGATTACCCGATCAGCCCCCGCACGAGCGCGCGGAACTGGTCGCCCCGATCTTCGAAACTCTTGAACTGGTCGTAGGAGGCACAAGCCGGCGAGAGGAGGACCACCGGCTCCGGCGCCTCAGACCGGGCAGCAGCCTCCGCCGCCTCCTTCGTCGCCACATCCAGGGTGCCGCAGCTCGTATAGGGCACCCTGCCCTCCAGCGTTTTGGCGAAGGCTTCGCTCGCTGCGCCGATGAGGTAGGCGTGGGCGACGCGGTCGAACAGAGGCTCTAGCAGGTCGATACCACCCTCTTTCGGCTTGCCACCGAGGATCCAATGAATATCGCGGAAGGCGGTGAGAGCCTTCTCGGTAGAATCCGCGTTAGTCGCCTTGGAATCGTTGACGAAGAGCACCCGCTCGCGACGGCCGACCTGCTCCATCCGGTGCGGCAGGCCGGGAAAAGTCTTCAATGCGGAAACGATTTCGTCGCCGGTCACACCAAGGGCCTGGACGACGGCGATGGCGACGGCGGCGTTCTGCCAGTTATGGGCGCCCCGGAGCGAGCCGATGCCGGAGACATCCGCGATGGCCTCCGCGGAGCGCCCGGCCACGATCCCGTCGCGGACGGTCAGCCCATCCACGTCCTGCACCGCGACGCCGATCCGCACGAGCGCCCCCCTATGCCGGTCGGCGATGGCGCGGCTCGGCTCGTCGTCGACCCCGACCACCGCAAGGGCGGAGCCATTGATGAGGCGCGCCTTGATCGCCGCGTAATTCTCCATCGTGCCGTGGCGGTCGAGATGGTCGGGCGTGATGTTGAGGAGCACGCCGATGCTCGGAGCCAGCGACGGCGTCAGGTCGATCTGGAACGACGACAGTTCGATGACGTGACAGCGCCCCGGCGCCGGTGCCTCCAGTGACAGGATCGCGGTGCCGATATTCCCGCCCATCTGCACGTCACGGCCCGCTTTGGCCAGGATATGAGCGATCAGCGCCGTGGTGGTCGACTTGCCGTTCGTGCCGGTGATGGCGACGAAAGGTGCATCGGGGGCGATCTTGGCCCGCTCGCGGCAGAACAGCTCGACATCGCCGATAATTTCTATCCCGGTGGCCTCGGCGAGACCGACGCTCCAATGGGGTACGGGATGGGTCAGCGGTACGCCGGGCGCCAGGATCAAGGCGGCAAAACCCGACCAGTCTGCGCTGCGCAGATCCGCAACGGTGACGCCCTGTTCTCGCGCCTTTGCCTGGCTCTCGGTACTGTCGTCCCAGGCGACGACGCGGGCGCCCCCGGCCTGGAGCGAGACCGCCGTGGCGAGGCCGGAGCCGCCGAGGCCGAACAGGGCGACCGTGCGGCCGGCGAAGGTAGTGGCGGGGGTCATGCGGGTCTCGAACTCGCCAATGCTCTGATCTCTGTCCCCCTCCCTCTACCTCATCCTGAGGTGCCCGCGCGAGCGGGCCTCGAAGGAGGCCTTCAGAGCCCAATGCACGAAGTGGAGGGCTCCTTCGAGGCCTCCGCTCCGCTGCGGCGCCTCAGGACGAGGTGGATCGGCGGGAGGAAGACCAGTTGTGACGAACCGTCATACGACGCTCAGCGCAGCTTCAGCGTCGCGAGGCCGGCGAGCGCCAGGATCACGGCGATGATCCAGAACCGGATGACGACCTGCGGCTCCTTCCACCCTTTCTGCTCGAAATGGTGGTGGATCGGCGCCATGCGGAAAACGCGCTTGCCGGTGAGCTTGAACGAGGCGACCTGGATGATCACCGACATGATCTCCAAGACGAACAGGCCGCCGACGATGGCGAGGACGATCTCGTGCTTGGTGGCGACCGCTACGGTGCCGAGCAGGCCGCCGAGGGCGAGCGAGCCGGTATCGCCCATGAAGATCTGCGCCGGGGGGGCGTTGAACCACAGGAAGCCGAGCCCCGCCCCGATGACTGCACCACAGACGACCGCGAGTTCGCCGGTGTCGCGGACGTAGTTCACCTGGAGGTATCCGGCGGTGAAGACGTTGCCGACCAGATAGGCGATGACCCCGAAGGTTCCACAGGCGATCATCACCGGCACGATCGCGAGGCCGTCGAGGCCGTCGGTGATGTTCACGGCGTTTCCGGCACCGACGATGACGAAGCCGGCGAACAGCACGTAGAACCAGCCGAGATTCAGCAAGGCATCCTTGAAGACCGGGAAGGCGAGCTGGTTCTGGAGCGCGGGCGCCGAATAATACGAGATCAGGGTGCAGGCCGAGATGGCGATGGCGGCTTCGAGCAGGAGCCGGAATTTGCCAGAGAACCCCTTATGCGACTGCTTCGTCACCTTGAGGTAATCGTCGTAGAAGCCGATGGCACCAAAGCCCAGGGTCACCGCGAGGGTTACCCAAACGAAGTGATTGCGCGGGTTGGCCCAGAGCAGGATCGCCACGATGGCGCCGGCCAGGATCATCAGCCCGCCCATGGTCGGCGTGCCGCGCTTGGTCAGATGAGTCTGCGGACCGTCCTCGCGGATCGGCTGACCCTTGCCCTGGCGCAGGCGCAGCAGCGAGATGATGAGTGGCCCGAACCAGAACACGAACAGGCCCGCCGTGAACAGCGCGCCGCCGGTGCGGAAGGTGATGTAGCGGAAGACGTTGAGGGGCGAGAGCGTGCCGCTCAGGTCCGACAGGAGATACAGCATCCGACACCCGGTCGCGGTTTGTCTGAGAATGGATCATCGGGGTTGGAGGAGGCCGCGCGCCTTTCCATCCCCGCCGTGCACCCGGCTGGCGGGCGAACCCGGTGCGAGGCCGGGCCTGACACGGAGGTCTATTGGCGGATCGCGGCCTGCGCCGACTCGGCGCGGTCCACCGCGTCCGCGTAGCGGGCTTTGAGAGCTTCGACAATGTGACCCATGCGGATGCTGTTCGACCCCTTCACCATGACGGCGTCTCCGGCGCGGAGGGCGCCGATGAGCGGATCGACCAGATCCGACGAAACGCCCGCCGAGACGCCGCGCCGGCTCACCGGCAGCGCCTCGAACAGATGCCGCATCATCGGGCCGGCGGTGAAGACGAGGTCGATCCCGCCCGCTTCCACGGCGGAGGCGAGCGCGCGGTGGTGATCTTCGGCCGAAGCGCCGAGTTCGAGCATGTCGCCTAGGACCGCGATGCGGCGCCCGCGCGGCCCCGTCTCGATTCCCGACAAGGTGGCCAGAGCCGCCCGTACCGAGGCCGGGTTGGCGTTGTAACTCTCGTCCACCAGGAAGGCCTCGCCCTCCTTGAGCCGCAAGGCCGTGCGCTCGCCACGCCCTACCGGCGGTTTCAGCGCGGCGAGCGACAGGGCAGCGCGGGCGAGATCGGCCCCGAGAGCATGGACCACCGCCATGACGCCGAGGGAGTTCATCGCCACGTGCCGGCCCGGCGTGCCGAGCTGGTAGGTGACGGGGACGCCCATCACCACCGCGTCCACCACCGAGAGATCGGGCCGCATGACGATGCGAAGGGCGCGGACATCCGCCTCCTCGTGCTCACCGAACGTGACGACCCGCCCCGCCTTCGAGGCATGCGCATGGGCGAGCAGACGCGGATAACTCGGATTGTCGCGGTTGATGATGGCGGTCCCGCCCGTACTCAACCCGGAAAAGATCTCACCCTTGGCATCGGCGATGGCCGAGAGCGAGGCGAAGTGCTCGATATGCACCGGCTCGACCGTGGTGATCAGCGCGATGTCGGGCCGGACCATGGCGGTCAACGGCACGATCTCGCCCGGATGGTTCATACCGATCTCGAACACGCCGTAACGGCTCTCGGCCGGCATCCGCGCCAAAGTCAGGGGCACGCCCCAATGGTTGTTGTAGGAGGCGATGGAGGCATGGGTCTCGCCCTGAGCCGAGAGGACGTGAAGCAGAGCCTCTTTCGTGCCGGTCTTGCCCACCGAGCCGGTGACGGCGACGATGCCGGCCTGGCTGCGGGCGCGCGAGGCCTGGCCCAGAGCCCGCATGGCGTCGAGGATCGGGTCCTCGCTCGTCCCCGATACCGCGAGAAGGCCCCCTGCCCCGGCGAATTCCTCGGCCCGGTCAGCCGCGACCACGGCCGCCCCGGCACCACGCGCCAGGGCATCGCGAACGAAGTCGTGACCGTCCCGCGCCTCACCGCGAATGGCGAAGAACAGGTCGCCCGGCTGCAGCGTCCGCGTATCGATGGAAGCGCCGGTGATCGGCTTCGGGTTGCCGCGCAAGGTGCCGCCGGTAGGGGCTTCCAGGGCCTCGGGGGTCCAGAGGGGCGTCGTCATCGGGCGGACTCATGCATGGGGCGACCGCGCGCGTACCCTCCCCCCTCTGCGGGGGAGGGTGGCCCGCGAAGCGGGTCGGGAGAGGGGAGCGCCAGTTCCGGAGAGGTCGTCCCCTCTCCCGCCTGCTCCGCAGGCACCCTCCCCCGCAAAGGGGGGAGGGAGAGACGCGCTGAAGACAGCGTTTCACCCTGACTCGATCTCACGCCCCCACCTCCGCGATCGCTGACCGGATCACCTCGTGATCCGAGAACGGGAGCACCTGTGTGCCCACGATCTGGCCGGTTTCATGACCCTTGCCGGCCACAACTAGGACGTCGCCGGCCCGGAGCCCGCGCACGGCGGTCTGGATCGCCTCGGCCCGGTCGCCGATCTCGGTGGCACCGGGAGAAGCGGCGAGAATGGCAGCGCGGATCGAGGCCGGGTCTTCGCTGCGTGGGTTGTCGTCGGTGACGATGACGAGGTCGGCTTTCCGCGCCGCGATGGCGCCCATGAGCGGGCGCTTGCCGGTGTCGCGGTCGCCGCCGCAGCCGAATACGCAAGTCAGGCGACCTGTCGCGAAGGGGCGGAGCGCATCGAGCACGCTCTCCAGGGCTTCGGGCTTGTGGGCGTAATCCACGAGGCAGAGGGCGCCGTTGACCTCGCCGATCCGTTCCATGCGGCCGGGCACGCCGGTGAGGTGTTCGAGGGTGGCGAGAATGTCCGCCATGCGGTCGCGGCCGATGGCGGCGCCGACGAGGCCGGCGGCGAGGAGCGCGTTCTCCACCTGGAAGCCGCCCACGAGGGGAAGCGCAACGCGACGGGTCGCAGCTTCACCGTGCAGGCGGATGGTGAGGGCCTGGGAGAACCCCTCGGTGCGGGCATCCAGAAGACGGATCGTCTCGCCTGTCCGGCCGGTGGTCAGGATGTCGTGCCCGGCTTCCCGCGCCACCTCGATGACGCGCTCGGAATAGGGGCCGTCCGCATTGATCACGGCGGGCCTGCCGGCAGGCAGCAACGTCGTGAACAACCGCAACTTGGCCTGGAGATAGTCTTCGATGGTGGGGTGGTAATCGAGGTGGTCGCGCCCGAGATTGGTGAAACCGGCGACGGCGAGCCTCACGCCATCGAGTCGGCGCTGCTCGATCCCGTGCGAAGACGCTTCCATGGACAGATGCGTGATGCCGTCATCGGCCAGCCGCGCCAGGATCTCGTGCAGCGAGACCGGGTCGGGCGTCGTCAGCGAGCCGTATTCGGCGCCCCGATCGGTGACGACCCCTACCGTGCCGAGGCTGGCAGAAGGAAGGGAGAGACGCGACAGGATCTGGCGGACGAAATCGGCCACCGAGCTTTTGCCGCTGGTACCGGTCACGGCGATCACGGTTTCGGGCTGGCGGAGGGAAAAGCGAGCGGCAGCGAGGGCCAATGCTCGGCGCACGTCGGGAACGGGGATCCAGAGAGCCTCAGCCGGCAGGCCGGCGGGCCGATCGCCCTCGCCCAGGATGGCGACGGCGCCGTCTGCGAAAGCCTTGGCGGCGAAGACCTTGCCGTCCACCCGCGTGCCGGGCACCGCCACGAAGACGCCACCGGGAACGACCCGGCGGCTATCGGCCGTGATGCCCGTCACGATCGCGCTGGAGGCCGGCCCGACATCGAGGTCCGGGAACAGCGAACCGAGATTCATGTCGCTCATCGCGGGTCGAGCATCGTCGCGTGATAGGCGCCGAGCTTCACCATCAGGGGGAATGGCTTCACCGGCGGATCGAATTGCGGCGGCAGGCCGATGATCGGGGCGACGCGCTCGATCACCCGGCCGGTCACGACGCCCGAATTCCAGGCGGCGGTGGCGTAGCCGCCGGATTCCGGCAGGCCCTGCGGCTCGTCCATGATGGTGACGAACAGGTATTTCGGGTTGTTCATGGGCGCGGCTGCCATGAAGGTCGTGAACAGGCGGTTCTTGACGTAGCGGCCGTGGATGACCTTCTCCGCCGTGCCGGTCTTGCCGCCGACATAGTAGAGCGGGATCGACGCCTTCTTGGCCGAGCCTTCCACCGCGTTGAGGCGCATGATGAAGCGCATCGCCTCGCTGGTCTCGGGCTTGAGCACGCGGGTCGCCTTCTTCAGCGCCTCGGCTTCCGTCGTCTTGAGGAAGGTCGGCACGATCAGGTTACCGCCGTTCGTGATCGCGCCCACCGCCGCCGCCGCCTGGAGCGGCGCGACCGCGAGGCCGTGACCGAACGCGATGGTGATGGTGTTGATTTCTGTCCAGCGCGAGGGAACGATGGGCTCGGCGCTTTCGGGCAACTCCGTCCGCATCCGGTCGGTGAGGCCCATCTTCTTCAAGAAGGCCCTGTGACCTGGCACGCCGATGCCGAGCGCCATCTTGGCCGAGCCGATGTTGGAGGAGTGCGTGAACACCTCCGGCATGGTGATGGTGCGGTTGGTACCGTGATATTCGTGGATCTTCTGCCGGCCCCAGGTCAGCACGCCGCCGCGCGTATCGAAGGTCGAGTTGACGTTGTACTTGCCGGAATCGAGCGCCATGGCGAGGGTCATCGCCTTGAAGGTCGAGCCCATCTCGTAGACGCCGACATTCATCCGGTTGATCCGGTCGGGATTGTTGGCCTCGGCCGGGTTGTTCGGGTCGAAATCCGGCAGGGAGGCGAGTGCAATCACCTCTCCGGTGGTCACGTCGAGGATCAGGCCTGCCGCGGCCTTGGCCTTGAAGTGATCGACGCCCCAGGCCAGTTCGTCGCGCAGGGCGAACTGCGCCCGCAGGTCGATGGAGAGCTGGACAGGGCGGAGGTCGGTGGCCTTGGCGACGAAGCCGAGGCTGTTCAGGTCCTTCAGGCCGGTATTGTCGATGTACTTCTCGATACCGGCGATGCCGATATTGTCGAGGTTGGTCACACCCAGAATATGGGCCGCCGCAGTGCCGTTGGGGTAGACGCGCTTGTGATCGGGAAGGAATCCGACGCCGGGAATGCCGAGGCGATGCACTTCGAGCTGCTGCTTCGGGGTGATCTCACGCTTGACCCAGACGAAGCCCTTCTTCGTCGAGAGCTTGGCACGCAGATCGGTGGCGTTGAGCTCGGGTAGGACGGCGGTCAGAAGCTCGACCGCCTCGTCCTTGTCGTAGATGTTCTTCGGCTCGGCGAAGACCGACACGGTGCGGATGTCGGTGGCCAGGATCTCACCGTTGCGGTCGACAATGTCGGGGCGGATCGCCGTGGTGGCCGCGGCGGCGACGCGGTTGTCTCCGTTATCGGCCTGAGGGAAGGCCGCCATCGCCACCAATCGGCCGGCGATGGTCAGGAACACCAGCGCGAAACCGAGGCCGACGAGGCCGACGCGAGCATAGGACCGCTCGATAGCGAGGTGGAACATCGCCCGCACCAAGCCCATCGGCGTCCAAGGCGGGCGCGTGGCGGCCACGGGCTGCGGAGCGCCTTCCTGCGGAAGAGCATCACCGGCCTCGTCGGCGGCGTGGAGCGTGTGATCGTGAACGGTCTCGTCTGACACGGGACTACCTCGAAACCGTATTGGGCGTTCTGGTGGTTTGGACGGTGGTCGTCTTGATCGTCGACGCGGTCACAGTCGGCTTGGTGGTGGTCGTGCGCGTGGTGATCGACCCGGTCGTCCTCGGCTCATCGGCAGTCTTCGCCGAAGATTTTTCCTTGGGCGTTGCGGTGGCGGCCAGCAGGCGACCGATCTCGTCACCGCGGTCTGGGCGCATCGGCAGGTCGGAGAGACGGCCGAGATGATTCACGCCGATGGGCTCCAGGGCAAGATGACGCTCGACGGCGGCCTGAAGGCGGTCTGGCCGGGTCAGGAGCTGCCACTCGGCCCGGAGCACCGCGATTGCCTGCCGCTCTTTGTGGAGCTGGCTCTTGGCCTTCGAGACCTGACCGGCCTGGTACAGCGTGTCGTACTTGATCGAGTAGGCGTAAATCGCCGAGCCGATCAGTCCGAGAATGGCGACGACGTTCAGGAGACGGATCACCGACGCACTCCACCGCTCTTCGAGACGAGGTGACCGCGCTGGGCGGGAAGAGCCGCCAGCGCTTCGATGGCCGCCAGCGGCGGCGCGGCCGGCGCCATGGTCCGCTCCGCCGCCCGGAGCTTGGCCGAGCGCGAGCGGGGATTGGCATGAACCTCGGAGTCGGAGGCCGTCACCGGGCCCTTCGTCACCATGGTGAAGCTGCGCGGGGTCGGCGCATCGGCGCTTGGCAGATGACGGGAGGCCTGGGCCGCTCGACCGCTGCGCGCGGAGAAGAACTGTTTGACGATACGGTCTTCCAGGGAATGGAAGGTGACCACGGCAAGGCGTCCACCCGGCCGGAGGATTCGCTCGGCGGCATGGAGCGCCTGGACGAGTTCGCCCAATTCGTCGTTCACGGCGATGCGCAGCCCCTGGAACGTCCGGGTGGCCGGATGGATTCCGCTGGCGGGATCCGCCCAGACCACGCTCGACACGATCTCGGCGAGCGCCGCCGTGGTCTCGATCGGGCTTTTCCGCCTGGCCTCGATGATGGCGCGGGCCACCGCCCGCGAGCGGCGCTCCTCGCCGTAATGGTAGATGATGTCGGCCAGCGTCGCCTCCTCGGCGCCATTGACGAGGTCGGCGGCGCTCTGGCCGGCGCGCTCCATGCGCATGTCCAAGGGCCCATCGTTGCGGAACGAGAAGCCGCGGTCGGCCTGGTCGATCTGCATCGAGGAGACGCCGATATCGAGGACGACGGCGTCGGCAGATTCGATGCCTTGTTCCCTGACAAGCGTATCAAGCGTGCCGAACCGGCCGGGCACGAGGGTCAAACGCCCTTCGGAAGCTGCCACGAGGCCGGCGCCACTTGCGATGGCAGTGGGATCGCGGTCGATCGCGAGCACGCGGATCCCTGGATCGGCTTGCAGCATCGCGCGGGTGTAGCCGCCTGCACCGAAGGTTCCGTCGACAACAAGGGATGTGCCCGGAAGTGCGAGCGATGCCACCACTTCGGCGATTAGCACCGGAATGTGCGGCGCAGCGGTAACCGCGCCGGCGGCGGCGGCATGAGTGAGCGTCATGCCGAAACCCGACCGGCGGCTCGGAACGGAACCGATCGCGGAGATCCGCACCGGGCTGGAACGAGTCGGGGACGCCAGGCGGCGGCGGAAGATGGGATGTGACGCATGCGTCCCTGCGGCGGGCATCGACCGCTTCGAGGCGGCCGGAGGAGACGGAACGGCAAAGAAAGAGGAGACGTCGCGGACGCGGCCCGCACTTCGCCCCCGGCGAGCGCCCTGCGCGTCCGCCGTTCCCAAAATCGCCGCTGACGAAGTGATTCCGGGTAACATGAGCCTCTGAGCACCGTCAACGCGCGGACCCGCATGTGAGCCGCCGAGTCCGATCAGACCTCAGCAAGGTTAACCGACGGTAAGTTTCGTCGGTTTTATGCAGCGTATTCGTCGGGTGTGAGAGAGCTCGCCAAGCGCTAGCCGATGCCGGCGGAAAGAGGATCAGCCGGCCTTTAAGCCGGGTTCTGTAGGGCCCGGAAGCGAACTTCCGGACGTGGCGGCCATTCCTCTGGGACGTTCGTTACCGAACGCCTCGAGCAACCAACCCGGGCGACGAGCCTGGAGAGAGGGCCTGCCCCGTCCCTTTCGGGAGAAGGCGTGTCGCCCCTATTCGGTTTTGCTCCCGGTGGGGTTTGCCGTACCGTCCGCGTTGCCGCGTCCGCGGTGCGCTCTTACCGCACCCTTTCACCCTTACCCTGCATGAAGCAGGGCGGTCTGCTCTCTGTGGCACTGTCCCTGGGGTCGCCCCCGCCGGACGTTATCCGGCACCGTCTCTCCATGGAGCCCGGACTTTCCTCCCCGGTTCGCACCGGAGCGGCCGCCCGGCCGACTGATCCGGCGCGGATGTGCGCCGCCATCGCTCCCGAGGTCAAGGAGCCGGATGCCCATCCGGGTGCCATGGCGGGATTTTGTTCGGCGGCTTGCTCGACGATCCACGTGGCCCTAGCTCATCGAATAGGGCCACGCCCGTCGCGGCGGCCCGCCAACGTGAGGAGGTGACCATGGCAGCGAGCGATTCGGCCTGGACGCTCGAAAACGTATCCGAACTCCGGACGCTGGCGCGCGAGCGCGTACCGGTCTCCATCATCAGCCTGAAGCTCAAGCGGCCGATCGAAGCCGTCTCGGCCAAGCTCGCCGAACTCGGCATCACGCCGGCCAGCGAAGCGGGCGGCGCATAGATCTAGAACCGAGATCGCGGGGCGCGCGATGACGCGCCCCGCGATCTCGCCGTCCTACCAGGAGCCGGTATTCTCCATGGAGGCCCACGGCTCCTGCGGCGCCTTGGCCTCGCCCTTCTGCAGGATCTCGATGGAGATCCCGTCCGGCGACTTCACGAAGGCCATGTAGCCGTCGCGCGGCGGCCGGTTGATGGTCACGCCCTTGTCCTGCAGGCGCGCGCAGAAGGCGTAGATGTCGTCCACCTGATAGGCGAGGTGACCGAAATTGCGCCCGCCGGAATAGGTCTCCGGATCCCAGTTGTAGGTGAGCTCCACCTGGGGCGCCTTCGTCTCCAGGGCCGTGTCGTAATCCCCGGGGGCGGCGAGGAAGACGAGGGTGAATCGACCCTTCTCGTTCTCCACGCGGCGGGTTTCGCGCAGGCCGAACGTGTCCACGTAAAAGGCGAGCGCCTTGTCGAGATCCGCCACGCGGACCATCGTGTGCAGGTATTCCATGGGCTGGGTCGTCTCCGGTTGATGCCGCCTATGTGGCCCGGCTATGCCGGGCGTCAACGCCGCGATGCCCCCGACGCTCCCGCCCCCTCTCATACCTTGAGGGTGGAAGCCGAGCGGGCCGACGACGCGGAGCCGTTCTTAGTCCTCGCTCCCGATCAGGACCAACCGCATGCGCACCGAAAGCCCGACCCTGATCCGTCTCGATGATTACCGGCCGAGCGACCACCTCATCGACACGGTGGCACTCGACGCTCGGCTCCATCCCCGTGAGACGCGGATCGTCGCGACCCTGGCCCTGCGCCCGAACCCGGACGGACGCCCGAACGCGCCCCTGGTGCTGGACGGTGATGATCTCACGCTGACGCGGCTGTCGCTCGACGGCGAAATCCTCGATCCGGCGGCCTATTCCGCCACCGCCTCGGCGCTGACGGTGCATGAGCCGCCGCGAAAGCCCTTCACGCTGGCGATCGAGACGCGGATCGACCCGACCGCCAACACCAAGCTCATGGGCCTATACCGGTCGAGCGGCGTCTACTGCACCCAGTGCGAGGCCGACGGCTTCCGCCGGATCACCTACTTCCTCGACCGGCCCGACGTGATGTCGGTCTATACGACGCGGATCGAGGCCGATGCCGACGAAGCGCCCGTCCTTCTCGGCAACGGCAACCTGACGGAAGCCGGGCCTGCCGGCCCGGGCCGCCATTATGCGATCTGGCACGATCCGCACCCGAAGCCCGCTTATCTCTTCGCCCTCGTCGGCGGCCGCCTCGACCGGGTGACTCGCGCGTTCACCACGATGGATGGCCGCCCCGTTTCCCTCGCCGTCTACGTGGAGCCGGGTAAATCGGACCGGGCCGCCTATGCCCTCGACGCCATCGCCCGCTCGATGACCTGGGACGAGGAGGCGTTCGGCCGCGCCTACGATCTCGACGTCTTCAACGTCGTGGCGGTGTCCGATTTCAACATGGGCGCCATGGAGAACAAGGGCCTCAACATTTTCAACGACAAATACGTCCTCGCCTCGCCCGACACCGCCACCGATGCCGATTACGCGGCGATCGAGCGGATCATCGCCCACGAGTATTTCCATAATTGGTCGGGCAACCGCGTCACCTGCCGCGACTGGTTCCAACTCTGCCTGAAAGAGGGCCTCACGGTCTTCCGTGACCAGGAATTCTCGTCCGACATGCGCTCGCGCGCGGTCCATCGCATCGGCGAGGTCAGGACGCTGCGCGCCCGCCAGTTCCCGGAGGATGCCGGGCCGCTGGCCCATCCGGTCCGGCCCCGGGCCTATGCCGAGATCAACAATTTCTACACGGCAACGGTCTACGAAAAGGGTGCCGAGATCGTGCGGATGCTGCGCACGCTGATCGGCCCCCATGTCTTTCGCGCGGGGATGGACCGCTATTTCGTCGAGAACGACGGACGAGCCGCCACGGTGGAGGATTTCCTCGCTGCCTTCGCCACTGAGACCGGGCACGACCTGTCGGCTTTCGCGAGATGGTACGAGCGTCCGGGAACACCAACGGTCAGCGTCGAAGGAGATTACGATGCTGCCGCACGGACCTATCGCCTGCGCTTTAGCCAGCGCCTGGCAAGCGCCGAAGGCATCCCGCCCCTCGTCATCCCCATCGCCCTCGGCCTCGTAGGCGAGCGCGGCCCGATCGCTGCTTCCTGCGAACGCGTCAGCGAGGGCGTCTTCGTCCTTGACCGTACATCGGACGAGATCGTCTTCACAGACGTCGCCGAGAGGCCGGTCCCGTCCTTGTTCCGAGGCTTTTCCGCCCCGGTTCGCATCGACATGGCATCGAGCGATGCCGACCGCCTGACGCTCCTCGCCCATGACACCGACGCTTTCAATCGGTGGCAGGCTGCGCAGAACATCGCCCTGCGCCTGATCGTCGAACGGACGAGAGCCAACGCATCGCTCACGGAGGAGACGGACCCCGCCGCGCAAGCCTTCATCGAGGCGCTTGCTACCTTCCTGGACGACGAGGCCTCAAGCGATCCTGCCTTCGCAGCCCTCGTCCTCGGCATCCCGAGCGAAGGCGACGTCGCCGGCGATCTGGGCTCCGATGTCGATCCCGATGCGATCCATCGGGCCCGAAAGATCCTGCGGCGCCAGATCGGACGAGGACTCGGTCCGCGCCTGGAGACCCTTCGCGCCGCCATGGCGGACGGGGCGGACGCGCCATTCGACCCCGATGCGGTCTCGGTGGGTCGCCGGGCCCTGCGCAACGCCGCCCTGGACCTGATTGCCTCTTCGAACGGGGAGCGAGGCGTCGAGCTCGCCACTGCCGAACTCGCTGACACCACCAACATGACCGACCGACTGGCGGCACTCTCGGTCCTGGCCTCGATCCCGGGAACGGCCAGAGAAACCGCGCTCCACGCCTTCGGCCTCCGCTATCCCGACGAACCACTGGTTCTCGACAAGTGGTTCGCCATCCAGGCGATGATCCCGGAAGACGGCACGATCGAGCGAATCGAGAGGCTGCAGCGGCATCCGGCTTTCGCGATCACCAATCCAAATCGCGTACGCTCACTGATCGGGAGCTTTGCCATGGCGAACCCGACGCAGTTCGCCCGACCCGATGGAGCGGGCTTCAGACTGCTTGCGGACGCGGTTCAGACGACTGATCGGACGAATCCCCAGCTCGCAGCGCGGCTTTTGACCGCGTTCGGTTCGTGGCGAATGTGGGAGCCGGTGCGGCGTAGCCAAGCCAAGGCCACGCTTGGAGAAATTGCCTCCGGGACAGGGCTTTCCCGTGATGTGGCCGATATTCTGGCCCGGACCCTCGGTGATGGTTAACGCACTCGAAAATAAGGTTAAATTCGATCCATCGATTCTCTGAATCTGATTGCCACACTGCGCCAGGAGTCAAGCGGACGGCCAAGAATTTCGTGGACAAGTTGGCTGTGGAAATGCTGAATTGAATACGATTCGGAGCGTGACTCACCGACATGCCCCGAACGACTCACCAGCAGCTGCGGGGGCTTGTCATGCTGGAGGCGGATTCCGCTTCCCTCTCCGCACGTGCGGATACGATTCTCGGTATTCACCGCCCTCAGACTGCGGCCCATACCCGGTTCGTCCGTGCCGAGATCTGGCTTCGCTATGCGGTGCCCGCCTTCCTCGCCACCTTTCTCGTCTGTCTGGCGGCCGGCGCAGCGCTTCAATTGCGCGGCGAGCGCAGTGAGATCCTGCGCGATGCGGTCACGGACATGGAGACCTTCACGCGGCTCGTCACGGCCGCCATGTCGGACGCGGAAGCGACGCCGCCCGCGATCCGGTCGCGCCTGGAGACTCTGCTCCCCGCCTCGCTGATGCCGTCGGGCCGCCAGATCCTGGTGGCCTCGTCCTCTGAAACGCTTCTTGGCGCCCACCCGGCCCTGACGGACCTGAGCGGGACCATCGCGGACCGCCTCGGAGAGATGCAGGCCCTGAGCACGCTGGGCGAACGCGCCGGCGTGATGGCGCTGACCCTCGCCAATGGCGAACAGGCCTTCGCGGCCCTCCGGACGCTTCCCAAAGGTCGCGGCCAGGTTGCGGTGATCCAGCCGATCGCCCCCATTCTCGATGCCTGGGCCACGCGGATGCGGCATCAGGCGGTCCTCTACGCGGCTGCCGCCCTCGTGATCGTCGGGATCGGCATCGCCTACGCGCTACAGACCCAGCGGGCCTATGCGGTCGACAGGCTGTGCGAGCAGATCAAGCAGCGGCTCGACACGGCGCTCGGTCGCGGTCGGTGCGGATTGTGGGACTGGGATATTCCGCGCGGCCGGATCTACTGGTCGGATTCGATGTACGCCCTGCTCGGTTATCGCCGGGAGCGCGAGTTCCTGTCCTTCGGCGACGTCAACGCCCTGGTCCATCCCGATGACGGGGACCTCTACGCCCTGGCCCGCCAGTTGGCTGCGAGCCAGTCCACCGTCGATCACGAATTCCGCATGCGCAGCGCCAATGGCGGCTGGATCTGGCTGCGCACCCGCGCCGAGGTCGTCCCCGATCAGGTCGATGGCGGCCGGCACCTGGTCGGCATCGCACTCGACGTCACCGAACAGCGTCAGCTCGCCGAGTCCAACGCCACCGCCGACATGCGCCTGCGCGACGCGGTGGAGGCGATCTCGGAAGCCTTCGTCCTGTGGGACACGAGCAACCGCCTCGTCCTGTGCAATTCGAAATTCCGCCACCTCCACGCTCTGAGTCCCGACGATGCGACTCCGGGCAAGCGCTACCATGAGATCATGGGCCGGGGCGTCCTGCCGCCGGTACGCCGCGAACTCCGGGAGATCGAGGTTTCGTCGGCGACCGCCCGCACCTTCGAGGCGGAGCTCACCGACGGCCGCTGGCTCCAGATCAGCGAGCGGCGGACCAAGGACGGCGGCTACGTCTCGGTCGGCACCGACATCACCAACCTCAAGCGCCAGCAGGAGCAGCTCGTCGCCTCCGAGCGCGAACTGATCGAGACGGTCAAGGACCTCAAGCGCTCGCGCCGGACCCTCGAACTGCAGACCCAGCAGCTCGCGGACCTCGCCGAACGCTACCTCGACCAGAAGGCCCAAGCCGAAACCGCCAACCAGGCGAAATCCGAGTTCCTCGCCACCATGAGCCATGAGCTGCGCACGCCGCTCAACGCCATCATGGGCTTCGCGGAGTTGATGGAAAGCGGAGTCTACGGAACGCTGGGATCGCCCCGTTACACGGAATATTGCCGGGATATCCGCTCCAGCGGCGACTACCTGCTCTCGGTCATCGACGACATCCTCAACATGTCGCGCATCGAATCGCACAGCGTCCGCCTCGCGCTTCGGGAAGTCCCCCTCGACACCGCCGTCCAGGGCGCATTGAAGCTGGTGGCCGAGTCGGCCCGGGCGAAATCACTCAGCATCGACGTCGACGTCTCAGACGACCTGACCCTGCTGGCGGATGGCCGCGCGCTGCATCAAATCCTCCTGAACCTCATCCAGAACGCGGTGAAGTTCACGCCGGGCGGAGACGGGCGCATCATCGTCAAGGCGCGGCCGGCCGGCGACCGGGTCCACATCTTCATCGAAGATAACGGGATCGGCATCCCGAAAGCCGCTCTTCGCCGTCTCGGCTCGCCGTTTCAGCAGGTGGAGACGAACCTCACCCGGACCCATAAGGGCTCCGGCCTGGGGCTCGCCATCGCCCGCTCCATGGCAGAGCTTCATGGAGGCTCGCTGCGCATCCGGTCCGAGGAGGGTCTCGGCACGATCATCCTGGTCTGCATGCCGATGCCGACGGCGGAACGGCGACGTGATCTCGTTGCCCCCGGTTCCGACGAAACCGTGGATTCCCTGCGCGAGGCGTCGGGCGCCCGACCGCGCGGTGGAGCCGGATCGGGCGGGGCGCAGATGCGGAATCCGACGGCCGTTCCAGCGTGATGCGGCCGGTTTATCTCGCAGCGGCCATCACCCTGTCCGTGGCGGTCCCAGCCCATGCGGATGAGTGTGACGGACTGGCGGCGAGGATCGCTTCCGAGATCGGCGCGAAGGTCGGGAGGCGGCAAGGGCCGAGCATCGATCTCAAGATCCCGAACGGCACGAAGATCGACCTGACCTGCAGGTCCGAGCCCATCGTCCAGGCGGCCTCCGGCGATCCGACACCCTCGGCGGTCTATTTCCAGGATCTGGCGATTGCCGGTGCGGCGGCGACCGGTGAGAACGCCGGTGCGGTTCAAAGCGCCATCGGCAAGGCCTACGAGACGTCGCTCCGCGAGCGGCGCAAGTCGTTCATCCAGCAGAACGGGTGGTCGGCGAACTGCTACACCGATCCATCGGGCTCGATCCGCACCCTGTGCTCGGTCGGCCGCATCCCGCCGGGCTGACGGAGACGAGATGCAGCGGCGGGTGGAAGGACGCCAGTGCATCCCCCCACCCCCGGTCTCTCAGTACTCGACGATGCCCTCGAGCGCGTAGTGCTTCACCGTCTTGCGGTTGGCGATGAGCTCGTCGATGGTCGGCTCGCCCTTGATGGCGCGGGCGATGGCGAGCTTCGTCGCCTCGTAATTGGTGCGGTAGAGGTCCTTCTGGTCGAGATTGGCGTCCTCGGCGCAGCGCGGGTCGAGCCAGATCATGATGATCATGCACAGGTCGTCGAGTCCGTCCTTCGGCAGGATGCCCTCGATCACGCAATCGACGATGGCGTCACCCGTGGCGGCCTGAACCACGCCGCCCAGGAGGTTGACGTATTCCACGGTGTGGATCGTCGCCTTGGTGGTCATCATCGTCGAGGGGCGCACGAGCTGGTTCAGGTCGCGCACCACGAACATGCGGGTATGTCCCTGGACCTGCCCCATCATGCCGGCGAAGGCCTGGCCCACCGGGCCACGGGTGGAGCCGATCAGCACCTCCGGCATCGCGTCGGTGTACTGGCCATCGGCGGCGAGGACGGTGGCCTCTCCGGTGCGGAACCAGATCTCGGACATGTCGGCGTTTCCTTGTTCCTGGGCATTGCCTGCCGGGCCGGCGATCCGGCCGTTTCGCGGGCGGAGAAACACCGTTCCGCCGTCGCCCGTCAATATTCCTCGGCCGAGAGAGTTTCGCGGGCGGCGCTTCCGCTCTGGCCCTGAGTGCCGCAATCGGTCATTCCATGCGCGGTTCCAGGCATCGCGGCATCGGAGTTCTTCGCTCGGTCGCGTCCCATCGCCCGTCCGATGCCGTGGCGAACCGAACGGGAGACAGGCGCATGAACAGGCAGCAGGAACGGGACTGGAGTCTCGCCGTCGCCGCATTGCCGGACGGTGTGCGGCTCGAACTCGGCCTCGCGGACCTGTCCGGGGCGCCCTTCACGGCCATTCTGGCCCTCGACCGGCGCGAGGCCCGCGACCTCGCCCGTGCCCTGCTCGCGGCATCGGGGGATGCGGCGGAACGGACGTTCCCGCGCCCGTCCTCCACGAACGGCGATTAGGGCGCCGGACCAGCGCTTCCCTCAGCGACCGGGAAGTCTCGGCACCTTCAGGCCGCGCTCTTCCGGCGTCGGCTTGCAGATATAGGAGAACTCCGTCTGCAGGTCGGAGAAGACGGCTTCCCCAGTGATCTTGCAATTCTCTCGGGCGGTCTCGTCGAGGAAGGTGCGGGCCGCCTCGCGCAGGCGCTTGGCGCGGGTCTCCGCCGGGCCGCCCTGCCCGTCATAGCGCTCGTCGATGCCGCACCCCGTGATCTCCCGCAATCCATCGGAGACGACGAGCATCTTGTTCACGCGGCGCTGGTCGTAGACGGAATACGGGTCCTTGCAGCCGATCGTGACGATCTGGACGCCCACAGCGGCGTAGTTCTTCGACAGATAGGAGAAACCGGTGCAGCCGGAGACTCCCAAAGCGAGCGTGACCGCGACGGCCAGAATTCCGGTGGTCCGGTTCAACGTCGTCGCGCTCCGCTCAAGCCATCGATCAAGGGATCGCATTGAAGCGCGACGGAGACCACGGTCAAGCCTCCGCCGGACACACAAAGCACCATTCCACCAGATCGCGCGGCTTATGCCACGCCTCGGTGAGCCTGCCGCATCGGTCAGGCTCACCGAGATCCGGCGTCATTCGGCGGCCGCCGCGAGGTAGCGGGCCGGGTCGTAGTTGAGGATGGGGCCGAGCCAGCGCTCCACCTCGCGCAGGTCCATGCCCTTGCGAAGCGCATAATCCTCCACCTGATCGCGCTCCACCTTGGCGACGCCGAAGTAATGCGCTTCCGGGTGGGCGATGTAGAGGCCGGAGACCGACGAGCCGGGCCACATGGCATAGCTCTCGGTGAGCTTCACGCCGATGCGCGACTCGGCCTTGAGCAGGTCGAACAGGGTGACCTTCTCGGTATGGTCGGGCTGCGAGGGATAGCCGGGTGCCGGGCGGATACCGGCATATTCCTCGCGCACGAGATCTTCGGGGCCGAAGGTCTCGTCGGCGGCATAGCCCCAGAACTCCTTGCGCACACGTTCGTGCATGCGCTCGGCCAGCGCCTCGGCGATGCGGTCGGCGAGCGCCTTGACCAGGATCGAACGGTAATCGTCATTGGCCCGCTCGAAGCGCTCGGCGATCCGCACCTCTTCCAGGCCGGCCGTGACCACGAATCCGCCGACGTAATCGCCGATGCCCGTCTCCTTCGGCGCTACGAAATCGGACAGGCAGGTATTGGCGCGCCCGTCGCGCTTCGACAATTGCTGGCGCAGACCGTGGAAGGTCGCAAGTTTTTCGGAGCGGCTCTCGCCGGTATAGAGCGCGATGTCGTCGCCCACCGAATTTGCCGGCCAGAAGCCGATGATCGCCTTCGGGTTGAACCAGCGCTCGTCGACGATCTGCTTCAGCATCTCCTGCGCGTCGTCGAACAGGGCCTTGGCGGCGGGACCCTGGTTCGGGTCCTCGAAGATCGCCGGGTAGCGGCCCTTGAACTCGTAGGTCTGCAGGAACGGCGTCCAGTCGATATACGGCACGAGGTCGGCGACCTCGTAGGAGGAATAGACCCGCACGCCGGTGAAGCTCGGCTTCGTTGGACGGTAACCCGACCAGTCGATCTTGAACGGGTTGGCGCGAGCTTTGGCGAGTGGCAGGCGCTGCTTGTCGAGCTCAGAGCGGGCATGCGCGTCCGACACCTTGCGGTACTCGGCCTGGATGTTGGCAATGGTGGTGTCCCGCGTCTCCTTCGAGAGCAGGCTCGAGACCACGCCGACCGCACGGCTCGCATCCGTCACGTAGACCGTCTGGCCCCGATTGTATGAGGGGTGGATCTTCACCGCCGTGTGGACGCGGCTGGTCGTGGCGCCACCGATGAGCAGGGGAACCGAAAACCCTTCGCGCTCCATTTCGGCCGCCACGTGAACCATCTCGTCCAGCGAGGGCGTGATGAGGCCGGACAGGCCGACGATGTCGACATTCTCACGCTTGGCCACGTCGAGGATCTTGGCCGCCGGCACCATCACGCCCAGATCGATGATCTCGTAATTGTTGCAGGCCAGCACGACGCCGACGATGTTCTTGCCGATGTCGTGGACATCGCCCTTCACCGTCGCCATCAGGATCTTGCCGGCGGCCTGGCGCTTGCCGTCGCCGCCATTGGCGAGCTTCTCGGCCTCCATGAAGGGTTCGAGATAGGCCACCGCCTGCTTCATCACGCGGGCGGACTTCACCACCTGCGGCAGGAACATCTTGCCCGAGCCGAACAGGTCGCCGACCACGTTCATGCCGGCCATCAGCGGGCCTTCGATGACGTGGAGCGGACGTTCGACGCCGAGGCGCGCCTCTTCGGTGTCGACGAGGATGTACTCGGTGATCCCGTTGACCAGGGCATGCTCGATGCGCTTCGCCACCGGAGCCTCGCGCCAGGACAGATCGGCCGCCTTGGCCTGGACGCCGCCGCCGGACTTGAAGCGCGCGGCCGCATCGAGCAGCCGGTCGGTGGAATCGTCGCGGCGGTTGAGGACGACGTCCTCGCACAGCTCGCGCAGCTCGGCCGGAAGCTCGGCGTAGATCGCCAGCTGGCCGGCATTCACGATGCCCATATCCATGCCGACCTGGATCGCATGGTACAGGAACACCGCATGCATCGCCTCGCGCACGGGCTCGTTGCCTCGGAAGGCGAAGCTGAGATTCGAGATGCCGCCCGAGATATGGGCGTGGGGCAGAGTCTCGCGGATGGTCTTGGTCGCCTCGATGAAGGCGACACCGTAGCCGTTATGCTCCTCGATGCCGGTGGCGACGGCAAACACGTTCGGATCGAAGATGATGTCTTCCGGCGGGAAACCGACCTCTTCGGTCAGGACCTTGTAGGCCTTGGTGCAGATCTCGACCTTGCGCTCGTAAGAATCGGCCTGGCCCTGCTCGTCGAAGGCCATGACCACCACGGCGGCGCCGTAGGAGCGGCACACCTTGGCGTCACTGATGAACTTCTCGACGCCCTCCTTCATGGAGATCGAGTTCACGATCGCCTTGCCCTGGACGCATTTGAGCCCAGCCTCGATGACGTGGAATTTCGAGGAATCGATCATCACCGGCACGCGGGCGATGTCGGGCTCGGCGGCGACGAGATTGAGGAACTCGACCATCGCCTTCTCGGAATCGAGCAGGCCCTCGTCCATGTTGATGTCGATGATGCTGGCGCCCGCCGCCACCTGATCGCGCGCCACGTCGAGGGCGGCCGCGTAGTCGCCGGCGGTGATGAGCTTGCGGAATTTGGCCGAGCCGGTGACGTTGGTGCGCTCGCCAACATTCACGAAGGGGATCTCCTTCGTCAGCGTGAAGGGCTCGAGGCCCGACAGGCGCATCAGGCGGGGCACCTCCGGGATCGCGCGGGGCTTCACGCCCTCCACCGCCTGCGCGATGGCGCGGATATGATCCGGGGTGGTGCCGCAGCAGCCGCCGACCATGTTGACGAGGCCGGCGGTGGCGAACTCACCCACCAGCCTGCCCATGGCTTCGGGGCTCTCGTCATAGAGGCCGAATTCGTTGGGAAGACCCGCATTCGGATAGGCGCAGACCAGGGTGTCGGCGATGCGCGACAGTTCCGAGATGTGGCCGCGCATCTCCTTGGCGCCGAGCGCGCAATTCAGCCCGATGGTGAGGGGGCTGGCATGCCGCAGCGCGTTCCAGAACGCCTCCGGGGTCTGGCCCGAAAGGGTGCGGCCGGAAAGATCTGTGATCGTGCCTGAGATCATGATCGGCAGGACCATGCCGCGCTCCTCGAACACCGCCCAGGCGGCAGCGACCGCCGCCTTGGCGTTGAGCGTGTCAAAGATGGTCTCGATCAGGATCAGTTCGGCGCCGCCATCCATCAGGCCGCGCACCTGCTCCATGTAGGCGGTCTTGACCCCATCGAAGGTCACGGCCCGGTAACCGGGATTGTTCACGTCCGGCGAGATCGACAGGGTGCGGTTCGTCGGGCCGATGGCGCCGGCCACGAAGCGGCGGCGGCCATCCTGCTTCTCGGCCAGTGTGGCGGCCTCGCGGGCGAGGCGCGCGCCTTGCGCATTCAACTCGTGGACGATCGATTCCATGCCGTAATCGGCCTGGGCGATGGTGGTGCCCGAGAAGGTGTTGGTTTCGCAAACGTCGGCCCCGGCCAGGAAATAGTCGAGGTGGATCTGCCGGATCGCGTCGGGCTGCGTCAGGATCAGAAGGTCGTTGTTGCCCTTCTGGTCGTGCGCGTGATCGAGGAAGCGCCCCCCGCGAAAATCCGCCTCGCCGTAGCCGAGGCGCTGGATCACGGTGCCCATCGCCCCGTCGAGGACGAGGATTTTTTCCGCTGCCCGCTGGCGCAGGGCGGTTTCGATCTCTTTTCCGTCAACGGGGCGGAGGTCTGTCATGGGGTCTCTCAAGTTCCGTCGCAGATGATCCCCCTCCCCCTTGTGGGGAGGGGTCAGGGGTGGGGGTGGCCGCGAAGATGTCGCGCCGTATCCGACACCACCCCCACCTCCAGCTCCTCCCCACAAGGGGGAGGAGTGGCCCCCGTCCAAGGGTCGTTCAGGCCGCCTTCGCCGCCGCGACCTTCGGCGCCTGCGCGCGCAGGCCGAGGAGATGGCAGATGGCATAGACGAGGTCGGAGCGGTTCATCGAGTAGAAATGGAAGTCGTTGACCCCCTCGTCCACCAGATCGAGCACCTGCTCGGCCGCCACCGCCGCCGCGATCAGCCGGCGGGTATCGACATCGTTGTCCAGCCCCTCGAACCGGGCGGCCAGCCAGTACGGCACCGAGGCGCCGGTGCGGCGGGCGAAATTGGCGGATTGCTTGAAGTTCTGCACCGGCAGGATGCCGGGGATGATCGGGATCTCGATCCCCGCCGCCCGTACCTTCTCCACGTATCGGAGATAGACGTCGTTCTCGAAGAAGAACTGCGTGATCGCCTGGTCGGCCCCCGCATCGACCTTGGCCTTCAGCGCATCGATATCGGCATCGAGCGTGGCGGCCTCGGGATGCTTCTCGGGATAGGCCGAGACCGAGACCTTGAAGTCGCCGATGCGCTTGATGCCCGCCACCAGATCGCTGGTCCTGGCATAGCCGCCGGGATGCGGACGATAGGCGGTGCCGACGCCGTCCTGCGGGTCGCCGCGCAGGGCCACGATGTGGCGTACCCCGGCATCCCAATAGGATTGCACGACTTCGTCGATCTCCTCGCGGGTGGCGTCCACGCAAGTGAGATGGGCGGCGGGCTTGAGGCTCGTCTCCTTGATCATCCGCGCCACGGTGTTGTGGGTGCGCTCGCGGGTGGAGCCGCCAGCCCCATAGGTCACCGAGACGAATTTCGGCTGGAGCGGGGCGAGCCGCTCGATCGACGACCACAGGACCTTCTCCATCTCGTCGGTCTTCGGCGGGAAGAACTCGATGGAGACCTGGATCGGACGGTAGCCGTCGCGGCTGGCGCGGTGATGGGAAGCGGTGGGCATCGGGTCGTCCTCAAGATCTTTCGGTTCAGACGTGTGTCGTCGAGGCGGGAATCCGTGGCGGCCGGTCAGGCCACCGCGCGCTCCGCCTCGGAAGCAAGGGTCGGCTCGGCCGCCGAGGCGGCGAGCCAGAGGGTCACGGTGAGCTGGTGCCCGCTCTCGTCGGCCGGGGCGAGATGGCGTGTCGCCACCATGCCGAGCCCGGCATCGGCGAGCCAGCCCGTCACCTGCTCGGCGGCGAAGCCGAGGCGGCGATGGGCCTGCTCCTCGCGCAGGAATTCGAGATCGTGCGGCGCGAAATCCACCACGAGAAGCCGGCCTCCGGGGGCCACGAGCCGTGCCGCCTCGCGGAGCGCACGGGCGGGGTCGTCGAGATAATGCAGGACCTGATGCACCACGACGAGGTCGAAGCTGCCACGGCCGAAGGGCGGTGCATGGATGTCACCCTGGCGCAGGTCCACGCCCGACAGGCCGGCCCGCTCCAGATTGGCGCGGGCGACGGAGAGCATGGCATGGCTCGAATCGAGCCCCGTGGCGCGGGAGGCCCTGGGGGCGAGAAGTCCGAGCATCCGCCCCGTGCCGGTGCCGAGATCGATCAGGCTCCGCACCGGGCGCGATCCGAGGGCGTCGATCACCGCCGCCTCCACAATCGCCTCCGGCACGTGGAGGGAGCGGAGCTGGTCCCATTTCGGGGCGAGGCGGGCGAAGAAGCTCTGCGCGGCATCCGCGCGCTGGGCCCGCACGCCCTCCAACCGAGCCCGATCCTCGGACAGGGGCGGGCTTGACCGGTCGAGCCCGCCGACCAGGGGCTCCACCAGACCGGTCCTCGCCTCGATGAGACGGAAGAACGCCCAGGCCCCCTCGCGGTGCCGCTCCACCAGACCCGCCTCGACGAGAAGCTTGAGATGGCGCGAGATGCGCGGCTGCGACTGGCCGAGAATGTCGGTGAGATCGGAGACCGACAATTCCCCCTGCATCAACAGAGCGAGGATGCGCAGGCGCGTCTCTTCCGCGGTGGCGCGCAGCACACCGAGGGCATCGGAGAAAGGAAGGACGAGTGTCGCCTTGGCGCTCTCTTGAGACATAAAGATATCTTTATGTTCGATCCGGGCACATGGCAAGGGGAAACGGCGGCTGGCCGGAGGCATGAGAGAAACAGGCGTGGGCGACGATGCCGGGAGGGGAGCGTTCCGGGCGATCTGCCGATATGGTCGGCTCAAGAAGTCCCTTTTCGATTCCGGAACAACAGAAACGCCCCCGCGTGACCCAGCCGAATTCTCGTCCCCCGATCCGTTTCCGTGGCCGCTCCTTCATGGCCCTGGTGCTGGCCCCCTCGGCACCGGTGCATGACTGGCTCGAAGACCTCGACGCGCTGGCCCGGCGCTCCCCCGCCTTCTTCGTGGGGCGCCCGGTGATCCTCGACGTGTCCGGCCTCGGCCTCGACCGGGCGGACCTCACCGCCCTGGTCTCCGAGCTCAAGGCCCGCGACGTCACCGTGATGGGGATCGAGGGGGCCAAATCCGGCAGCCTCGGCGAGGGGCTGCCCCCCGCCCCGGCCGGCGGGCGGCCGGTGGACGAGGTCGCCACGCCGGACGCGCCCGCGCCGACGCAGGTGGAGGCGCCGCGCCCCGCCCGATCTCTGATCCTCGACCAGCCGGTCCGGTCGGGCCAGACCATCCTGCATCTCGAAGGCGACATCACCATCATGGGATCGGTGGCCTCCGGGGCGGAAGTGATCGCCGGCGGCTCGATCCATATCTATGGAGCGCTGCGGGGGCGGGCGATCGCCGGGGCCTCCGGCAATCCCGATGCCCGCATCACCTGCCGCAAGTTCGAGCCGGAACTGCTCGCCATCGACGGTCTCTACCGGACGGCCGACGATCTCGGGCCGGACCGCCGGGGCCAACCGGCGCAGATCCGCCTGGAAGGCGATGCGATCAAGGTCGCCGCGCTGGAGTAGCGCCGACACAGGAACCCGGGATCGCAGGATTATAGGGTCACAGGATCACAGAAAGCCGGCTCGTTAACCAAGCGGTAACCATAAGGACCGTCAATGGTTCGGTAAGGAATCGCGAGAGCCCGTGACACACGCCCCTCCATCCCGCCGATCCGTGACGCTACGAGGCCGTGCCTTCAAGGCACTCGTCCTGGCTCCGGAAGCTCCGCTTCCCGATTGGTTCGCCGATCTGGACGCCTCGCTGAAGCGGTCGCCGACCCTGTTCGACGGCCGCCCCCTCATCCTCGACATCGCGGCGCTCGGGTCTGACCCGGACGTGGTGGGCAAGCTGCTGGCCGATCTCGGCACCCGCCGCATCCGCATCCTCGGCATCGAGGGCGCGGAAGCCACGCTCTCGGGCAAGACCTTGCTCGACGGCATCGCCCTCCCCCCGCTTCTGGTGGCGGGACGGCCGGCGACCAGCATCGAGATCCCGGGCGATGCCGAGCCCGAGACCACCTCCCTCATGATCGAAGGGTCGGTCCGTTCCGGCCAGTCCATCGTGCATCCGACCGGTGACGTCACCGTCATGGGTTCGGTCGCCTCCGGCGCCGAGATCCTCGCCGGCGGCTCGATCCACGTCTACGGCGCATTGCGGGGGCGCGCCATCGCCGGCGCCGCCCGCAACCCCCGCGCCCGCATCTACTGCCGCAAGTTCGAGCCCGAATTGCTCGGGATCGATCGCCTCGTCCGCACGGCCGAAGACATGGGCACGACCCTGCGCGGGAAACCCGTGCAGATCTGGCTCGATAGCGGCTCCATCAAAATGGCAACCTTGGATTAAGGAGAGATACGAACATGGCCAAGGTTCTGGTCGTTACTTCGGGCAAGGGCGGCGTCGGCAAGACGACCACCACAGCGGCTCTCGGCGCAGCACTCGCGCAGGCCGGACAGAGCGTCGCCGTCGTCGATTTCGACGTCGGCCTGCGTAACCTCGACCTCGTGATGGGCGCCGAGCGGCGCGTGGTCTACGACCTCATCAACGTGGTCAACGGCGACGCCAAGCTCAACCAGGCACTGATCCGCGACAAGCGGCTCGAGAACCTGTCGCTGCTGCCCGCCTCGCAGACCCGCGACAAGGACGCCCTGACAGACGAGGGCGTCGCCAAGGTGATGGAAGAGCTGCGCGAGAAGTTCGACTGGGTGATCTGCGATTCCCCGGCCGGCATCGAGCGCGGAGCCACCCTGGCCATGCGCCACGCCGACCTCGCCGTCGTCGTCACGAACCCGGAAGTCTCCTCGGTCCGCGATTCCGACCGGATCATCGGCCTTCTCGATTCGAAGACCCTGAAGGCCGAGCGCGGCGAGGTGATGGAGAAACACCTCATCCTCACCCGCTACGACCCCGCCCGCGCCGATCGCGGCGACATGCTGAAGGTCGACGACGTGCTCGAGATCCTCTCGATCCCGCTGCTCGCCATCATCCCCGAGAGCCTGGAAGTGCTGCGCGCCTCCAATGTCGGCTGCCCGGTGACGATGAACAACCCGCTCAGCGCCCCGGCCCGGGCCTATATCGATGCCGTCCGCCGCCTCAAGGGCGATACCGTGCCGATGACCGTGCCGTCCGACAAGAAGTCTCTCCTCAACAAGCTGTTCACCCGGAGGGCGGCATGAGCCTGCGCAACCTCTTCAGCAAACGCGCCTCGGCCCCCACGGCCCGCGACCGTCTCCAGCTGATCCTGGCCCACGAACGGGCCGGGGCCGGCGGCTCCGACCTGGTGATGCTCCTGCGGGAGGAGATCCTCGCCGTCATCGCCAAGCACGTCACGGTGGAGCGGGACAAGGTCCAGATCCGCCTGGAACGGGGCCAGGACATGTCGACCCTTGGGGTCGACATCGAACTCCCGGTCACGGCTCCGGCCAAGGCCGCCCCGGCAGCGGCCAAGCCGTCCAAGGCCAAGCGCGCCGCCGCGTGAGGGTCCGCCGTCAGCCGATGAACAGGCCGGCGATGGTCGCACTCGTCAGGTTCGACAACGTACCAGCCAGGATCGCACGCATTCCATAGCGTGCGATCTCGGACCTCCTCTCGGGGACGAGGCTCGCCAGACTCGCGAGCTGGATCGCGATGGAGGCCAGATTGGCGAAGCCGCACAGGGCGAAGCACAGGATGGCCGTCGTCCGGGCATCGAGCGTGCCGGCCTTGAGCACCGGCGAGAGCTGGGCATAGGCCAGGAACTCGTTGAAGGCGATCTTCTGCCCGATGGCACCGCCGACCAGACCCGCCTCGCTCCAGGGCACGCCCATGAGCCAGGCCAGCGGCGCGAAGGCGAGCCCGAGCACGCCCTCGATGCTGAGAGACGGATAGCCGACCAGTCCGCCGCCCCATCCGGCAATGCCGTTGAGAAGGGCGATGAGCCCGGTGAAGGCGATCAGCATGGCGCCCACCGAGACCGCGATGACGAGGCCCTTCTGCGTGCCGTCGGCCGCCGCCTCGATGAGGTTCACCGCCCGCGTCTCGGCGAATTCCACCCGCATCGTCGTCACGCGCGTCGGCTCCGTCGAGGGCATCAGGATCTTGGCGTAGAGAAGCCCGCCGGGAATCGCCATGACACCGGCGGCCAGCAGATACTCCATCGGCACACCCAAGGCGGCGTAGCCGGCCAGGATCGATCCGGCGGTGGACGCGGCCCCGCTCGACATGACGGCGAACAATTCGGCCCCGGTCAGCAGGATCAGGAATGGCCGCAGGGCCACGGCAATCTCGCTCTGGCCGATGACGATGGTGATGACGGCCGAGAAGGTCTCGATGGGCGAGGTGCCGAGCGCCCGCTGAAGTCCCGCGCCGATGAGGCGGGCCAGGGTCTGCATCACCCTCAGATGATACAGGATCGCGATCAGCGCCGAGACGTAGAGGATCTGCGGCAGCACCCGCAGGGCCAGGATGAAGCCGCTGCCGCCGAAGAGTTCGAACATGCGCGGCTCGACGAGGCCGCCGAACAGGAACAGGACCCCGCGATCGCCATAAGCCAGAATTGTCTGGACGAGGGTGGAGGCCGCGTCGAGGACCTGCCGCCCCACGGGCACGAACAGCACGACCGCGCCGATCGCGATCTGCAGGGCAAGGGCCGAGATGACGGTCCGGGGTCGGATCGCCCGGCGGTTGGTGGAGAACAGGATCGCGATCGCGAGGAGCAGCGCGAGGCTCGCGCCGGCATGGAGCAGTCGCTCGGTCATCGTGCCCCCTCTTTCGGCCCGAGAGGAGCAAGGGCGATGCCGGGACGGGCGCACGTCATGTGGGGGTTCATCCGGAACGGGAGGACGTCCGGCGTGTTGACCGTCAAGCTGCGCCGTAATGCGGCGCATAACCGGTTTGAAGGGATACAGCCATGAGCCTCATCGGACGCCTCGTCACCAAGCTTCTCGGCAACGACAACCGCCCCGTCGTCCGCGACGACCGCAACTACGATTCGAGCAACCCGATCGGCCGCCTCGTGACGAAGATCCTGCGGAAGTAAGCTCGACGAACATCTCCTCTCCTCGCACGCGGGGAGAGGGGCTACGAAGTTCACATGGTTCGAGGGCTGCGCGGCTCTCCTCCCCCTTGTGGGGAGGAGTTGGAGGTGGGGGTGGTTGGGCGACCCTCCTGCTGCTTCGGAGGCAGGCGGAGCCACCCCCACTCCTAACCTCTCCACACAAGGGGGAGAGGGACGCGCTCTGCTTGGGAAAAGCAGTTGTGTGAATCCCAGGAAGCACGGGGGAGAGGAGTGACGGCGGATTCGTTCGGGCCTGAGGGCGATACGCGTCAGCTCTATCCCAACGCGAAACCTCTCGTCCTCACGCCGCCTTGCGTTTTCCCTTCTTCTCCCGGCCCTGCCCCGGCGCGGTCTTGCCGGTCTTCGACCGGTCGAGGACGAAGCGGGCGTAATCGTCCATGTCGCCGGCGAAGGGCTTCACCGTCCGGTCGGCGGCGAGCCAGAGGCGGTCGGCCACCAGTTCCATCAGCGAACGGTCGTGGGTGATGAGGATGACGGCGCCGCCGTAATCGTTCAGCGCGTCGAGCAAGGCCCGGCGGCTGTCGATGTCGAGATGGTTCGTCGGCTCGTCGAGGATGAGCAGGTGGGGTGCCTGCATCGCCACGAGATTGAGCAGGAGTCTCGCCCGCTCGCCACCCGAGAGCGCGTCGACCGTGGTCTCCTGCTTGTCGAAGGCGAGGCCGAAACTGGCGAGCTTCGCGCGGCGCCCGGATTCGCTGTCGTCCGGCCGCTCGCGGCGGATGATGTCGAGGGGCGTGTCCTTCGGGTCGAGGGCTTCGATCTGGTGCTGGTGAAACCAGCCGACCTGCACCCGGCCCTCGCGCACCATGCGCCCGTCCCGCACCTTCAGGGCGCCGGCTGCCATCTTGGCGAAGGTCGACTTGCCGGCGCCGTTCACGCCCAGCAATCCGATCCGATCATCGACGTCGAGGGTCAGGTTGAGGTCGCGCAGCACCGGCTCGTCATTGCCATAGCCGATGGTGGCATCGGTGAGATGCATCAGCGGCGGCGCCAGCGGACGCTTCGGCGAAGGCAGGTGGAACGGGGCCACATGCTCCTCGATGGTGGTGGAGATCGGCTCCATCTTGGCGAGACGCTTCATGCGCGACTGGGCCTGCGCCGCCTTGGAGGCCGACGCCTTGAACCGGTCGACGAAGCTCTGCAAATGAGCGCGCTCGGCGTCTTGCTTCATCTTGGTCGAGGCCTGCAGCCGTGCCTTCTCGGCCCGGCGCTTCTCGAAATCGTCGTAACCGCCGGTATAGAGTTCGAGCTTGCCGTTGGCGACGTGAAGGATCGCGTCCACCGAGTTGTTCAGAAGCTCGCGGTCGTGGCTGATGATGAGCGCCGAATGCGGATAGCGCTTCAGCCGCGCCTCCAGCCAGAGGGCGCCTTCCAGATCGAGGTAGTTGGTGGGCTCGTCGAGGAGCAGCATGTCCGGCTCGGCGAAGAGCGCGGCGGCCAGCGCCACGCGCATGCGCCAGCCGCCGGAGAATTCCGACATCGGCCGGGTCAGGTCCTCCACCGAGAAGCCGAGGCCGGCGAGGATCTCGCCCGCCCGGGCCGGCGCCCGGTCGGCGTCGATCTCGATCAGCCGGCCGTAGATCTCGCCCATGCGCTCGGGCTCGGCGGTCTCCAACTCGAGGTTCAGGGCCTCGCGCTCGATATCCGCGGCCAGGATGGTGTCGATGAGGGTGACGGGTGTCGCCGGATGCTCCTGATCGACGGAGGCGACGCGGGCATTCTTCGGCAGCAGGATCACGCCGCTATCGGGCTGGAATTCGCCGAGAATGATCTTGAACAGGGTCGACTTGCCGACACCGTTGCGGCCGACGAGCCCGACCTTCGATCCGGGCGGGACGGCCACGCTCGCGCGGTCGAAGAAGCGCCGGCCCCAGGCGCTGAAAGTGAGGTCTTCGATCTGGATCATGGGTCAACGGCCAAACGCAGGGGAGATGCGGGCCGGTGGCCACACGGGAGGATGTTCATCCTCCTATCGCAGTGCAGCAACGAGCGCGAGAGCGGGCCGCGCAGGGCACCACCCCACCGGGGGATGGTGCCGGCCGGTCAGTTCCGCGCGGCGCCGGCGGCGATCGCCTTGACGAGGGGAGCGGTGGGGACGTTCTTCTGCCAGAAGCTTCCGGTCCGTCCGGTCTCGCGCCCTCTCTCGTAGAGCTGGCGCATGTAGCCGGTGTCGAAGCCCCGCGCCGTTGTCGTGTTCGGCGCGGCCTCGTCGATATAGGTGAGGTTGAAGCCCATGCCGCTGCCGCGGGTGAAGGCGTAGGTGGCGGCCAGGGTGGCGCGGCTGCGCGCCCGGCTCGCGGTGGTGAAGGAGCGCTCGACGATGGACAGCGTGTTGTTCTGCGCCACGTCGAATTCCGGCTCGAGACGTCCGTTGATGATGACGTAGATGTCGGTCTTGCCCGCCGTCCGCAGGCGGTTGTCCCGCAGCAGGAACGATTGCGGGAGGGTGAAGACCGGCGTCACCACCGACCCGTCCACATGCATCTCCTGAAAGGCCCTGCCCTCGGCCTGCACGTCGAGGAGCTGGGGCGGGAACACGGCCGGGATGCTGGCGGAGGCCGTGAGCACATCCGTGAACAGCGAGACGGCATTGGGACCGCCATTGGCCGCGATGGCGCCCATGTTCCAGATGACGGCGCGCTGGGAATCGAGGTTCGTCGTCACCACGAGGAGGCGGCGGCCCTTGGCGTGCTGCTCGGCGATGGCGGCGAGCAGGTCAGGCGTCACGTAGCGGCGCACGAGATCGCGCAGGCGGCCATCCCCGAACAGGCCCGATCCGAACACGATGTTGGCCACGCTCGGCGATTGGACCAGGGTCGAGGCGACGCCGCTCGTATAGATGTCGGTGAGGGTGGAATCGTAGGCCGGCCCGAGGAAGGCGAAGGGCGCGATCAGCGCGCCGGTGCTGACACCGGAGACGAGGGCGAATTCGGGCCGCTTGCCGGATTCCGACCAGCCGTTGAGGATGCCGGCGCCGTAGGCTCCGTCACCGCCGCCGCCCGACAGGGCGAGGTAGGCGAAGGCGCGCTTCGAGCGCTCCGGCCGTGCTACCATCTCGGTGAAGGTGCTCTCCGACGCGTCGGCATAGGCACGCACGCTGAGATCCATGCCGGAAGGAACCGCGGCGGCGGCTTGATCGGCGGTGTAGGCCACGCGCGGGATCGAGCCGCAGGCGGCCAATTGCGCGGCCACCGCGAGCGCGGCCGCGCCCTTGACCCATCCGAACCGGCGAGATGTCGACATGACGGGATGATCCTGGCGTTCGACCGGCAACGGAGCAGTCAAGCTCGACCATAACGAGCTTGACCATTCTACCGTTCCGGGGTTCGGCGGGCAATCATCGCTCCCCCGGTCGTGCCGAAACGTTGAGCACGTGATGGAACAGCAACGGTTATCCCGCCGTGTTCAGGCACACGCTCCGTAAGAAATGCATCAAAAGAGGGGAAACAGAACCAAAAGACGAAGCTTGTCGATTGAAAGACGTACTCTATGTCGTTGACCTCAGCTCATAACGGCTTTGTCGCCAAACTTTCGCGCGTCATGACGGATCGATGCGGATCCTCGTGATACTGAAGGCAACCTTGTCGTGACTGACGACATTTGCTCTGGCCGCGAGACGCGCCGGTCAGCACAGGAAGGCAAAATGGAACCGGACGACGCCTGGCACCTCACCGACCGATTGGGGGCCGAGCACGGCAGGGGCGATCCTTTCGCGGCGGCCATCCGCGCGACGCGCATGGCGATGCTGATCACCGACCCTCGGCAGGATGACAATCCCATCGTCTTCGTCAACGATGCGTTTCTCAAGATGACCGGCTACAGCCGGCCCGAGATCATGGGCCAGAATTGCCGCTTCCTGCAGGGTGAGCAGACGGATCCCGGCACCGTGCGCAAGATCCGTGACGCGGTCACGGCCAAACGCGACATCGCCGTCGACATCCTCAATTATCGCAAGGACGGCACCCAGTTCTGGAACGCGCTGTATGTCAGCCCGGTGATCAACGACGACGGCGAGACGGTGTATTTCTTCGCCTCGCAGCTCGACGTCTCGGACCGGATCGACACGCTCATGCAGACGCGCAACGAAAGACTGCATTTCGAGCGCGAGGTGCAGAAGCGCACGAAAGAGCTGACCGAAGCGCTGGCCGCCAAGACGATGCTGGTCCACGAGGTGGACCACCGGGTGAAGAACAACCTCCAGATGATCGCCTCGCTGCTCACCCTGCAGACGCGGACGATCACCGACCCCGATGCGAAGGCGTCGCTCAAATCCATGCTGGCCCGCGTCGAAGCCCTCGGCACGGTGCACAAGCGCCTCTACCAGTCCAACGACGTCCAGCGTTTCGACGTCGCCGCCTTCGCGCGCGAACTCGCCGTCGATCTGGTGCGTGGCTCCGGGCGGCAGGGGATCGAGCTCGATTTCGACCTCGTTCCCGTCGAGGTCGCCGTCGAACATGCGCCGCCGGTCGCCCTCGTCATGAACGAGCTGCTCACCAACGCACTGAAACACGCGTTCCCGCGCGATGCCACAGGCCAGCTGTCGCTTTCGGTGAAGCCCGAGGGCGACATGATCCGTATCACGATCGCCGATGACGGGATCGGCATGCCGCCGGACGTGGCTCGAGACCGGACTTTCGGGAAACGCCTGATCGAGAGCCTTGTGCGCCAGCTGAATGCCGCTATCGCTTGGCATCAGGCCGAGCCCGGGACGCGGATCGAGATCCGCCTCCCCCGCGACGGGACCGGCAACAGGAACGCACCGTGAGTGAACCTCTGCGGATCGTCGTCGTCGAAGACGAAGCCCTGATCGTGATGCAGCTCGAAATGCTGCTGGAAGAAGCCGGACACGAGGTCGTGGGCACGGCGGTCTCCGCGAGCGACGCCATCGCGGTGGCCCGGCGGACGCGGCCCGACATCGTCCTCATCGACTTGCAACTCAAGGGCGGCTCGTCAGGTCTCGACGTGGCCAGGAATCTGGCCGACGAGCCGACGATGACCCTGGTCTTCCTCACCGCGAATGCCAGCCGCTTTCACGACGACTTCGCCGGTGCGGTGGCGGTGATCGCCAAGCCGTTCTCGGAAGCGGTCATCGGGGACACGATGATCTTTCTCGAGGAATGTATCCGAACCCCGCCGCCGGTCACCACCCTGCCCCTCGGCCTTCGGCTCGCGCCGGGTTATCTCGCCAGTCTCGGCGCCTGATCCCTCGGTGTTTCCGCGTCAGGCGGCCCTCTCGGCACAGGACAGCCTCGCGATGACGCCCGGCAGGTCCCGCGCCGAAACAGGCTTGCTGAAGAAGTAGCCCTGGACCTCGCCGCATCCCTCCGCTCGCACCAGATCGAGCTGGGCACGGGTCTCCACGCCCTCCGCCGTGATCGTGGTCCCCCGACGCTCGCCGAGCCCGACGATGGCGCGAACGATGGCGGCCGTGTCCGCATCGGCGATCTCGCGGATGAAGGAACGGTCGATCTTGATCTTGTCGAAGGGGAATTGCCGCAGATAGCTGAGGGACGAATAGCCCGTCCCGAAATCATCGAGTGCGATCCGGACGCCGAGGTAGCGCAGGCGGTGCAGGCAGCCGATCACCGCCTCGGTATCCTGGATCAGGACGCTTTCGGTGATTTCCAGTTCCAGCCTGTCCGCCGCGAGGCCCGAGGCCGAGAGGGCCATGATCACGCATTGTTCGAGGCCCGGCTCGCGAAACTGCATCGCCGAGACGTTGACCGCGATCCGGGCGGAATGGGTCCATGAGGCGGCTTCCCGGCAGGCCTCGCGCAGGGCCCAGTTGCCCAGATCGATGATCAGACCCGTCTCCTCGGCGATCTCGATGAAGGTGGCGGGCGGGATCATCCCACGGGTGGGATGCGGCCAGCGCATCAGCGCTTCGACGCCGCTCACCGTGTCCGTCTCGAGATCGACCACGGGCTGGTAATGCAGAATGAGGTCGCCGCGCAGCACGGCCTGGCGAAGATCGACCTCGAGCTGAAGCCGCTCCTCGATCGCCGCGTCCATGCCGGCTTCATAGACGCGGAACGTGTTCCGACCGCCGGCCTTGGCGCGATAGAGCGCGAGATCGGCATGCCGCAGGAGAGGGTCGGCCTCGAGCCCGTCGGCCGGCGCGTGGGCGATGCCGATGCTGATCCCGATATTGGCGAGTTGACCGTCCAGCTTGATCGGCTGGGCAATGGAATCGATCACCCTGCGGGCGATCTCGGTGGCCTGGTCACTCCGGTCCAGATCGACCAGGACGATTCCGAATTCGTCGCCTCCGAGGCGGGAGACCAAGTCGCCGGGCTTCACCACGTCGGTCAGGCGCTCGGCGACGACCTTCAGGAGGGTATCGCCCGCCAGATGCCCGAGCGTGTCGTTGATGGCCTTGAACCGGTCGAGGTCGAGACAGAGCACCGCCGTCGCGCAGCCGCCGTTCCGAACCGTCGCGAGTACCTGCTTCAGACGGTCGTGGAACACCGATCTGTTGGGCAGGCCCGTCAGGGCGTCGTGGCGGGCGAGATGGGCGATCCGCTGGTCGGCCTCCTTGCGCGCCGTGATATCGATATAGGTTCCCACGAAACGGATCGGGGCACCGTCGGCGGCGCGGGTGACGACCTTGCCGCGGGCGAGGAGCCAGCTATGGCCGCCGACCTTGTTGCGAACCCGGACCTCGATTTCGAAAGCCGGTAGGCGGCCTTCGAAATGAGCGGTCGCGGCGACGTGGCAAGCCGCCATGTCGTCCGGGTGGATCAGGGACTGTACGTAGCTGAAAGACTTGCCGAATTCACCGGGCTCGTAGCCGAGCATGCTCTGGGAGCGGTCGGAGAACCAGACCGCGCCGGTCTGGAGATCGGCGTCCCACAACCCGTCCCTGCCGCTGTCGAGGGCGAGAGCGAGCCGTTCCTCGCTCACGCGCAGGCGGGCATCGCTGGCCCGGAACGCCTCCTCGGTCTCCTTGCGGGCGGTAATGTCGAGATTCATGCCGACGAAGCGGCAGACCTCGCCCGTCCGCGGATCGAGGACGGCGCGGCCGAACCCCTGGAACCAGCGGCATTCACCGGTCGACGGGTGGAGGGCGCGGAACTCCACCCTGTGATTTGTGCGCGTGGCGATGGCCCGGCGGGCCTCGTTCCGAACCCGGATCACGTCCTCGTCCGGTACGTTGCGCTCCCACTCCTCCATGGTCATCGAAAGGCCGGCGGCCGGATCGGTCTCGTCGAGCGGCAATCCCTGCATCCGCGCGCTTTCCTGGGATTGCCAGACCCGACCCGTGACCAAGTCCCACTCCCAGACCCCTGCCTCCGCCGCGTCCTGCGCCAGACGCAGCAGGTCGCCCGTCCGCTCCAGCGCGATCCTGGCGGTGATGATGTCGTCGATATCGAGGGCCGTGGCGAGCCATCCGGGCGCACCGTCGAGGAGGCGGATCGGACGCTTGCTGACCTTGTGCCAGCGATAGACGCCGTCGGCGCGGCGGATGCGGATCTCGAAATCGTAGTCCTGCCACGCTTTGTGACGGTCGCACACGTCGCCATAGACGCGATCGCGATCGTCGGGGTGGTAGGATTCCACCCGCTCCAGCAGCGAAACGAGGGGCCGTCCGTAATAACGGTCGCAATGGCGGTTGCAGTAGGTGGTGTCGTCCCGATCGTTCGTGATCCAGACCATCTGAGGCAGGAAATCGGCGAGCAGGCGGTAGGACGCCTCGCTCTCGCGCAATGAGCGTTCGGCCATCTGGCGGGCGGTGACGTCGGCGAAGGTGTAGACGGTGCTGCCGTCGGCCAGCGGCACACCGCAGAGTTCGAGGAGGGTCTCGTCCCGCTGCTGGTGCTCGCCGGTGGCGCCCGCTTCGCCGCGTTCGCGTCTCGCCTCGCGGACGCCCCTGTCCAGAACTGCGGGAAGCGTCCCGTCCCGCTCGGCGATGAAGTGGCGGACATCGTCGAACGGCGCGCCGTCGTGCAGCATTCCCGGCGGCAGGTCGAGCAGCAGGTTCAGCCGCTCGTTATGAACCCGGACCCGGTCGTCCATGTCGACCATGACGAGGCCCTCGTCGATGCTTTCCAGGGTGATGCGCAGAAGGTTCGTCGTTTCGCGCAAATGCTGGTCGGAACGGGCCAGTTCGGTGACGTCGAGGCAGATTCCGGAAATGGCACGGATGGCTCCGGTCGGGTCGCGCTCGACGATTCCCCGTTCGGTGACGACCCTGCATTCCCCGCCCGGGCGGATGATGCGCGACCGGTGCTCGTAATCGTCGCGGGCGAAGGCGCCCACCCCCGCCACGGCTTCGTCGAGATGCCAGCGCACACGCTCCCTGTCCTCCGGATGGTAGAAGGCCAGATGCTCGTCGAGGGGAATCCGGGCAGGGTCGACGGGCGCGCGACCGTGGATCCGCGCCATTCCCTCGGACCATTCGACCCGGCCTTCGGGGATGTGGATACGCCAATGTCCGAACCCTGCGATCTCCTCGGCCATGCGCTGGGAGTCCAAGGCGGCCCGGAGAAGCGCTTCACGGCGCGTGAGGATGGACGTCACGCGCTGGCGCTCGCACAGCTCGGCCTCGCGCTCCACATTGGCGTCATGGAGACGCAGATGCCCGGTGACGATGAGGGCGAGGTCCCGCAACTGGAGCAGCTGCTCCTCGGTGAAATCCGGACGCGGCACGGTATCGATCAGGCAGATTGTACCGGCCCGGTGCCCGGGACGATGCGCCAGAGGCATGCCGGCATAGAACCGGGCCTGGAACTCCCCCTTCGCCAGGGGATGATCGGCAAAACGAGGATCGGCGAGGAGATCGCGGATCACGACTGGTCTGTCGGCCTTGCCGGCGATGTGGTGTGAAGTGACCGCATCGTCTCGATCCTGCTCGGCCTCCCCGGTCCCCGGTCCGGCCTTCAGGGGAAGAAAGTCGGTATCGGCGAGGGGAACGAGGACGATCGGAACACGAAATAGAGTGGCCGCAATACGGCACACGGCGTCGAGATGAAACTCGGGGTCACGGTCGATCCATGATGTGGAATCCGGTCCGACAGCGTCCACGCCTTCTTCATCGCCTCGGTCCTGTGCCTGATCTTGCACGTCGCGCCATCCCGGGAAGCAATCCGAAGCTACCCATCCTGCCCGTGACCGTGATCGACCATGCATGACGGAGGCTTTCTGAGGCATGTTACGCAAATCAACGTTGCAACATTCCTACCGTTTCCTTCGCTCCGGATTGGTTATTCAGCCAATTCAGGCGCGACATGCAACTCGGCCATCCCGCTGCCGCACGTGGCCGAATGGCAGCGCTTCCTTTCGCAAGGCACAATTTCATCGTAACCAGGGACGATCGTCGTCGGTCACCACCGTCCCCCGTCTCGAACCCCGTTCAGCCCCCTTGTTCCTTCCCGGTGAAAGCCATCTCTCCAGCGCGGGCTCCCGCGGCTTCTCGACCATCGACACCTGGGTGTTCGATCTCGACAACACGCTCTATCCGAGCGATGCGCGGGTCTGGCCGCAGGTCGACGAGCGGATCACGCTCTACGTCATGCAGCTCTACGGCCTCGACGGGATCTCGGCGCGGGCGCTGCAGAAGCATTTCTACCATCGCTACGGCACCACGCTGAAAGCCCTGATGATGGAGGAGAAGGTCGACCCCTACCATTTCCTCGATTTCGCCCACGACATCGACCATTCGACGATCCGCCTCGACGCGGCCTTGGGCGACGCCATCGAGCAATTGCCGGGCCGCAAGCTGATCCTCACCAACGGCTCCCGGCGCCATGCCGAGAACGTGGCGGCGAAGCTCGGCATTCTCGACCATTTCGAGGACGTGTTCGACATCGCCGCCGCCGATTTCATCCCGAAGCCCGAGCGCTCCACCTATGAGCGGTTCCTCGACCGGCACGGGGTCGATCCGCACCGGTCGGCTTTGTTCGAGGACATCGCCCGCAACCTCGTCGTGCCGCACGATCTCGGGATGGCGACGGTCCTCGTCGTTCCCCGCACCATCGATCCGTTCCGCGAGGCGTTCGAGCAGGAGGCGGTGAAGGAGCCGCATATCGACCACATCACCAACGATCTCGCCGCCTTCCTGAACGAGCGGGTCCTCCCGGCGATCCGATGAGCGAAGCCGTTCAGGACTGGTCAGAGGTCAGGTCACCCTCTCTCGACGATGTGGAGATCCTGGCACGGGACGCCCTCGGCCGCCTGCCCGCCACGTTCCTTGCTCTGTGCGAAGGCGTGACGGTCCATGTCGAGGATTTCCCCGACGACGAGACCCTGAGCGAGATGCAGTGCGAGAGCGAATTCGACCTGCTCGGCCTGTTCCGGGGAATCGGCCTCGCCCAGAGCGGCGAGACGGTGACCGGGCAGATGCACAACCGGGTCTGGCTCTACCGCAGGCCGCTGCTCGATTACTGGGCCGAGCACGAGGAGACCCTCGGTCACCTCGTCACCCATGTCCTCGTCCACGAAATCGGGCACCATATGGGCCTGTCCGACGACGACATGGCCGCCATCGAGGCGGCGGCGGAAGGCTGAGGCTCGAATGCTGCGGCCACCCGCTCCGGTCAATCGTCGTTGGCGGGGCGCGGGCTCGCGGCGCGCGGCCTGAGCAGGCTGGCCTTGGGACGACGCGTGCGGAACTGCCCGCGCTCGACGGCGATGAAGACCAGCACCGTGATCGTCAGCGTCGTGATCCACCAGATCGCCGTCAGGCCGACGCCGATACAGGCGATGGTGAAGGCGCTGGCGAAGATGGCCATCGCACCCGGTGCGATGGCGCCGGGCGCGGCGGCGGTGGCCGAGCGCCCGCTATGCCGGATCGCCGCGTGGAGGGCGAAGGCGGCGGCGAAGGCGCCCACGATCCCGAGTTCGTACCAGAGTTCGAACAGCATCGTCGTCGGGGCATTGCTCGGAAGCAGGTTCACGAACCGGCCGCGCGAGGCGGTCTCGAACCCGTGCCCGGTCACGAGGCGGACCGGCTCGGTGGTCACGACCTTCTGCCACGCCTTAATGGTCAGAACGCCGGGGGCCGTCGGACCGAAGGCAACGATCCCGATGGGCCGGGCGATGAACGGCAGGAAAGGCGCGCTCACCAGCAGGCCACCGCAGATCAGGGCCACGGCCCGCACGCCGACGAGCGGACGGTAGGTGGTGAGCAGAAACGCCACCGCGCCGACGGCGAGGGCCAGGATCTGCGTGACGTTGGAGGAGAACGAGAGGGCGACCGCCACGAGGATGGCCGTGCCGAGGGCCTCGAGGTCACGCCCACGCGAGCGCAACCATGCCACGGAGGGCCAGACCAGCAGAGCGAGGAGCGTGAGGCCGCGATCCACCGAGCTCTGATCTTCGGGCATGTTGCGCAGGAGCGTATCCCCGAACAGGCCGAACAGGATGGAGACGATGGATGCGGCGATGACGCCCAGGGGCAGCAGATAGAGATTGGCCGAGCGCATCCGGTCCGGCAGCGCGAGATAGGCGGCCAGAGTCATCAGGATGGTGGCGATGACATTGAGCAGGCGCTCCGTCGCCGGGCCGAGGAACGGCGTCCAGACGAGGGACAGGGCCGACCACAGGATGACCAGCCCACCGGCGAGGAACGTCGGGGATGTCAGCATCCGCGTCGCCGTTAGCCGCAGCGGCCGCTGTTTCCCGTCGATGGCGCTGGCGATGACGATGAGTGCGATGGCGATGGGTGCCAGGATCACGGTGGCGCGGCGGGCCACCTGCGCGGCCACGGGAAGCAGCACGAACAGGCCGAAGAAGCCGACCCGCCGCAGCAGGGCCGCGGCGTCGAGGGCCGGGTCGATAGGGGGTCGTGACGTGGTCGCGCGGGGGGGCATGGTGCGATTGCAGCCGTTCAACGGCGCCACGAGTCCATCCGTGCGCTACCGGTCGAGTCGTAGTCCACGGCGCGGACATTCGCTGTAGATGCCGTGCAACACACGCGCTTCCTCCGCCGCGTGTATTCAGGCGGTCCTGGGTTGTCGCCGCGCCGGACTGAGCCGCCGTCCGACATCCGTGAGCACGCGCCAGCCCGCCCAGGTCGCCAGAAATCCGAGGAGGCCGGCGATGATCCCGTCGGCGCTCGCCGGAACGGCGGGCACGTAATCCTGGTAGGTGGCGCGGGCCAGGGACATGTCCGGGTCGCGCAGCAGCGCCGCGAAGCGTCCCAGGGGCCCGCTTGCCTCCGTCAGGGCCCGCTTCTGCGCATCGAGATGCGCGAGGCGCTCGATATCCGCGCGGGCGGCTTCGCCGCGGCGGGCCACCAGGGTGTCGCCGTTGCCGCGCAGGCGGTCGACGGCGCCCTGCCGGTCGGTCCCACTCGCCGCCGCGTCGGCGTCGAGCGCGGCGAGGGAACGCCGCAACTCATCGAGGGTGCCACCGAGCCGCTGCGCGTATTGCTGGGCGAATTCCGGCCCCTGCGCGGCGACGATGCCGCCGAGGAGGCCGAGGGCGAGGCCGAGGGTCCGGATCACACGAAGCACGATTCATCCCTCATGACGTCGTTCAGACAAAAGGCCGAGCCGCGCGGCGGTTCCCGGACGATCAGAGCACACCCGCCAGGGCGGTCTCGACCTCGGCGCGCGTCACCTCGGCCAGGGGCTTCTCCACCTTCGCGGCCTGGGTCTTCCGCCCCGGCAGCATGACGAGGATGATGGTCTCCAGGCCGGGACAGGAGGGGTCCGGGCAGAGGATCTCGTTCACCTTCACCACGCTCTCCGGCTCGACGAGGGCGCGGACCCACGATTCGACGTTGCGCCGGGCGGTATCGTCGGGCGGGTCACGCCGACGGCCGAAGCCGAGAAGTGCCATCGCCTCAACCCGGCAGCGTCAGGATGCCGGCCATGCCGTCCGCGCAGCCGAAAGCGAGCCGGCCGCCGCGCCCGTCCCAGACCAAAGCCGAGATCGCCCCGCCCTTGGTGGCGGGCCGGACCAAGAGTTCGGAGGCATCGGCGAAGCGCACGAGCATGACGCAGCCATCCTCGTAGCCGATGGCGAGGACGAGGGCCTTGGGGTGGAACGCGACCCGCGTCACCCGGGCCGGGCGGATCCCGCATTCGCGCGGCGCCTTGCCGGTGGGGCCCTCCTTCGAGTCGAACGGCCAGATGATGGCCGCCTCCGCTCCGCTGGTGGCGAGCCAGTTGCCGTCCCCGGACCAGCTCACCGAGCGGACCTTGCCGGGATACCCCGACATCCGCATGTGGCCGCGATCGGGCTGGAGACGCCAGCCGTGGAGCGAATTCTCCTGCATCGTGGTCACGACGAAGCGGCCGTCGGGCGACCAGGTGACGTCGATATGGGAGCCCTTCCATTCCACGAAATCGGGCGTGGTTTCGAGATTCGGGTACCAGAGCGTCGCGCCGTTGTAATGCGCCACGGCGAGGCGGTAGCCCTTGGGTGCGAAGGCGAGGCCGCGTGCGGTGGACGGCGCCGCGAAGATCTTCTCGCGGCCCTTGGCATCGCGGGCGACGACGTTGCGACCGGCCGCGTAGGCGATCGCCCCGTCGGGATGAAGCGCCAGGGCGTCGATCCAGGCGCCGCCCTTGGCGACGGCGACTTGCGTCATGTCACCGTCCGCCGCCGTGGCCACGATGCGGCCATCGTCGCCGCCCGTCACGATCCGGCGGCCATCGCCGGACGCCACGAGGATGCCGGCCTCGGGATGGGCCTCGACGCGCCGGGTCGTCTCTGGGCCGACCAGCAGCACGGCCCCGTCACCCAGCGCCAGCGCCAGCACATCCTTCAGCCAGACCGCTCCCGTGACATGGGCGCCGGCCTCCAGCGGGACGACATGATCGAAGAGTGTCGGAGCGCTCACGCTCATCGGTGAAAACCTCTCAGGTCGCGGATGCGGCGTCCGGCGCCGATCTCACGACGGTCATGACCGTCGCGACCAGGGCGAGACAACCGGCGATACCGGCGGGAATGGCGAGGGCATACAACGCGAAGCGGCCATAGGCGACCGTTCCGGCCAGCGAACCGCAGAGCAGCGAGAGCCAGACGAGCCCGTCACCGACCCAGCCGAAGCGCGGGCCGCGCCCCGCCAGGGCGGTGGCGAGTTTCTGCCCGGTGCTGAACAGCGCCCCGGTGACGAAGGTGGTGCCGGCCCGGAATCCCTGGACATGGGCGAGAACCGCATTCTGCGCGCCCATGGCGAGGGCGAGAAGCAGCGAGGCGTGGCCGGGACCGGGATCCTCCACCGCCGTTAGATAGGCGCCGGACACGAGGACGGTCTCGAAGCCGAGGAGGACCGGCGTGCTCCACCGCGCCGGGGTCAACGCCGAGAGCCCGCCGCCGCACAGGGCGCCGAGGACGAAGGCAGCGATCAGGAGACCCGGCAGGATCGCCAGAAACGGCGTGTCGCGCCCCAGCGCCACGGCGAACTGGGTCGTGTTGCCGCTCATGAACGACGTATAGAAGCCGCCGAGCCGGATGAACCCGAGCGCGTCCACGTAGCCGGCCAGGGCCGTGAGGATGAGGCCGAAGCCCAGATGCCAGGAACGGCTCATGACAGGGACCGGCTCATTTCCGAGACCGGCTCATGGCAGCGCGCGCCTGCCCGGTGCCCCGTTCCGTCCCGGGACGACCGGTACCGGTCCGGTAGGGTTAAGGCATTGCTTACCAAGTCCGCGCAATTCGAATGAACGGGATCGAACATCGAAGCCGTGAGCCCCGTTGGTGTGACGATCCGGCGTCGGAATGGTCATTCCAAGCCGGGTGAGTTGGAGTTGCGTCATGATCCCTGTCGCTTACGCTGCCTTTGCGGTGCCGAACTTCGCCTCCGTGCGCGGAGCCGAAACCGTCCTCGTGGTGGAGGATGAAGCCATGGTGTGCGAGCTGGCCGTCGAGGCCCTTATCGACGAAGGCTATCGCGTTCTGAGTGCCGCCGATGCCGAAGAGGCCGAGGACATCCTGGCGCGTGAACGCATCGACCTGCTCTTCACCGATATCGATTTGGCCCGCAACACCAACGGCCTCACCCTGGCCCGTCATGCGCGGCGCCTGCGCCCGAACCTTCCGGTCATCTACACCTCGGGTGGTCGCGGAAGCCTGTCGCAGGCGGATGCGGTAGCGGAATCAATCTTCGTGCCGAAACCCTATCGGCCGAGCCAACTCATTGCCCTCGCCAACGGCCTGCTGCGCCGTTTCCCCCATTACGCCTGAGCGCCTTCCGCGCCCGCCTACTTGGAGCCCCATTCCCCATGCGCACCCTTCTCGCCACCGCCCTCGTCCTCTTCGGCACGACGCTCAGCGCCTACACGACGGGGAACGCGAAGGCCGCGTGCGACGTGAAGGGAGCGAAGCTGGAAGAGGCCATCGCGGGCAAGACCGAGCTCCGCGAGACGGCCAACAAACAGGCCGTGCGCGACTTGCGCACCCTGCGCGACGCCGCGATCATCCTGGAAACGTACAAGTATGAGAGCGAATGCGATCGTCTCGTCACGATCATCAAGGCGCTGGCCGCCAATCCCGAGAAGGCGATCGAGCAGAGCGGCGATACGGACGAGGAGAAGGCGGAGGACCTGATGGAGGCCCGCCAGCCGAAGGCGCCGACCGGTGAGGCCGCGCCCGCCAAGCCCAAATGACCGCCTTCCCTCGTAAGGGCCGTTCCCGAAGGTAGAACCTCTGTGACAGGGCCCCCGAGGGAACGGACCTGCGACAAGAATGCTTGCACCGCTGGTCATTCCGCTTCGATGCGGCGGACCAGCGGTGGCCGGGTCTCCACGAGGGCGATCTCGAGCCCCCGCACGTTTCCTTCGTCTTTGGTGAAAAGGATCGATCGAGCATGGGCACCGATACGGCAACGCGCGGATCGAGCATCTCTCACGCGTCGAACGATCTGCCCTCGGTCGTCCTCGACGATTACAATATCGAACTGAAGAACGGAGAGGGTTTCGTCGGCGATCGCGTGTCGAAGGCGGCGTTCCGGGATCTCATCGAGGATTGGCGGGAAAAGCTGCGCAAGCTCGGCCCCGATCCGCTGGGGGCGAAAGCGAGCCGCGATTTCAGCAAGCGGCGTCTCGACGATCTGCTGATCGACGGCCCTCCGCTCGCCGCCGGTGTGGTCTTCGGCGCGGTCGAGGAATTCGCGCAGGAGCTCGCCACCGTGGTGCGGCGCTTCCTCCGCCAGAAAGGATGGCGCGACACGCAGAGCATCGTCGTGGGTGGAGGTTTCAGCGACAGTCTCGCGGGACGTCTGGCCATCGACCGGGCGAGCGTGATCCTCCGGGCCGGCGGCCTCAACCTGAAGCTCGAACCGATCCGCCATCATCCCGACGAGGCGGGGCTGATCGGAGCCGTGCACCTCGCGCCATCCTGGATCTTCTCGGGCTACGACAGCCTCCTGGCCGTCGATATCGGCGGGAGCAACATCAGGGCCGGAGTCGTCTCCACGAACCTGAAGAAGGCCTCCGACCTATCACGCGCCGAAATCTGGCGCTCGGAACTCTGGCGTCACCGCGACGAGGATCCGGCTCCAAGCCGTGACGAGGCGGTGGACCGGCTGATCGCGATGCTGAACGACCTGATCTCGCGGGCGGAGCGATCGCGCCTGAAGCTCGCGCCGTTCATCGGCGTAGGGTGCCCCGGCGTCATCGCCGCCGACGGGACCATCGAACGCGGCGGTCAGAACCTTCCCGGAAATTGGGAGAGCAGCCGCTTCAACCTTACCGAGCGGCTCGTCGAGGCGATCCCCACCATCGGCGATCATGACACCATGGTGCTCATGCATAACGACGCCGTGGTGCAGGGCCTGTCGGCCATGTCGGACATGACCGACGTCGCACGGTGGGGCGTCCTCACCATCGGCACCGGCCTCGGCAATGCCCGCTTCACCAACCGCCGGCTTCCCGACACGGTGCATTGAGAAGAGACGGACCGTCCGGCCCCGATCAAAGATCGAAGGATGCCCCAGGGAGAAAGCGATGCCCTAGGGAGAAGAAGCTGGCGCGGCATCCTGGTCGGGCCGGTTCCGGGCACGGGCGACCTTGCTGGCGATGCGGTTCCGCAGTTCGCTCGGTAGTTCGATCTCGACCAGCCGCCACGACCATCCACGCAGGCGAAGGCGCAGGCGGAATCGCTGCGCCCGTGGCGCTTCGGGGGGTACGGCGATGACGAGGGCACGAAACCCCCGCATGTCGGAGGCGAAGTAGTACGGGACCAGCCGGAAGATCGTCTCGATCTTCAACCCGGCGGCGCTGCTTGCGTGCTCGGCCTTCAACCACGCCCCATCCCCACCGAGGGGGCCGAGATCGAGGGATTGAGGAATGCCGTCATCGAGAAGGTCGATGACCGACTGTGCCGTGACCAGGGATTCGGTCAAGGGTTCGGCGAGGGCCGCAGCGGCCTCGATCAGTCTCTGCTTGTCCGGGGAGAGTGGGACCTCGGCACCGGCCTCGCCGCGCGGCTGAGCGGCCGCTGCCGAAACCTGCCGGATCATGGATTGGCGCAGGGTGCGGAAATTGACGTGCCGCTCGACATAGCCGACGTCCCGCGCCTGCACGGCCCGGGCAAGGTCGTAAAGCATCCAGAACGGCGTCAGCGTATAGACGAACCACGCCAGAACCAGGGAAACCGGGATCCACCACAATCGCGTCATTGCGACGGAGCGGCCCTCTGTGCCTGTTCGCTCCAACCGGCGTGGCCCGCGAATTCCGCGATCACGGCCTCGTAGACCGGGCGTTTGAACGGCACGATGAGATCGGGCAGTCCGGCCATGGGCTCCCAGCGCCAGGCATCGAATTCCGATTTGTGGAGGCCGCCGCCAGGTGAAATCACGTCGATCTCGGTCTCCGGCCCGACGAGACCGAAGGCGAACCACTTCTGCGTCTGTCCGCGATAACGGCCCTTCCAGGCCTGTTTCAGCACGGCCGGCGGCAGGTCGTAGGCGAGCCAGCCGGACGATTCTCCCAGAAGCGTGACGGAACCGGGCGAGACGTTGGTCTCCTCGTGAAGCTCACGCAGCGCAGCCGCCAGTGGGGCCTCCCCTTCGTCGATCCCTCCCTGCGGCATCTGCCAGGCGAGGTTGCCGTCGACATGTTCCGGCCCCGCCTCCTTGCGACGACGGCCGACGAAGACGCCGCCTTTCGGGGCGATCAGCATGATCCCGACGCAGGGCCGGTACGGCAGGTCGAGTGCGAGGTCGGGGGTGGGGAGGTTCATGCGCGGGACCATAGGTCAGGGGATCGATGGGCCGCAATGCGCCACGCCGTCGTTCGACGCGTCAAAGCACGGAATGCTGTCATCCCGGAGGCGGATCGGGGGCCTCGACCTCTCCCTTGCGCTGGAGAATGAGCGCGACGAACCAGCAGAGCGAGGCCCATGCCGCGCCGATGCACCAGCCGGCGAGCACGTCGCTCGGCCAGTGAACGCCGAGATAGATCCGGCTGGCGCCGACCAGGAGCGTCATCCCGACGCCGACGATGAGGACCAGCACCTTCACGGACCGGTTCGGATCGACGCGGGCGAGAAGCGACGCCAGGGTGAGGTAGGCGATCGCCGACATCATCGCGTGGCCGCTGGGGAAGCTCGCGGTGAACACGTCCATGCCGTGGGGGACGAGATCCGGCCGGGGCCGGTGGTAGAACATCTTGAGCACGGTGGAGACGAGGAGCCCCCCTCCGATGGCGCCCAGAACGAAGACGGCAATGCGGTGCCGCCGGGTGGTGGCGAGATAGGCCACCGCGCTCAGCGTGACGAAGGTGATGGTGAAGACGCTTCCCAGGCCGGTGATGTCGCGCATGGTCTCCTCCAGCCATCGCGGTCCGATCGGGTCGGACAGGTCGGCCGGGTTGCGCAGGGCCAGGAGGATCTTGCGGTCGAGGGCGGCCGTGGATCCCTCCCCCACCTCGTCGGCGAGATAGAAGAAGCCGTAGCCGAGACAACTCACGCCGAGCAGGGCCACCAGGGGACCCACCTCGTTGAGGCGAAGACGCAGCCACAGGGCGGTGGCCCGGTCGAAGAGCGGATGGTTGAGATAGGTCGGAAGCGGAGCCTTCATGGTGCGGTCTTCATCATCCGTTCGTCCTTCGATCGATTTCCACGCCCGAAGGCGAACTTGCCCGCCCGAAGGCGAAGCGTCCCTGCTGTTGCCATGGTCCGCCAAGGTAACGCCAGAGCAGAAGCCCCGTCGCGGTGAAACGGAACGGCTCGAAATCCCGTTCCAGCGCCCGATGCAGGACACGCGCGGCCTCCGGCGAGACCTTGTTCTGGATGGTGACGTGGGGCCTCCAGCCCTGTCGATCCTGCGCGGTCAATGCATCGCCGTAGCGCCGGGCGATGCCGTCCCTGACCGAGGCGAGGACGTCGGAGGCAAGCGTGAAGGCGACGCCGCGCCCGAGGAAGCGCAGACCGGTCACCTCGACGACGACCGGCGGCGCGGCGGCAGTCTGTTCGGCGAGCGTCCTCGAGATGCCCTCCTCCTCGGGGCCCGGCAGATGATGGAACAGGGTGGCATGGGCCGGGATATGGTTGAGCTTTTCCGGGAAATGCCGCCGCCTCAACCCGTCGAAATGCGCGAAGGCCGCCTTGTCCATCTCCAGCGTGAGGATAAGGGGAACGGATGTAGGGCCGCTGGGGGATTCGCTCATTCCCGCCAGATGGAGCGGAACGGCGCGCAATCCAGCCGTCCGGCCCTACTCAGCGAAGATGCGTGGCCCATCTGAATCGAGCCAAGCACGGGAGAGGGATCGGGCATGGGACTTCTGGTCGACGGCGTCTGGCAGGACAAGTGGTATGACACCAAGGAGACCGGCGGGCGCTTCAAGCGAACCGACGCGAAGTTCCGCAACTGGGTCACAGCCGACGGCAAGCCGGGCCCGTCTGGCGAAGGCGGCTTTCCGGGTGAGGCCGGGCGCTATCACCTCTACGTCTCGCTCGCCTGCCCTTGGGCCCATCGCACGCTGATCGTCCGCGCACTGAAAGGTCTCGAGGACGCCATCTCCGTTTCGGTGGTCGATCCGCTGATGGGGCCGGACGGCTGGGTCTTCGGAGACACGCCGGGGGCGACGCCCGATACGGTGAACGGCGCGAGCCGCCTCTACGAGGTCTACCTCGCGGCTGTGCCCGACTTCACCGGTCGGGTCACGGTGCCGATCCTATGGGACAAGCAGCGCCGCACCATCGTGTCCAACGAATCCTCCGAAATCATCCGGATGCTGAACGACGCCTTCGGCGGGACTGGACCCGATCTCTATCCAGAGGCGCTGCGCGGCGAGATCGATGCAATCAACGCACGGGTCTACGACGCGGTGAATAACGGCGTGTACAAGGCCGGCTTCGCGACGAAGCAGGAGGCCTACGAGGAAGCCTTCGACGCCCTGTTCGCGGAACTCGATTCCCTCGACGAGCGCCTGGGCCGGGCGCGCTACCTCTGTGGCTCAGCGCTCACCGAGGCCGATATCCGCCTGTTCACGACCCTGGTGCGGTTCGACCCGGTCTATGTCGGCCACTTCAAGTGCAACCTGCGCCGGATCGCCGACTACCCGAACCTGTCGCACTACCTGCGCGACCTCTACGCCCTGCCGGGCGTCGCCGGGACCGTCGATCTCGTCCACATCAAGCGCCACTATTACGAGAGCCATCCGACCATCAACCCGACCGGCATCGTGCCGAAAGGCCCCGAACTCGATCTCGACGCGCCCAATGATCGCGCCTCGCGCTTCGGAGCCTGAGATGACGCGGTTCGACGCGATCGGCCCTCGACAGATCGAATGGGGGACATACATCTGCGTGATGACGACACGATCCTCCTTTCTTCGGCCCGCGACCCGCTCGAGCCTGCCCGGTCTCTGTCTGGCGCTTGCGATGGCGGTTCCTGCTTCGGCCCAGATGGCGATCAAGCTCGAAGGCTCTTGCGAAAAGCTGATCGTCGCCGGGTTAGACATCACCCAGAACTGCAAGGACACGATGATGAACACCGTGTCCCGCAACCGGGCGAGCTTCGATTTCTCGGCATGGGATGGGCGCGGCCTGAGCTTCAGCGGCAGCGGCGCCCAGCAGGAGCGCACCGAGGAGACCGACGCGCTTCAGCCGATCAACCTCGTCGTGCCGAGCGAGACGACCAGCGAAGGGGTGGTCCGTGGGCCGCTCGTCGCCGTCGGCTCCTGCAGCTTCAGCACGCCATCCGAGGGAAAGACCGCGATCACCTGCGAGGCGAATGCCGCCAAGGGTCGGTACGAGGCGCGGTTCGTCACCGATGCGAAGGCCCCGCCGACCGCACCCAAGCCCTGAGGCGGACGAGCCGTCCGGGTCTTGCATGGAGAAGCGGGATAGACGCGAAGGCGCTCTGGTCTCGCTGCGACATCGCGCCCATCTAGGGCTCGGTGATATGTGATCGGCGAGACCGGCCTCGTGCCGACGATCGGGCCGCTAGAGTTGAGGATGGCATGCTGAACGACGTTTCCACCGCCGGGGCGACCCCCGCCGGCGGCCCCCAGAACCTCATCAAGGATGTCACCTCCGCGACCTTCCGCGAGGAGGTGATCACCGCATCGATGACGCAGCCGGTGCTGGTGGATTTCTGGGCCACGTGGTGCGGCCCGTGCAAGCAGCTGACGCCGCTGCTCGAGAAGGCGGTGACCGCCGCCAAGGGCGGGGTCATCCTGGCCAAGGTGAACATTGATGAGAATCCGGCGATCTGGAGCCAGATCAGCCAGCAGCTCGGGCTGCAATCGATCCCCGCCGTCATCGCCATCGACAAGGGGCGTCCCGTCGACGGTTTCGTCGGCGCGCTGCCGGAGAGCGAGATCAAGGAATTCATCGGCCGCCTCGCCGGTCCCGCCGGCCCGACGCCGGTGGAGGCGATGATGGCCGAGGCGGAGGTCGCGCTCGGCGAAGGCGATTTCGCCGGTGCGTCCGAGCTCTATGCCGCAGTTTTGGGTGAGGAGCCGGGAAATCTGGTGGCCCTCGCGGCGCTCGCGAAGATCCAGCTCGATGCCGGCGAGATCGCCAACGCCCGCCAGATCCTCGACATGGCGCCGCCGGAGAAAACCGGTGACCCGGCCCTCGCCGGCATCCGCGCGGCGGTGGAGCTCGCCGAACAGGCCGCGTCCCTCGGCGATCTCGGTGTCTTCCAGAAGCGCATCGCCGCCGACCCGGCCGATTTCCAGGCCCGGTTCGACTTCGCCCTCGGGCTCAACGGGCTCGGCAAGCGGGACGAGGCGGTGGACGAACTGATCGAGATCGAGCGCCGCGACAAGACCTGGAACGACGGCGCGGCGCGCAAGCAGCTGCTGACCTTCTTCGAGGCCTGGGGCTTGATGGACAAGGCCTCGATCCGCGGCCGGCGACGACTTTCGACGCTGGTCTTCGCGTGACGCAGAAACGCCAGGGCGGAGACAGGCGATGAGCACCCATTCGGGCTATAAAGGACCGGGCGATTGCCCCGGCGTCATCCCTGTCTTTCCTCTGCCCGGCGCTTTGCTGCTGCCTCGCGGACAGATGCCGCTGAACATCTTCGAACCGCGCTACCTCGCCATGGTGGACGACGCGCTGAGGACGGACCGGGTCATCGGCATGATCCAGCCCGACGTTGAGAGCGGATCGTCGCCGATGACGCCGAAGCTGTTTCGCGTCGGCTGCCTCGGCCGGATCACCCAGTTCGCCGAGACCGGCGATGGGCGCTACCTGATCTCCCTCACCGGGATCAGCCGGTTTCGTGTGGAGAGCGAGCTCGCCACCACCACCCGCTACCGCCGCTGCCAGGTCTCCTACGACGATTTCCTCAGCGATTTCGAACCGAGGGCCGGCGAAGAGGCGGTGGACCGCGAGGGCGTGCTGAAGGCGCTTCGGGACTTCGTCGAGGTCAACGACCTCAAGGTCGATTGGGCCGGGATCGACGAGGCGCCGAACGAAGCCCTCGTCAACGCCCTCTGCATGATGAGCCCGTTCGGCTCGCGAGAAAAACAGGCGATGCTGGAGGCGGCCGACCTCAAGACCCGCGCCGAGGTCTTGATTGCGGTGACCGAGATGGAGTTGGTGCGCGGATCGGGGTCCGAACCGACCCTGCAGTGACTCCGTTGACCCGAGGATAGGACACGATGGCAGACGAGATCCCCAACGCCGTGGAAGCCACGCGCGTCGACCCCAAGCTCCTCGAACTCCTGGTCTGCCCCCTGACCAAGCAGTCGCTCGAGTACGATTCCGCCCGCCAGGAGCTGATCAGCCGTTCGGCCAAGCTCGCCTATCCGATCCGGGACGGCATCCCGATCATGCTGCCCGAGGAAGCGCGGCCCCTGAACGACTGAGGCGAAAGGTGACGGACGTCGTTCTCCCCACCGTCGCCATCGTCGCCACAGGCGGCACCATCGCGATGAAAACCGACCCGGTGACCCATGCACCGGTGCCGGCTTTGTCCGGAGCCGACCTCGTCGCCGCCGCGCCGGGCCTGGAGAAGCTCGCGCGGATCACCGTGACGGAGTTCTCCAACATCCCGAGCGCGGAGATGGGCCCGGACCTGTGGCCCTCGCTGACACGGACCGTCGAGGGATTGCTCGCCGATCCCGAGATCGCCGGAGTCGTGGTCCTGCACGGGACCGACACCCTCGACACCACAGCCTATTTCCTCGATCTGACGCTGCGCAGCGACAAGCCGGTCGTCGTCATCGGCGCGCAGCGCAACGCCTCCGACCCCGACAGTGACGGGGCCCGCAACCTGCTCAATGCGGTGCGCCAGATCCTCACGCCCACCGCCGCATCCCTTGGCGTGACGGTGACCCTCAACCACGCGATCAACGCCGCGCGTGAGGTGAGGAAGACCCACACCCACAATGTGGAGACCTTCCATTCCGGCGAGACCGGCTATCTCGGCACCATCGACGAGGATCGCGTGGTGATCCGCCGGACGCCCCTGCGACGGCAGACCCTGCCGCTGCCCGAACGGCTCGCCAGAATCGCCATCGTGTCGATGTATGCCGGTGCCGATGGCAGCCAGATCCGCCATGCCGTGGAGAGCGGCGCGGAAGGGATCGTGGTGGCCGCCCTCGGCATGGGCAACGTCAATGCCGCGCTCCTCGATGCGATCAGGAGCGCCATCGCCCAGGGTGTCGGCATCGTCATCGCCACCAAGCTGGAGAACGGCCGCGCCCTGCCCGTCTACGGCTTCCCCGGCGGCGGGAGCACCTTGAAGGCGGAGGGCGCCGTATTCGCCGACGACCTGTCGCCGGACAAGGCCCGTGTGCTCGCCCTCCTCGCGCTCCCGATCACTCGGGACCGTGACGCGTTGCAGGCCTATTTCGATCGTTGAAACGAGCGTTGATCTGAGGTGCCATCGCCCGGCACCGAAGCATTGCCAACATCGAAGCGATCCCGACTTGGCTATAGTTTGCACGCCATGTCACGCCGCGCCCGATTTGCACGCTCCCGCTCGACATTTCGCTCGAGCATTCGCCACCGTCTGCATACGAGAACGGCGAAGCTTAACTTGGCCGATGCCATAAATTTGCCCTGAGCATCCTAGATCTATACAATCCAACAACTCACAGAACGCAGGATTCCTCTCAAGAGCGCCGAAAGGCTGCCCGTGGGAATCTGTGAACTATCTCAACTCAGGGGGAAACATGTCGAAACTCGTGGCTGTGCTGGCGCTCGGAGCCGGACTCTCATCCGCTCATCTTCAACCGGCCGTCAGCCGCGAGGGCGGCAATTTCAACGGCGCGTGGTCCGTCGAGCTCGTGACCGAGAGCGGCATCTGCGACAGCCGCTACAGCTATTCGGTCTCGGTGCAGGACGGTCAGGTTCGGCTCATCTCGTCGGCCGACCGCGCGACGATGACCGGCCGCGTCGGCACCGACGGAACGGTGGGGCTCAATGTCTCGAATGGCGGCGCGAGCGGTGCGGCTTCTGGCCGGCTCGACGCCCGTTCGGGCAGCGGCACCTGGAAGGTTTCCCCGCTCTGCTCGGGGCGCTGGACGGCGCGGCGTCAGACCACGCGCACCGCCCAGGCCGAGTAGGGTGCGTTAAGCGGCGGCGAGCCAGCTCCGTGCCTCATCGATATGGGCGCGGTCGAAGGTCTTGATCTGCGCCGGGGACACCTTGCCGAACGTATCGGCGATCATCCGCAGCCAGGATGCGTCGGTGACGAGCGCGACGTGGCTGACGCCCTTCATCATGGCGAGACCGAAGCGGACGTCCTTGAAGAAGGCCGCGGGCTCCATGCCCTTGAACTCGCGCACGTCCTCCAGAAGCTTGAGCTTGCCGCCCTTGTCGAGGTCGGCCTGCATGGCGGCGATCACGGTGTTCATGTCCTGGTCGGTGATCTGCCCATCCACGACGATTTCCGCGACGGTCGAATCCGGGTTCTTGGTGTAGGTCAGCACGTGCAGCACTCCTCGTGGGGTCGAAGATCTTCAGGGCGTTAGGTCTTCAGGTCGAACGCTACCCAAGCGAACGTCAGGCCAGGGTTATAGGAAACTCTGAGGGTCTACGTCGATGGCGACCTTCACGTTGCCGCGAACCTTCGGTCCCCGCTTCAGCCAATCGCGAAGATACGACTGGAGATCGACCGCCCGCTCGGTCTTGACCAGCAGGCGAAACCGGTAGCGCCCCCGGATCAGCGCGAGCGGCGCTTCCGCCGGCCCCAACACCATCACACCATCGGGCGGATCGGCGGCACGGGCCAGGGCCTGCCCATGCGCCTCGGCGGTCTCGCGCTCATTGGCCGAGACGATGAGGGCGGCGAGACGCCCGAAGGGCGGCAGTCCCGCCGCTTCCCGAGCGGCGATTTCCTCCTCGTAGAACCGCGTCGCGTCGCCGGAAAGCAGGGCCGCGATCACCGGATGGTCCGGCTGGTAGGTCTGGACCAGGGCACGCCCCGGCTTCTCGCCGCGCCCGGCACGGCCCGTCACCTGCTGCAGCAACTGGAAGGTCCGCTCCGCCGCGCGGGGATCGCCCGAGGTCAGGCCGATATCGGCATCGAGCACGCCCACCAGGGTCAGGTGCGGGAAGTTATGGCCCTTGGCGACCAATTGCGTGCCGATGACGATGTCGCATTCCCCGTCCGCCACGCTATGCAACTCGGCGCGCAGGCGCTCGGCGCCGCCGGGAAAGTCGGAGGAGAGCACGATGATGCGCTTGTCGGGGAACAGCTCCGTCACCTCCTCGGCGATGCGTTCGACCCCCGGCCCGCAGGGGGTGAGGTTGTCGAACGTGCCGCATTCGGTACAGGCATCGGGCCGGCGCTCGGCATAGCCGCATTGGTGGCAGACCAGGGCCTTGCGGAAGCGGTGCTCCACCAGCCAGGTCGAGCAGTTGCGGCACTGGTAGCGGTGGCCGCAGGCACGGCACAGGGTGAGCGGCGCATAGCCCCGCCGGTTGAGGAACAGAAGCGCCTGATCGCCGGCCTCGATCGTGGCACGGACGGCATTGACCAGGGGCGGGGCGATGAAGCGGCCCTTCTCCGGCTTGTCCAGGCGCATGTCGATGGCGTGGATATCCGGCAGCCGCCGCCCGCCGAAGCGTTCGGGCAGGACGATATGGGCGTAGCGCCCTTTCTCGGCATTGACCTTGGTCTCGATTGAGGGCGTCGCCGAGGCGAGGACCACAGGGCAGTTCTCCAGCCGGCCGCGTACCACCGCCATGTCACGGGCATGGTAATGCACCCCGTCTTCCTGCTTGTAGGCCGCCTCGTGCTCCTCATCGACGACGACGAGGCCAAGATCGGTGAAGGGCAGGAACAGGGCGGAGCGCGCGCCGACCACCACCGAGACCTCGCCCGCCGCCACGCCGGCGCGCAGGCGCTCGCGGCGCTTCGAGCCGATGCCGGAATGCCAGGTCGCCGGGCGGACGCCGAAACGCTCGGCGAACCGGTCGAGGAACTGCGCCGTCAGGGCGATTTCCGGCATCAGGATGAGGGCCTGGTGCCCGCGCCGGACGGCTTCGGCCACGGCTTCGAAATAGACCTCGGTCTTGCCCGAGCCGGTGACGCCTTCGAGGAGGATCGTCGGCGCTTTCGCATCCTCCGGCGCGGGAAAGGCCAGGCCGATGAGGTCACGGGCCGCTTGGTCTTGCGCCTCCGACAGGGGGACGCGCTCGTGGTCCGGATCGGGCGGGAGCGCCACCGGCTCCGGTGCCAGAGCCAGGGCTTCGAGGGCGCCATCGTCGATGAGGCCGTCGACCACGCTGAGCGAGACGCCCGCCTCCTTGGCGAGCGCGCTCTTGCCGCGCATCGCCCCATCGGCGGTGACTGCCAGCACCTTCATCCGCGCCGCGGTCGGCCGGGCGGGCGGCTTGCCCGAACCGCGCACGCCGATCCGCGAGGTCTCGCCGCGCGCCGCCTCATCGGGCAGGCGCAGGGCCATGGCCAGAGCCGAGCCCTTCGGCGCCAGGGTGTAGCGGGCGAGCCAATCGACGAGCTCGCGCAACGGGTCGGACAGGGCCGGCGCCTCGACCCGCCCCGTCACCTGCCGCAGGTTCGAGCCGCCGGGGCTCTCCGCCACCTGCCAGACCACACCCACCGTCTCACGCGGCCCGAGCGGCACCTGCACGACATCGCCCGGCGAAAGGACCAGCCCTGCGGGCACGGCGTAGCTATAGGCGTTGTCGAGCGCGAGCGGGATTAGGATATCGGCGACGCTGGGCATGGGCTCTTCTGCATGGGAACCATGTTCTATCTATGTACTCTCTCGCCCGATCGCGACCGCTCGCCGCGCGCTAGAAGAACCGCCACCGGAAGGGCCGCGAGACTGACCCCGCTCATGACCCACAACCCCGACGCCCCGTAAGCGGCGAAGAGCGGACCGGACGCAAGCGTGAACAAGGCAGAGGACAGGCCGAGGCCGAGAGGACCATAGAGGGTCAGGGCCGTGACGGTGAGGTTCTGCGGCACGCAGCGACCGATCTCCTTCAGGCAGGCGAGATGCAGGAGCGCGAAGGTGAGCCCGTGCAGGCACTGGATCGCCATGAGCACGGTCAGCGACACGGTCTCGGCGCTGATCCCCCATCGCAGCGCCCCGACGAGGGCGGCGAGCCCGATCGCCCGGCCCGGTTCTAGCCGCGCCAGGATCCATGGGCCGGCGACGAGGAAGACCACGATTTCCGACGCCACCGCCTCCGCCCAGAGCAACCCGGCGACATCCGGCGTGATGCCATGGCGGCTCCACAGGATCATCGCGAAAGCGTCGTGCAAGGCATGGGCGCCGAGGATCAGGGAAGCGGCGAGGACGACGAGCCCGAACCGCCGGTTCGCCAGGACGATCATCAGGCCTCGCCCTGCGGCCGGTCTCGCGGGCTCAGCGATCGGCTGGGTCGGCAGCGTCCAGGCTGCGAAGCCGGCGGCGATGAAGAGCCCCGCCCCGAGGAGGATCGCGCCTCTGATTCCGACGGTCACCACCACCATGCCGGCGAGGCTGGTGGCCAGGATGAAGGCGGCCGAACCGGCCCCCCTCACCCAGCCATAGTCGAAGCGTCGCCTACCTTCCGAGGCCGAGAGGGCGAGGGCATCGGCGAACGGGGCCAGGGGCGCGGTGAAGACCGCATAGGCGAGAGCGACGACGAAGAGACCGGCGAAACCAGCAACCGCCAGATGGGCCGAGGCCGCCACCCCCGTCAGGGCGGCGGCAAGAGTGAAGACCGGGCCGACGATCCCCCATCGGTCGGCGATCCGTCCGGCCAGCGGCCCGGCAGCCATCCGCACCAGCATCGCCATCGCCAGGAGCCAGGCGATCTCCTGCGCCGACAATCCGCGCTGTTCGAGGAACAGCGGCAGGAACGGCGACAGCGCGCCGTACCCGCCATAAAGCGCCGTGAACAGCGCGAGATGGCCGAACAGGCTTCGGCGATCCTTGGCGCTGGCGCTCACGCGAGTGTGGCCGGCATCGGACGTTTCCTCGCTTGCGTCATGGCCGTGGCGGGCTCTACCCCTTCGGCAGCCCGATGATCGGGCGATGCGCTGCGGGGAGACACCCGATGACGGCTTTGCCGCTCACCTTCCTTGGCCCGGACGATCGGCCAGGGGAAGCCCGCGCCCGGGAAGGCGTCGTGCTGCTTCACGGCATCGCGCGCCGCTCGGCCTCCCTCGGGCGGATGGAGCGCGCCTTCAGGGCCGAGGGATTCCTCACCCTCAACCTGAATTATCCGGGGCGGAAGGCAGACCTCGCCAGCATCGTCGCCGAGGTGGCGCCACAGGTGGCGGGTTTCGCCGCCGGGGTCGCGCGGGTGCATTTCGTGACCCATTCCATGGGCGGCCTCGTCGCGCGCGGGCTCATCAACCGGCATCGCCCGGCCAATCTCGGCCGCGTGGTGATGCTGGGAACGCCGAATGGCGGCAGCGAAGTCGCCGATTTCCTCCACCGGATGCTACCCTACCGCCTGTTCTTCGGCCCGGCGGGGGTGCAGCTCACCACCTTTCGCGACCGGGATCTCGTCGCGCTCCTCGGCGAGGTCGATTTTCCCCTCGGGATCATCGCGGCGGACCGCTCGATCTGGCTGATCGAATCCTTCCTGATCCTGCCTCGCCCCAATGACGGCCGTGTCAGCGTGGCGCGAACCCGCGTGGCCGGCATGACCGACCATCTGACGATCCATTCCACCCATGACCTGATGATTCTGAACCGGGCTGCGATCGCGGCCGCCCTGCGCTTTATTCGGCATGGACGCTTCCGCGAGAACCGAACCGGCGAGGAATCACGTGTCGCGCTTCTCGGTGGATGAGGCCGATGCCCGGCCGCCTTCGAGGCCCGCCCCACCGCACCAGAATACGCCGCCGTTGCCGCTCCGGCATCGACCCCCTATCTGTGTCGACGCATCGGCACGCCGTTCCCTTCGACCGGCGCGTCCATCGGGAGACCTCATGCGGTTGCCAAGTTCCACCCTCGCCATCGCGTTCGGCGCATTTGCCGCCTTCACGGCCATCGCCGAGGCCGCGCCGATGCGACTGGCCGGCCACCGCGCGGTCTACGACCTGTCGCTGGCCGAGAGCCGGGGCGCGCGGGCGGTGGAGAGTGCGCGGGGTCGCATCGTCCTCGATTTCAGAGGCGATGCCTGCAAGGGCTACACGATGCAGACCCGGCAGGTGACGGAACTCGACAGCGGCGAGACCGGCAAGCGCCTTTCCGACCTGCGCAACACCACCTTCGAGGGCGGCGACGGACATCATTTCCGCTTCAAGACCAACACGGTGCTCAACGGCAGCGCATCCACGGCGGTGGATGGGACAGCCGAGAGCGGCGCCGAGGCGCTGAAGGTCAAGCTCAAGGAGCCCAAGCGCGACCAATACACCGAGACCGGCCCCGTATTGTTTCCGACCTTCCACATGCGCCGCATGATCGAAGCGGCACAGGCCGGCGAGACGACGATGTCGGCCAAGGTGTTCGACGGGTCGGACGACGGGCGCAAGATCTTCGACACGCTCGCGGTGATCGGCAAGCCGGTCACCACGGACGAGCCCGCGAAGAATGGCACGGCCGACCGCGACAAGCCCCTGCGGGAGGGCGAGATGGCGGGGATGCGGCGCTGGCCTGTGACCCTCAGCTACTTCACCGCCGGACAGGGCGAGCGCACCCCGGTCTACGTCCTCTCCTTTCTCCTCTACGAGAATGGTGTGAGCGGCGGACTGAGCCTCAACTACGGTGATTTCACCATCGCGGGCGACCTGAGCCGTCTCGACCTGCACAAGGCCGAGGCCAAGACCGAGGCCGAGTGCAAGCCATGACGCCAGTCGCCCCGCCGCCTCGTCGAGGCGGGCGGGCCTAGGCTCGAGACCACTCGTGTCTTGTCGCCCCCATACGGGAGTAGCGGCGCGCAGCCTTACGTTGCCGGCCGCCGGACCGGGGCGTCAGCCGAAATCGGCATCGGGATCGGGGGGGCCGAGACGGCGCCACGCGTCGGCAATGCGCTCCGGTTTCATATCGAGCGCCGTGGCACAGGCGATCAGCACGGCTTCGTCGCCCATGACATGGTCGAGGACCGCCGAGAGAAAGGCGGGATCGGCAGCACTCTCCCGCAACGTATCTGGTGTCAGGCCGGAGGAGGCCATGAACGGCAAGAGCCTGTCGCCGTCCTCCGCGATCCATCCGAGCACCGAGATGGCGACCTGCTCCGCGGATTGATCGGGGCGGTCGGATTTGCGTTTCGTCAACATGTATCCCTTAGGTTCTCATCGAGCGGGACGCCGGTCCTTCCAAAATGCGCCGCCAGCCTGCCGGGAACAATGAGCCATGCCGAAAACAGTGCTCATCGTCGAGGACAACGAGCTGAACATGAAGCTCTTCAACGATCTGTTGGAAGGGCATGGCTACGCGACTCTCAAGACGGCCAACGGGATCGAGGCCATCGAACTCGCCCGCGCCCACCGTCCCGACCTGATTCTGATGGACATCCAGCTTCCCGAGGTTTCCGGCCTCGAAGTCACGAAGTGGCTGAAGGAAGACGACGACCTCAAGCATATCCCCGTCATCGCCATCACGGCCTTCGCCATGAAGGGCGATGAGGAGCGCATCCGCGAGGGGGGCTGCGAAGCCTATCTGTCGAAGCCGATCTCGGTCGCCAAGTTTCTTGCCACCGTCCGCCTCTACCTCGGCGACGGAGCCCGTTGAGGAGCACACCGTCGACAGGGTCGCCCCGTCGAGCCCGTTAACTTGAGCGAGGAACGATGTCGGCCCGCATCCTGATCGTCGATGATCTCTTTCCGAATGTGAAGCTGCTCGAGACCAAGCTGTCGCTCGAGTATTTCGACGTTCTGGCGGCCATGAACGGGCCGGATGCGATCTCGATCTGTGAGAAGGGCCTGTGCGATCTCGTCCTGCTCGACGTGATGATGCCGGGCATGGACGGGTTCGAAGTCTGCCGCCGCCTCAAGAGCAGTCCGACCACCGCCCACCTTCCGGTCGTGATGGTGACGGCCCTCGACCAGCCGGCGGACAGGTTGCGCGGCCTCGATGCGGGGGCAGACGACTTCCTGACGAAGCCCATCGACGACACCGCCCTGTTCGCGCGGGTACGCAACCTCGTCCGCCTGAAGGCGGTCACCGACGAGCTGCGCCAGAGAGCGCTCGCCTCCCGGGAATTCGGCATGGGCGATCCCCTCGCCCTCGCCACCGCCGAGGACGGCCAGAATGCCTCGATCCTGCTGGTCGAGGATCGGGCGAGCTCGGCCGAGCGGCTATCGGCGGCCCTCAGCCAGCACCATCGGGTCACCGTGGTCGCCGATCCGCACGAGGCCCTGGTCCTGGCCATCGAAGGGGATTTCGAGCTGGCTCTCGTGAGCCTCGACCTTCAGGGGTTCGACGGCCTGCGCCTCTGCAGCCAGATCCTGTCCCTCGACCGCATCCGCAACATGCCGGTGATGATGATCGCCGAGGAGAACGAGAGGGCGCGGGTCATCCGCGGCCTCGAATTCGGCGTGCACGACTATCTGCTGCGCCCGGTCGACCGGAACGAGCTCGTCGCCCGCGTGCGCACACAGCTGCGTCGCAGCCGCTTTTCGGAAACCCTGCGCGGCGCCGTGCAGGCATCCATGGAGATGGCCGTCACGGATGGCCTCACCGGGCTCCACAACCGGCGCTACCTCGACAGCCATCTCGCGGTGCTGTTCGCCGATGCCGCCCCGCGTCACCGCGCCGTCTCGATGCTGATGCTCGATATCGACCGGTTCAAAACGATCAACGACACCTACGGTCACGATGCCGGTGACGAGGTGCTCCGCTCCTTTGCCAACCGCATCCGCCTGCATACCCGCGAGATCGATATCGTCGCCCGCTATGGCGGCGAAGAGGTGGTCATCATTCTGCCCGATGCGGAGCCGGACGCCGCCCATCACATCGCCGAGCGCATCCGCGAACGCATCGAAGCGGTGCCGTTCCTGATCCAGCGGGAAACGCGGGACATCCACGTCACCGTCTCCATCGGGGTAGCGTGCCGCCATGCCGATGATTCGGGACCGGCCGATATGCTGAAGCGGGCGGACCTCGCGCTCTACCGCGCCAAATCCTCCGGCCGTAACCGCGTCGAGGCCGAGGCCGCCTGAAGCGGCCAGGACGGGCCGGGTTTCATGTCGGCTCCTTGCCAGCCTCGCGCGTCCAGGCGACGGCGGCACCGACAGCCGCGATCCACCAGCCCTGCCAGGCCCCGTGCTCCACGAAGGCGACGGCCGTGCACGACCCCACGAGGCCGAGGGCGATGACGCTTTCCCCGCGCGGCAGGCGTCCGATGAGCGCCACCATCATCATCAGGATCGCCCCGGCCAGGGTCGCGCCGACGATACCGAGCTCAGCCCAGATCTGCAGGAAGATGTTGTGTGGGTGGCCCACCGCCAGCATCGGGCGCAGGCCGGGCTCGATCCGTGCGGCGACGGGCGTCTCGATGAATCGCGCCGAGGTCCCGAACCCGGCGCCTTGCCAGGGATCGAGGGCTACGGCCGCGCCGAAGCTGCGAGCGATGGCGACCCGTGCGCGCGAACTGCTCTGGACCAGACGCTCGTGGATGGCATCGGGCATGACTTTCTGAAGAATATCCCCCTCGACCGGCGAGAGGATGAGGGCGAGAGCCAGGGCAGCGCCCACGATGGCGAGCCCGACCCGGCGAGGGGTCAGGACGGCGATGAGGGCCGTGATGGCACCGGCTGCGAGACCCATGGCGGCGGCGCCGCTAATCGATCGCAGGATGGCCCCGGTACCGATCACGATTACCAAAAGCGCCGCGATCCCATGCCCGCGCCGGTAGAGAAGATAAGCCAGGGGCCCCATTACGGGCGCGATCGTCAGGGCTGGGCGATTGAAGACGAACAGCGCCACCCGTGAGCCCATCGCCCGATGAAGGGGAAGGTGGGTGGCCAGGGCCACGACGATGTAGAGCCCGGCGATCGCGATGGACCAGGCGGCGAGCCGGGGCGTGAAGGCCGGCATGTTTCCGGGCGCGAGGCGCGCGAGGAGATAGGCCCCCACGATGGTCGGCAGGAATTCCTGCATGTTGCGCCAGGACAGATCCTCCACCGGGCTCCAGGAGATGCTCGCCAGCGACCAGACGACGAAGCCGAGGACTGCGAGACCGATCGGCGTGGCGAGCGGCCTCGCCACGAACCGCACCGTACCGCGCGCATCCTCGATCAGCCCGGCGATGAGGAAGAACGAGGCGGAGAGGCCGACGACGGTCGGGCTCGACCGATTGGCCAGCGCCATGGCCACCGGAAGGATGGCGAGTGTGATGGCACCGGTGGCGCGCAGGCGCGCGACCGTCTCCGATCGGGGCGGGAAAGAGATCATTGGAGACGGGCGGACCGGACGGTTACTGGAGTTCGTGGCCGCGCTTGCCCATCTCGGCACGCACACGGACCATCATGTATTCGGACACACCCTGGGTCCAGTTCTGCATGGCCTGGACGATCTCGTCGAGCACCTGCGGCTGGGTCTCGACGTAGCGCTTGCCCGCCGCCGAATGGAAGAAGGCGACGATCTCGGTGAGCTCCGCCTCGGACAGGCGGCTCGCGTAGATCTTGGCCGCCGTCTCGATCATCATCTGCTTTTGCAGTTCCATCTCGGGCGCCAGGGAGGTGAGAACCTCATCGAGATCCTTGGTCAGGTCCGGGCGGGTGATGGCCGCCTGTTTGATCTGCTGGCCAAAGGCCGGAAGAATCGAGTCGAACGACCGGGCGATGCCGGAGCTGAGGGTGACTTCGCGGGCCAGGGCCAGATGGTTCGGCGTGTAGGTCGGCTGCTGGGCCGCGGGCGTAGCGGGCGCAGGTGCGGCGGGCTTGGCCCCGGGCTTGGCCGGCGCGGCAGGCTTCTGCGCCTGAGCCAGGCCGGCGGTCGGAGCCGAGACGGAGAGGATTCCGGCGAGGACCGAGGCGGTCAGGACAAAAAAGAGGGGGCGGCGGGACATGCGAGCGCTCCGGAAAGACGTGTCGAGAAATCAAGCGGATGGGGAAGCGCGTCAGACCGCGCCGAGACAGGTGACATGCGCCTGCCCGTCACGGGCCTCCGCCAGGATTGCGCCCGTGGCGAGCCCGATGAACAGACCGTGCTCGACCACGCCGGGCACCGCCCAGAGCGCGGCGGACAGGCGTTCGGGATCGGCGATGACCTTCAGATGGGCATCGAGGATGAGGTGGCCGCCATCTGTCACGAAGGGCGAGCCGCCGGGTCCGGAGCGCAGCACGAGATCGCCCGCGCAGCCAGCACTCTCGATGGCCTTTCCCACGGCGATGCGGGTAGCGCCAAGGCCGAACGAATTGACCTCCACCGGCAGCGGAAACGCGCCGAGGGTGGTCACGGATTTCGCCGCGTCGGCGATCACCACCATACGGCGGCTCGCGAAAGCCACGATCTTTTCGCGCAGGAGTGCGCCGCCGCCGCCCTTCACCAGACGCATCGCGGCATCGATCTCATCAGCGCCATCGATGGTGAGGTCGAGTTCGGGCAGGTCTTCGAGGGTGGTCAGGGGAATGCCGACGCGCTCGGCGGCGATTCGCGTCGCCTCCGAGGTGGGCACACCCGTCACCTTGAGTCCCTCGCGCACCCTGGCGCCGAGAAGCTCCACGAACACGTTGGCGGTGCTGCCGGTACCGATGCCGAGTCGCATCCCATCTTCGACGAGGTCGAGGGCGCGGGCGGCGGCGGCACGACGCAGATCGGGTCCGCTCACGAGGGAGACCGGTTCGTCGGGAGGGCGGGGACCAGATGCATGGATGGGCACTCGGGCTACGGGCTGGGCCGCTGAAAGTCCCGAGGCCCTAGCACGGCTGGCAACGGCGTCCAACGGAGCACTTGCCGAACGCGGCACTTGCCGAGAACACGCAGCGATTGTCGTCAGGGCCGGGTGTTCTGGGGCGGCGTGGCACTCGGCCCCGCTCGGCCGGGCGCCTGGCCCGTGGCCACGGCCTCTTCGGGACCGCTGGTGGCCGGGTTCGCCTGGGCCGTGCACACCACCGCTTCCTTCTGGAGCTGGACGTAGCAGATGCTCATCTCACCCGTGCGGTAGTTGACGCGGAACACCCCGGCCTCCCGGGTGTGGCGGGAGGCGACGAGGCCATATTCGGACGGGGCCTGGGCGCTGGCGCCCTCCCCGGAGCCGTAGCACACGGTGAGGCCGACGCTGCCCACCGCACCCTCGCGCAGACCGTACTGGCAGGACGTGACCTCGCCGGTGACCTTGTCCACGCGATAGACCCTGTTGAGGTCGATCTGCGGCGCGGGCACGAACTCGAAGGAAGCGGCGGACGCGGCGCCGACAGTGCCGGCGAGAACGCTGAGGGTGATCGCTACCCGGCATCCAAAATTGCTCCAGCGCCGCCCCCGCGAACGGGCGGAAGCGGCCGGAACCATGAGTGTGAACGCGGGATCGGTCGGCAGGGTCGAACGCATGGTCGCCTTCGTGTCCGGATGAAGACAAGGGAATCTCACGGCCGCTCCCCTATATCGGCCTTGCGGCGCAACCGTGACCCGCTCGCGAATGCCTTGATCGCACCACGTCACGATTCTAGAGGGTGGAATCGGATACCGGATCCGGGTCGATCGCGTAAGTCCTTGTCCCCTAACCGGCTTTTCCCAATGGGCCATGCCGCTTTATCGGGCGGGGACCGCCGCGCAAACCGGTTCTTCACCATCGCGCCCTTTACCGACCCACAGAACCCAGCGAGCCACCATGCCAAGCCTGCCGCCCATCGTCGTGTTCGACCTCGACGGAACCCTTGCCGAGACCGCGGGCGACCTCGTCGGCACCCTCAACGCGATCCTCACCCGCGAAGGCCTGCCGACACTGCCCCTGGATCAAGCCCGCGACATGATCGGCGCCGGCGCGAAGGCGCTGATCCAGCGTGGCTTCGAGGCGGCGGGGGAAACGCTCGACGACACAAGGCTGCAGACCCTCTTCGTCGATTTCCTCGACCATTACGGCCGCCATCTCAGCGAGCATTCCTACCTGTTCCCCGGCGTCGAGACGGCGCTCGAGATGCTGAGCGCCCGCGGCTTCCTGCTGGCGGTCTGCACCAACAAGGTCGAGGCCCATGCCAAGCAACTGCTTGAGGAGCTCGGTGTTGCCGGCCGCTTCGCCGCCATCTGCGGCCGCGACACGTTCCCGGTCTACAAGCCCAATCCGGCCCATATCACCCTCACGGTGGAGCAGGCGAAGGGCGACGTCTCGCGCGCGGTGATGGTGGGTGATTCCCGCGCCGATATCGATGCCGCGAAGGCCGCCGGCATTCCGGTGATCGCGGTGCCGTTCGGCTATACCGACCTGCCGGTGGAGCAACTCGGCCCCACGCGGGTGATCCAGCATTTCGATGACTTGGTGGATGCGGTCGAGACCCTCGTGCCGGCTATCGCTGCGGCTTGAGGGGAATGGTGGGCGCGACAGGGATCGAACCTGTGACCCTTCGCGTGTGAAGCGAATGCTCTCCCGCTGAGCTACGCACCCGGACCGAGGGCCTTCTAGGGCGAGGCCCACGCGCCCGTCAAGGGCCTCTGTCGCGTTGGTCGGCAGCGACCATGCCGAGCCGGCATACGATAAGGTTCGGAAGCCCGGCGAACGGCCTCGATCCCGAACCTCAACCGCCCCTCGGGGTCCGCTCCGGCGAGCCGAAGCGGAGGAGCAAAGCCACCGGGATCAGGCCGACGACGACGATGAGGAGGGCCGCCACCGCGCCGTCCTCGTAGGTGCCGCGCACCGCCTCCCCATAGAGATGGGTCGCGAGGGTCTCGACGTTGAGGGGGCGCAGGAGCAGGGTTGCGGGCAGTTCCTTGACGCAGTCGACGAAAACGAGGAGCGCGCCGCTCAGCAAAGCCGGCCACGTCATCGGCAGGTGGACGCGCATCAGCGTGCCGACAGCCCCCCGGCCGAGCATGCGCCCGGCTTCCCCGAGGGAGGCCGGCACTTTCGACAGGCCGGCCTCGCAGGCGCCGACACCGACCGCAAGGAAGCGCACCAGATAGGCGACGACGAGGGCGCCACCCGCTCCGACTCCGATGATGGCCGGGGCGACGCCGAAGAGCGCCGTCGTGACACGGGACAGGGAAGCATCGGCGAGAGCCAGCGGGCCGAGGAGCCCGATCGCCAGGATCGCGCCGGGAAGCGCGTAGCCGAGGGCGGCGATGCGGATCAGCCCCTGCCCGAAACGTCGCGCGACGAGGCGCGGGCCGGCGGCGACGAGGAAGCCGCATATCGCCGCCAGCAGGGTGGCGAGGCCGGCATAGAGCAGGGTGTTTCCCGCCTCGGCGATGACTCCCCGGGGAAATCCCAGCCGGGTCACGCGGGCGATGGCGGAATGGACGAGATAGGCCGCCGGAATCAGGAAACCGATGGCAATGGGAAGAGTGCCGAGACACAAGGCGGCCAGGACCGACGCGCCGGACAGGCGATGGCGGGCCATGCCGCGCTGGCGCTGTGCCGTGCCGGAATAGCCGCGCCCGCGCCGGCCCCAGCGTTCGGCCGCCAGCAGCAGGAGCACCATCGCCAGCATGACCAGGGCGATCTGCGCGGCGCCGGGCAGATCGGAGCGGTTGATCCAGGTGGCGTAGACCTGAACCGTGAGCGTCCTTACGCCGAGAAATTCGGCGGCGCCGATATCGTTGAGTGTCTCCATCAGGGCGAGGCTGGTGCCGAGGGCGATGGCGGGGCGCGCCAGCGGCAAGGCGACGTGGAAGAAGACCGCCATCGGCGACCGTCCGAGAATGCGCGCCGCCTCGATGAGCGTGCCTGCCTGCATCAGGAACAGCGCCCGCGTCGGCAGGTAGACGTATGGATAGAGCACGAAGCCGAGAAGCAGGATGCAGCCCGGCAGGGACCTGATCTCGGGCAGCAGCAGATCCTTCGGCCGCGCGACGCCGAGAGCATCGCGTAGCGCGGTCTGGACCGGGCCTATCGGATGAAGCAGGTCGAGATAGGCGAAGGCGACGATGTAGGTCGGCACCGCCAAGGGCAGCAGCAACCCGATTTCCAGGAGGCGTCGGCCCCGGAACTCGTAGGCCGAGACGAGCCAGGCGGAGCCGACCCCAAGCATGACGACGAGGAGGCCGACGCCGCCGAGGAGCAACGCAGTGGTGAGCGTCGCCTGCGGCAGGACATGCGCCAGGAGATGCGGCCAGACCTCGCTCGATCCCCCCGCCGCCGTCAGCGACAGGGATACGACCGGGCTCAGGATCAGGACGGCGAGCGCCAGCGCTCCCGCCGCCCAGGCGAGAGGCCCGGCGCGCAGGCGCGACGCCGGGCGCGGAACGACGTCCGTGCCGAGCGCGGCCTCCGATCCGGCCAGTTCGGCAGCCACCCGCATCGGCCTGGGCTTCAGTTGTCGAAGCCGACCGTATCCACCAGCAGGCTCGCGGCCTTCCGGTTACGGGCGATCTCGGCCAGGGGCACGGTATCGATGGTCAGCGGGCCCAGCGCGGTGAGCTGGGGGTCGATCGGCGCGCCCACCTTCACCGGATACTCGAAATTGGCCTTCGCATAGAGGCCCTGGCCTTCGTCCGAGACGAGGTATTCGAGAAGCTTGACCGCTTCGTCGCGGTTCGGCGCGCCTTTCGCGACGACGGCGCCGGAGACGTTCACATGGGTGCCACCGCTCGTGAAGACCGGCAGTACGACCTTGATCCCGTCGCCCCATTTCTGCTGGTCCGGGCCACCCTTGCCCGAGCGCATCAGCCCGACATAGTACGAGTTGCCGAGACCGACGGTGCAGGTTCCGGCCAGGATATCGCGGGCTACGTCACGGTCGCCGCCGGCCGGCTTGCGCGCGAGGTTGGCCTTCACACCGGTCAGCCATTCCTTCGCCTTATCCGGCCCGTGCTTGACGATGTAATGGGCGATGAGCGCCGTGTTGTAAGGGTGCTGGCCCGCGCGCAGGCAGAGCTTGCCCTTCCATTTCGGGTCGGCGAGATCCTCGTAGGTCAGGGCCTTCTCCGCGAGGTCCTTGTCGGCATAGGCGACACGGGCGCGCATGGAGAGGGCGTACCAGAGACCACCGGCATCGCGCAGGGGGGCCGGGACGGCGGCTTCCAGGGTCTCCGTACGGACCGGCTGCGCCAAGCCGCGATCCACGAGTTCGATGAGATTGCCGATATCGACGGTCATGAGCACGTCTGCCTTAGACCGCTCGCCCTCGGAGGCCACGCGCTCGGCGAGGCCCTTCTCGACGAAAACGGTGTTGACGGTGACGCCGCTCTTGGCCGTGTAGGCATCGAGCAAGGGCTTGATCAGGCCGGGCTCGCGCGTGGTGTAGATGTTGACCTCGGCGGCCGTCGCTCCGGAGATCCAGGCGAAAGCCGTCGCGCCGCCGACCAGACATTTCGAGACCCAACCGACCATGACGTCCATTCCTCTTCCCGTGGCGAACGGTTCTGGGCCGCATCTTCACGAGAAAAGCAAGACTTATGTCTTCAGTTTATTATCGTTAAAAACTATACTTCTGGATATTGCCAAGCACGAGCAACCGCGCGGAATTAATCCGTCTCGAGCGGAAAAACCAACCCTGCGCCGTTAGCGAGCCTCAGGCCGACGCAATCGCCCTCCCCCGCCGATGTCTCTTCCGCGACGGTGAGGCGGAACGTGTCGGAGAACCCCTCCGCCGCCAGGGTCAATTCCGCGACGGGTCCGAGGAAGCGCCGGTGGATGACCCGCGCCGGATGACCGGTTTCCGCGCCGGATAGCAGAATCGCCTCGGGCCTGACGCAGGCGGCCACCCTTGCGCCGCTGGCGATTCCCGGCGCCGGAAACTTGCCGAGCGGCGTCGTTGCCGCGCCGTCGATGCAGCGCGTGGGGAAAGCGATGAGATCACCGAAGAAGCTCGCGGCGAAATGCGAGACGGGACGCCGGTAGAGATCCGCACCGGTGTCGATCTGGACGATGCGTCCGCTCCGCATCAGGACGATACGGTCACTCACCAGCAAGGCCTCCTCCGGGTCGTGCGTCACCAGGAGCGCCGTCGCGCCCGTGGCGCGCAGCACCGAGATCGTGTCGGCCCGGACCCGGTCGCGGTTGCGCCGGTCGAGATTGGAGAAGGGCTCGTCGAGGAGCAGCACGCGTGGCCCCGGCGCCAAGGCGCGGGCGAGCGCCACGCGCTGGCTCTCGCCGCCGGACAGGTCGCCGGGATAACTCGCGGCCCGGTCGGCGAGGCCGACCTGTTCCAGCCGCGCCCTCGCCACGGCATCGGCCTCATCGGCGCGCAGCCGGTGAAGGCCGAAGCGAACGTTCTGCATGACGGTGAGGTGGGGGAACAGGGCGTAGTCCTGGAACATCAATCCGACGCCCCGCTCCTCCGGCGGCACCCTCGGGCCCATGATCTGCCCATCGAGAAGGACGAGACCGCCGCTTGGCTGTTCGAGCCCCGCCACCGCACGTAGCAGGGTGCTCTTGCCGCAGCCGGAATCACCCAGAAGGGCGATGATCTCGCCCGCGCGAACGGCGAGGGAGACGTCGTCGAGGGCGAGCTTGCGACCGAAATCGACACGCAGGCCGCGTGTTTCGAGGCGTGGCGGCACCTCGCCGGAGCGGCGTCCCTCGGTCGGATCGGGCGCGACCATGACCTCTCCTTCACTTCTCGGCTCTTGGTGAAACACGCGCTTCTCGCCCGATCCCGCGTCAGGTCAAGGAAAAGCTGGGCCGGCGGGCGATGCGGTCGGATGCGGAGGAGGATTATACCGTCGCACTCATGGTGGAGCCGCATCGCCGCCGCCCATTCAGAATACAGCCGAGACGCCCCCGACGGTTTGCCGGTGGAAAGTCCGTCCCGGCTTTCGGGCACCCTTGCATCGGCATCGAAGCGTCCTGTACGGTTCCGATCGTCGTCGTAAGGGTGCCCTGGGCGACCACCATCTGTATGGTATTGGACGGACAGGCCATGCGGGTTTTCGCAGGGTTCGTTCGGTGCCGGTCGGGGGAATCGAGCGGATGTCGGAGGGGGCGATGACGGATACCGGTGCTGGCTGGACGGACGAGCGTGTCGAGCTACTGCGGCGTCTCTGGGACGAGGGCCTGAGCGCGAGCCAGATCGCGGCCCAGCTCGGCGGCGTCACCCGCAATGCGGTCATCGGCAAAGTCCACAGGCTCGGCCTTTCGGGCCGCGTGAAGGCAGCGGATTCGCCGGGCAATGGCCGGAAGAAGCCCGCGGCACGGGCACCCGAGACCGAGGCCGACACGGTCGTGGAATTCGCCCCCGTGGCCGATCCCGTCGCGACGCCGAGCCTGGCATTTCCCGAGACAACCGCCTTGGTCATGCCTCAGGCCACGCCGCTGGCCGTGTCCAAGCGCGTGACGATCATGGATCTACGCGAATCCATGTGCCGCTGGCCGCTGGGCGATCCGACCTCGCCGGATTTCCACTATTGCGGCGACCGCTCGATCACCGGCCTGCCCTATTGCACTCACCACGCTCAGATCGCGTATCAACCGGCCGCCGAGCGTAAGCGGGATCGTCGCGTCGGCGGATTCCGCTGAACGACTAGGTTCGGCCGCATCACCGTCGCCCCCGGGGGCGACGCCGTACTTGGTCTCGCCTATCGCGCTTCACGCTCACATGCCGGCCAGCCGATCACGCGCCGGTCGCTTATCGAGCGATGCCGGGCCCGCCCTCCGTCCCCATCACGGGTAAAGAGAGCGGTAGGGATCCGTCCATATCCTGTGCCTCATCGTCGGCCGCCATCGCCCCCCCCTCTCGCCGAGGCAGGGCTATCGCATATGCCGATTTGCTTATCAGAAACCCGCTGGTACCACCCCGTCATCCCGGGTCCGCGCAGCGGAGCCCGGGATCCAGAAACACAAGTGGTGCAGGACTTTACACTGTCAGCGGCTCTGGATTCCGGGCTCGCCTGTGGCGACCCGGAATGACGGTGTGGTGTCATATGCGATCGCCCTGCGCCGAGGGGAGCGAATAGCGGCCGGCTTGGTCAGGCCGCCTGCTGTGTCTCCAGTCCGGCGAGGAGGATGCAGAGCGCGATCCCCTCCGCCGCCGCCTTCACGTCCGAGAGTGAGGGGAAGGTCGGGGCGAGGCGCAGGGTGCGGTCATGCGGGTCGCGTCCATAGGGCGAGATCGCACCGGCGGGCGTCAGGGCGATGCCGGCTTCCTTGGCGAGGGCAACGGTCCGCTGCGCCGCGCCGTCCACCGTGTCGACGGTGATGAAGTAGCCGCCTTCGGGCTTCGTCCAGGTGGCTGCGCCGGTTCCGCCGAGTCGGGACTCCAGCGCGTCGAGAACGGCCTGAAACTTCGGCGCGATGAGCGCACGCTGCTTCTCCATATGCGCCTCGATGCCGGCCATGTCCTTGAGGAAGCGGACGTGGCGCAGCTGGTTGAGCTTGTCCGGCCCGATGGTGCGGAAGAACGAGCGGCCGAGGAACCAGCGCACGTTTTCCGGCGAGGAGGCGAACACGGCGATGCCCGCTCCCGCCAGGGTGATCTTGGAGGTCGAGGCGAAGATGAAGGGCCGGTCGGGATGGCCGGCTTCCTCGCAGAGAGTGAGGATGTCGGCAAGGGGGTGGCGCGTCGTGGAGAGGTGATGGACCGTGTACGCGTTGTCCCAGAAAAGGCGGAAGTCGGGAGCGCCGGTCTTCATGGAAGCGAGGCGCCGGACTGTCTCGTCGGAATAGGTCTCGCCGCTCGGATTGGCGTATTTCGGCACGCACCACATGCCCTTGACCGCGGGATCGGCGGCAAGCTTCTCGACCACGTCCATGTCCGGCCCTTCGCCGGTCATGGGGACGGGCAGCATGCGGATGCCCAGGGCCTCGCAGATGGCGAAGTGGCGGTCATAGCCCGGGACGGGACAAAGGAAGACCGGCTCCTCTTCCTTCGACCAGGGCTTCTCCGAGCCGGGCACGCCCTTCAGCAGAGCCCAGGCGATGCAATCGTGCATGAGCGCGAGGCTGGAATTGTCACCGATGACGATCTGGGCGGCCGGCGCCTGCACCATCGGCGCGAACAGGGCACGCGCCTCGGGCAGGCCTTGGAGGCCGCCGTAATTGCGCGCATCGTCGCCGGCCTCGGCGAAGTGGTCGCCGTTCCCCGGAAGGGACATCATCGCGCTGGACAGGTCGAGCTGCTCGGGCGACGGCTTGCCGCGGGTCATGTCGAGCTTCAGGCCACGGGCCTTGAAGGCCTCGTAGGCGTCGCGGGCCTCTGCGTGAAGTGCGTCGCGGGCGGCGGGATCGAGGGAAGCCAGACTCGTCATGGGAATACGCTCACGTCGTTATGCGATGCCCCGTCCATACCGGCTGCGGGGAACGATGGGGAGAGGTTCAGGCGTGGAGGCCCCATAACCAGGCTGCACCCCGCACGCCGGAAGCGTCGCCGTGGCGGCTCACCCGGATCGGCGTCTCGCATTCTCCCGAGAAGACATGCGGATGGATCAGTCCGGTCAGGTCGGCGGTCAGTTCCGGCACGGTCGACAGCCCACCACCGAGAACCACCACATCGGGGTCGAGGACGTTGATCACGCCGGCCATCGCGCGAGCGAGCCTTTCCCGATAGCGAGCGACGCTTTCGCATGCGGCTGCATCGCCCGCCCGCGCGGCGGCAATGACGGATTCGCCCGTCGGGGCGGCCGCTCCGGTCCGCCTGCCATGGTCGGCGGCGAACCCCGGCCCGGAGAGCCACGTCTCGATACAGCCCTTCCGACCGCAATAGCAGGCGGGGCCGGGCCGTTCGTCGTCGCGAGGCGCGGGAAGTGGATTGTGCCCCCATTCGCCCGCGATGCGGTTGGCGCCCGACAGGGCCACACTGTCGATGGCGATGCCGGAACCGACGCCGGTCCCTAGGATGATCGACCAGACGACCCGCGCCCCGGCACCCGCGCCATCCACCGCCTCGGAGACCGCGAGGCAATTGGCATCGTTCTCCGCTCGGACCGGCCGGCCGAGCCGCGCCTCCAGATCGATGACGAAGGGCCTGCCGTTCAGCCAGACCGAGTTGGCGTTCTTCACGAGGCCGCTGCGTGGCGAGACCGCGCCAGGCATACCAATGCCGACACTGCCGATGCCGCCTGCCTCGCGCTCCATCCGCAGGACGAGCGACACGATCGCGTCGAGGGTCGCGTCGTAATCGTCCCTCGGGGTCGGGATCCGGCCCTCGGCGCGAACGGCTCCGCCGGCATCGAGAACGATGCCGGCGATCTTGGTGCCGCCGAGGTCGATCCCGATGCGGAGATGCGCCGGGTCCATGTCCTCGCCCTATTGTGCGGCGACCGCCGGACGGGGAGCAGGCTCCTGGTCCATGTTCGGCGCGTGGTCGGAAATGTCGGTGCCGATGGAGAAGGGATGCGCCATGACTTGGTTCAGCTTCTCCTGGTCGAGTTCACCCTCCCAGCGGCTGACCACCACCGTGGCGACGCCGTTGCCGATCAGGTTGGTGATGGCCCGGCACTCCGACATGAACTTATCGACACCGAGGATCAGGGTCATGGCGGCAACCGGCACCGGATTGTTCGGGATGGCGCTGAGCGTGGCCGCAAGAGTGATGAAGCCGGCGCCCGTGACGCCGGAGGCTCCCTTCGAGGTCAGCATCGCGACCAGGATGATGGTGGCGTACTGGCCGAACGAAAGGTCCGCACCCACGGCCTGGGCCAGGAACAGCGACGCCAGCGTCATGTAGATGTTGGTGCCGTCGAGGTTGAACGAGTAGCCGGTGGGGATCACCAGGCCCACGACGGAATCCGAGGCGCCCAGGCGGCGCATCTTCGTCATCATGTGCGGCAGCACCGTCTCGGAGGACGAGGTGCCGAGCACGATGAGGAGTTCGTCCTTGATGTAGGCCAGGAACTTGAAGATCGAGAAGCCGGCCACCCGGGCGATGCCGCCCAGAACCAGAACCACGAACAGAAAGGCGGTGACGTAGAAGGTGCCGACGAGCCAGGCGAGATCGATCACCTTGCCGATGCCGTACTGGCCGATGGTGAAGGCCATGGCGCCGAAGGCACCGATGGGCGCGAGCTTCACCACGAGGCCGATGATGCGGAAGAAGATCTGGCCGGCCGTGTCGATGGCGTGCGTGATCGCCTCGCCGCGCTTGCCCATGCCGGTCACCACGACGCCGGTGAGGATCGAGATGAGAAGAACCTGGAGCAGGTCACCCGTGGCGAAAGCGTCGAAGAAGCTCTTCGGGATCAGAGCCATGATGTGGCCGGTGACGGAATCGTCGGCGGCGATCTTGGCGTATTTCTCAACCGATTTACCGTCGAGCTTGCTCACATCGGCATTGAAACCGGCGCCTGGCTTCACCACCTCACCCACGAGCACGCCGATGAGAAGCGCAATGGTCGAGACCACCTCGAAATAGACCAGCGCCTTCAAGCCGACGCGGCCGACCTTCTTCAGGTCGCCGATGGAGGCGATGCCGTGGACGATGGTACAGAAGATGATCGGCGCGATCATCATCTTGATCAGGGCGATGAAGGCGTCGCCCAACCACTTGACGGACTTGCCCCATTCGGGGTGCAGATATCCGAGCAGGATGCCGAGCGCGATGGCGATCAGCACCTGGATGTAGAGGACCTTGTACCAAGGTTCGTGAGGTGTCGGTGCTGCCGGCGCGCTGCCTCCGGCATGGACGGTGGTCTGAACCATGTTCCCTCACAGGCGCCTCGTTGGGCGCACGCTCGTCTGTCTTGGCGAGACGCTAGCGAGTTTAATCCCTCGCCTCAACGCGGCTATGAGAGATAATCTTTGTTTCTAGCCGAAACCGTGAGGATGGGCTGCTTCTGTAACGCGCCGAGCTTCTGTCGCGCTACTGCATACAATCGTTGGTCATCCACTTTGCCGGATCTGCCCGGTGCCGCGGGCTCCTCGCGAGGAGCCCGGAGATGGGCATGACCACCTCCGGTACCAAGGGTTCAGGTCTGCGGAGTACGACGGGGACGCACGGTCCAGCGCTCGAATTCGGCGGCCGGATCGTCGTCGCGTGCAGGAGCGCGGGACGGTTGAGACGCGCCCAGAGCCTGCGACAGGCTTTCGATGACGTCGTCGATGCGGGCATCGGTGCGGATCGGAGTGTCCGTCGCGGTCTCCTCCGCCGCCGCGGGCTCTTCCCGACGCTCCTCGCTCCGTTCCTCAACGACGGGTTGCGGTGCGGGCTCTTCCACCGGGATGGCCGCAGGAGCGGCCGCCTTGGCAGCCAGGGCGGCAGCGCGGCGGTTCGCCCGAAGGGTCGCCTCGTCCTCACCGGCCTTCGGCGGCGGGGCATTGAAGCGGCCGAAGCCGAAGCGCGGTTCGAGCAGATCGAGGATCGCTTCGAGGGCGGCGTTGTTCAGGGGAACCTCGCCGGTTTGCGGCACACCCTGGATCGCCACGGAATGGCGGTCATAGGCGGAATTCTCGGTGACGTCGTCGCCGAACCAGGCCGGGGGTACGAAAGCGGCGGCCTGGGCGGGGTCGTCGAACACGACGCTGAGCAGGTCGAGGGCGCCCGGTGTCGCGTAGCGGTCGACGAGCGCCTCGCGGCCGTTGCCGAGCGCGAGCACAGCACGGTCGTAGATCGCCTTGCCGGAGCAGACATCCAGAAGGGCATCGCCGTGGGCGCGGGGAACGTCGGTCCGCTCCTCGCTCGACGTTCCGTCCGGCGCCGTGGTGACGAGGACGAGATGGCAGTTCTGGCCATCGACGCGGACATAGGAGGTGCGACCGGCCTGGGGAGCGAAATAGCCCTCGGTGATCTTCGAACCGCCGCGTTCCTTGCGGATCAGGCGGACGAGCGAAGGCGCAACCAGAAACCGACGAACGACACTCATGTATTCTCTCCCCCCGGATCGGCTCATCATGGCAGGCACTCCTCCGGAGCGCCGCACCATGGGCGCAACGTCAGCGCCGTTCGAAGCCATACCCTGTTTCGGCAGCGACGGAATGCCCGGCCTGTGGAAACCGGCCGGCACGAACCGTCCGAATTCGATCGTTTTCCCGCCTCGCACCGCCGACGGCACACAAAGGGGAAGACCACTTCTCTTCGACTAAGAAAAAATGGGACTAAATCAAGGCCGCTCTCGTAAGCCCGGCCCCGATTTTTATCCTTTTATACCAATGAGCTCACGCATTCGGCTCGAAACGCAGTGAAATGCCGTTCATGCAATAACGCAGCCCCGTCGGCGCCGGGCCATCATCGAAGACGTGGCCGAGATGACCTTTGCAGCGGGCGCAGTGCACTTCGGTCCTCACCATCCAGTGGCTCCGGTCGGTCGTCGTCTCCACCGCGCCGTCGATGGGATCGAAGAAGCTCGGCCAACCGGTGCCGGATTCGAATTTCGTGCTGTTCTCGAATAACGGGGCATCACAGCCGGCGCAGTGGAACGTGCCGGGACGCTTCTCGGCATTGAGGCAGCTCGTGCCCGCCCGCTCCGTACCGTGCTCGCGCAGGACACGGTACTGGTCCGGCGTCAGGATCTCGCGCCACTCGGCCTCGCTGCGCTGGACGGTGCCTGACTGGGTCTCGCTCATGATGGCCTCCGGTTCCTCGGGATAGGCTGGAGAAATAGGACTCCCGAGGCCGTCCCGCACCCTGTCACGCAGCCGCGCCGACCGTGTCCGCCATCCGTGCCTCGCGGTCGCCCATGGGCTTTTCCGGGCCCGTCGTCGTGTCCCGAGCGGTCTGATGCTCCATTTCGGCATTGATCTCGGCACCGAGGAGCACGATCGTCGTCGAGATCCAGATCCAGGTCATGAAGCCGATGGCGGCGCCGAGCGAACCGTAGGTCTCGTTGTAATTGCCGAAGCTGCCGACATACCACGAGAACAGGATGGAGGCGGCGAGCCAGAGGATGCCCGCCACAGCGCCACCGGTGCCGACCCATCGCCAGCGCGGCCGCTCGCGGCTCGGGCCATAGCGGTAGAGCAGCGAGAGGCCGCCGAGGAGGACGACGAGCAGGAAGGGCCAGCGCAGCAGGGCGATGAGCCTCGCCCCCTGCCCGAACCCGAAGAAGTTGAAGATCACCGGCAGCACGACGATGCTGGTGAGCGCGAGGATGGTGAACAGGAGCGCCCCGACGGTGAAGGTCAGGGAACGCAGGTTCAGCATCACGAAGGAGCGCTTCTCGTCTTCCTCGTAGACCACGTTCAGGGCATCGAACATCGCCTTCATGGCGGCGTTCGCGCTCCAGAGCGACAGGACGAGGCTGGAGAAGAACGTCAGTCCCAGCGTGCCGTTATCCTTGGCGGCGATCCGCTTCACCTGCTCGCCGATGATATCGATGGCGCTGGAGGGCAGCACGCCCTGCATGCTGGAGAGGTGCTCGTTGATGGCGCCGACATCGGCCACGAGGCCGTAGCAGGAGACCAGGGCGGCGATGGCCGGGAACAGCGACAGCAGGGTGAAGAACGTGACCCCGGCGGCGACCGCGAGCACGCGGTCCTTGTTGAATTCCAGATAGACGCGGACGGCGATGTCCTTCCAGCCGGCGCGGGTGATCTCGGTCGGGCTGTCTGCGGCACGGCCGCGATGGACCTGTGTCGCCGCCACCCATTCGGCGCTGCGCCCGCTATGCGAACGGGCACCTTCTTCGCGGCGCGGCTCGGGCGGTTCGCCCTCACGCCTGGCGCCGCGCGACCGCGGTGCCAGCGACAGGGCGACGAGCGCCGCCCCCATCGCCAGAGTCCAGACCATCGAATGGGTGGAGCCCGGCCCCGTGGGCTCGGGACGGTGAGGCTGAGACGAAGACATGACGGCAACCGGTACGGAGACGGCACGAGCTTGGCCGTTCGATGACGAGAACCGCCGGCCCGCCAAAGCGTTCCGCCGTCTTGCCCCTCAGCGGCGGTAGAGTTCCGCATGCGCTTCGCGCAGCAGGTTCTTCTGCACCTTGCCCATGGCATTGCGCGGCAATTCGTCGGCGAAGAGCACACGCTTGGGGCATTTGAACCGAGCGAGGCGCCCTTCGAGGATGCGGAGGATCTCCTGCTCTCCCGGCGAGTCCGGGCGGGCGACGACGATGGCAGTCACGCCCTCGCCGAAATCCGCATGAGCGAGGCCGATCACGGCGGATTCGACCACGCCCGGAAGCGCATCGATCTCGTTTTCGACTTCCTTCGGATAGACGTTGTAGCCACCGGTGATGATGAGATCCTTGCCGCGCCCGACGATGTGGACGTAGCCGCGCTCGTCGACCTTGCCGAGATCGCCGGTGATGAAGAACCCGTCCGCCTTGAATTCGGAGGCCGTCTTCTCGGGCATGCGCCAATAGCCCTGGAACACGTTCGGGCCCTTCACCTCGATCATCCCCACCGTATCGGCGGGCAAGGCCCGTCCCGTCTCGGGATCGACCACCCTGAGCGAGACGCCCGGCAGGGGCAGGCCCACCGTGCCGGCGATGCGCTCGCCCTCGTAGGGGTTCGAGGTGTTCATGTTGGTCTCGGTCATGCCGTAGCGTTCGAGGATGGCGTGGCCGGTGCGGGCCTGCCAGTCCCGGTGCGTCTCGGCCAGAAGCGGGGCCGAGCCGGAGACGAACAAACGGATTGTCGCCGCCGCCTCGGGGGTCAGGCCCGGCTCCTTGAGGAGGCGCGTATAGAAAGTCGGCACGCCCATCATCGAGGTCGCCCGGCCCATCAAGGCGAGCACCTGCTTCGGGTCGAATTTCGGCAGGAAGATCGCTGTGGCCCCGGCCAGCAGAACGATGTTGGTGGCCACGAACAGGCCGTGGGTGTGGAACACCGGCAGGGCGTGGATCAGCACATCGTCGGCGGTGAAGCGCCAGGCCTCCACCAGGGTGACGGCGTTGGAGGCGAGGTTGTCATGGCTGAGCATGGCGCCCTTCGAGCGCCCGGTCGTGCCCGAGGTGTAGAGGATCGCCGCCAGATCGTCTGGCCCGCGTTCCACATCCGTGAAGTCGATGCCGGCCGCGTCCGCCGCCTCCGCCATGGTGCCGCGTCCCGCCCCGTCGAGGGTACGCAGCGCTGAGACCTTCGCCTCGGCGGCGACGGGTTCCAGGGCAGCGAGCCGGGCGGGATCGCAGACGAAGAGGGACGCTTCGGCATCCGACAGGAAATACGCGATCTCGGGGGCCGTGTAGGCAGTGTTGAGCGGCAGGAAGACGGCGCCCGCCCGAACCGCGCCGAGATAGAGGAACACCACTTCGGCGCTCTTCTCGACCTGCACGGCGACCCGGTCGCCCGTCTTCACCCCGAGTGCCTTGAGGGCCGAAGCATAGGCGGCCGAACGCTCGAGCATGTCCGCATAGGTGATCCGCGCGCCGTCGCCGGTCTCGATGAAGGTCCGGGAGGCGGGATCGGCGGGCAGGCTCGCCCGGATGAGGTCGAAGAGATGGTTACGCATGACGTCGTCCAACCGTGATCGAACCGACAGCCGTGGCCGGACGACGCCCCGAAATCAAGCCTCGGCCAGGGCGACGGCGCGAATCGGCGGTAGGTTGGACCTCAGTTCGCGACTGACGGTGCTCGATGCCGCCACCGTGCCGAGATTGGCATAGGTTTCGTGGTTCTTCTCGATGGCCGAGAGATCGTAGAGGTAATTGACCATCAGCCCGCGCGACTGGCTCAGCCCCTTGGGCGAAACGTCGCCGAGGAAGTTCAGCCGCTCCAGCCGCGCGCCATTGCCGAGATGGAAGCGCGCCACCGGGTCGAGGGGCTTGCCGCGCTCGTTCTTCGCGCGGAGGAAATAGGCGGCGGCCGCCGGGATGAGGGCCTTCTTCACCGCATCGGCCCTGGCCTTGTCGGCGTGCCAGCCCGGCTCGTCGATGGCCCGCAACGCCTCGATATCGTCGCGCGTCAGCCCCTGCGGCGAATCCGAGCGGCGCTCGCGGTCGAGCCAGGCAGAGAAGCCGGGCACCGGCGACAGGGTCACGAAGGTCTTGAGGCTCGGGATTTCGCGGGCGAGATCCTCAACCACCTGCTTGATCAGGAAATTGCCGAAGGTGATTCCAGCCAAACCCTTCTGACAGTTCGAGATCGAGTAGAAGATGGCCGTAGTGGCGGCACGCGTCGGAAGCAGCTCGCGCTCATGCGCCAGGATCGGCGCGATGGCCGGGGCAATGCCGCCGGTGAGCGCCACTTCGACGAAGATCAGCGGCTCGTCCTGCAGGGCCGGATGGAAGAATGCGAAGCAGCGTCTGTCCGACGGCTCGATCCGCCGGCGCAGTTCGTCCCAGCCGGCGATCTCGTGCACCGCCTCGTAACGGATGATCTTCTCCAGGATATGGGCCGGCGTGGTCCAGTCGATATGGCGCAGAACCAGGAAGCCCCGGTTGAACCATGAAGCGAAGAGATGCTCGAAATCGCTGTCGAGACTGTCGACGGCGTCGATGAGGTCGTGATCCGCCTCGCTGCCCCGCAACTCCTTGCGCAGGGCGAACAGGTCCTCGCGCATCCGCACCAGAGCGAGGGTGCCGTTGCGGGCGAGGTTGAGGCGGCGGATGAGTTCCTGGCTGCGCGGCTCGGCCGCCACGTGCAGGACGCCGAGCGCGGCGCGGGTCGGGTCCCGGCGATAGGCGGCGATGGCATCGTCCACCGCTTCATGGTCGGCCCCGAACACGGTGGCGACACCCTGGAGGAAGACGAGACGCTCGGGCTTTGCCAAGCTCGAATAGCGCTCCAGGATCAGGCGGGCGAGCGCCACGCCGGAGGCTTCGCCGCGCCTGGAGATCAGGTCTTCACAGAGCTTGATCAGTTCCTGCGCGTTGGCCCTTGCCGCGAGGTCGCCGCGACCGATGCCGATGAGATCGCGACCACGGTCGCTGATAGTCTGAAGCAGGTCGCCGAAAAACGAAATCGCCGCCATGGCTCGCCGCCTGCCCCAAAAACCCTGTCACCCGGCTAGGGTGATGCCGGCCCCGCGGAACGCAGCCTTGCATGGCCGTCAGTCTATGATGTGGGGCGACCGAGGACCAGGGTCTTGAAAGCGGGACCATGCCGCAGCCGCAGGCCGACCTGTGATCGAGACCATGGCTGTGGCATCGTCCTGCTCGAGACTATGCAAAGACGGATCAAGACGACATTCCGTGTGTCAGGCTTGTGCGGCCTCGATGGCGACACGATCCGCCCGCTCGCGCCAATCCTCGACACCGTGCTGGCGCGCGAAACGAAGTTCCGCCGCACGCTGAGCACGACGCGGATCGCGCGCGCGCGAGATCTCGACCGATCCGATGGTGAACGGCACGCCGAGGATTTGCTTTGCGAAACTGACGCGGTAATTCGGCATTCCAAACTCCGTTGTCGACACGCGATGCTTGTCACCGGGACTTGGGACCGACTCGTCTCGACAGTCGAGACTGTGGCAGAACGACTTGGCTCCTGCCAAGTGGGACTCCACCGGAACGACGCACCAAGTCATTGTCCGGTAACAATTCGTATATGGGGATCGGTGCATCCGATGGAAGGTCGGGGCCCGCGTCGGCCGTCCGACGCGGCTGGGACCATTTCGCGCGGCCGCGGGTTGCCCCCGCGCGCCGCCGCCCCTAACCGAGGGCACGGCTCTCCCGTCGCTCACGGACCCGCCCACCGAATGACGTACAATCCATCGCTTTTTCATCGACTTGGCGCGACGGGCGGCACCGTTCCGGTGCACGCCTGACCATGCAACCCGAGACCGCTTCCAGCCACGGCTTCACCGCCAAGGCGCGCTTCGGCCTGACCCTGATCGCCGGGGGCGCCGTCGCCAACATCTACTACAACCAGCCTCTCCTCGCGGTTCTGGTGAGCGAGTTCGGCGAGCGCGCCGCCCTCCTCGTTCCCACCGCGTGCCTCGTGGGCTACGGCCTCGGCATTCTCGGCCTCGTCCCGCTGGGCGATGCCTGGCCGAGGCGGACTCTGATCGTGGCGCAGTTGCTCGGCCTGAGCGTGGCGCTGCTCGGCGCCGCCCTGGCAACAAACCTCGCCTTCCTGACGGTCGCCTGCCTCCTCATCGGATTCCTCTCCTCCGCGGCGCAGCAGGCGGTGCCTTTCGCCGCCGAACTCGCCCCGGATGAGAGTCGCGGCCGGATGGTCGGGCAGGTGATGACGGGTCTCCTCACCGGCATTCTCCTCGCCCGGACGGTGAGCGGCTTCGTCGGCGCGCATTTCGGCTGGCGTGCGGTGTTCTTCGCCGCTGCTGTCGTTGCCCTGGCCATCGCGTTCGTGGCAGCGACGACCCTCCCGAAGGTCAAGCAGACGAAGCCTCTGCGCTACCGCGCGCTGATGCTGTCGATCCTACATCTGGTGAAGACGCAGCCGATCCTGCGCAATGCGAGCCTCTCGCAGGGATTGTTGTTCGCCAGTTTCAACGCGTTCTGGGCGACCCTGGCCCTGCTGGTGGAAGCTCCGCCCTTCGATCTCACCGCTGCCGGGGCCGGCCTGTTCGGGGTGATCGGGGTCTGCGGCGCCTTCGTCGCCCCCCTCTCCGGGCGCTACACCGACCGGAAGGGCGCCCGTCCGGTGGTCGTCACCGGTGGTGCGCTCGTCCTCGCGTCGTTCCTGGTTCTGTGGCTGGGAGGAGAGGTTTCGCTGGTAGCAGTCGCCATCGGCGTGCTCCTCATCGATATCGGCATCAACGGCGCGCTCATTGCCAACCAGACCCGGGCCTATGCCCTCGTCCCAGGCGCCAGGGGCCGGATCAACACCGTGCTGTTCACCGTGATGTTCGTGTTCGGGGCGCTGGGCGCCTTCGCCGGCTCGCAGGCCTTCCTCATGGCGGGGTGGCCCGGTGTCTGCGCGGTGGGCGCCCTCCTCTCGGGGGCGGGCCTTCTCGTGTCGATCAATGACCGGTCGCGGTCGAAGCCCGCCTGATCAGGCGGGTTTGAGCACGCGGGACAGGCGGCACCATTCGCCCTTGTCCGCCGGCAGGCCGAAACGTAGCCATCGCGGGTTGGCCTCGAACCGGCGGACATAGATGCCCGCCTCGCCGAGGCGCCGGAACAGGCCCGGCGCATCGTCGAACTCAGCCGTGCGGAACAGGCAGGTGCCGCCGACGACACGCCCTCCCCGGCAGGCCAGAAGCCGGTCGAGACGCGACGAATCGGCATGGCGGGCAAGGGCGGCCTCGCGCAGCCAGTCCGTATCGGCCAAGGCAGCGCGGCCGATGGCGAGCGCCGGCCCCGGCACCGCCCAGGGTCCCAGCGCCTGCGCGATCCGCCGGGCGAGCAAAGATTCGGTGAGGGCGAAGCCGAGACGGATGCCGGCGAGGCCATAGGTCTTGCCGAAGGAGCGCAGCACGATCAGCCCCGGCCCCACACGCGGCGCAACGGATTCGACCTCTTCGAGATCGATGAAGGCCTCGTCCACGACGAGCCACCCGCCGCGCCGTACGAGGCGTCCCGCGAGATCGAGGAGGGTGGAGGCCTCCCAGGTCCGACCATCGGGATTGTTGGGGTTGACCACGACGACGACGTCCGCCTCCTCGGCCTGCGCCGGATCGGTCACCGTCGCCACTGCGTGGCCGCCCCGGAGCCAGGCAGCCTCGTGCTCGGCATAGGTCGGGCCGATGACGGCCACCCGCGAAGGGGGCCTCAGTCGAGGCAGCGTCTCGATGAGGATCTGCGTGCCGGGCGCCGCGACCAGATGGTCCGGATCGACGACGCCATAGGCGCGGGCGGCGGCGGAGAGCAGAGCGTGGAGGTCGGCACGGGAAGGAAGCCGCCGGAACGTGCTGGCGTCCAGCGGCGGACAAGGATACGGGACCGGATTGATCCCGGTGGAGAGGTCGATCCAGGGTTGTTCGGCGTGCGGGAACAGCGCCCCGGCGGCGTCGAGATCGCCGCCATGGGCGATGGGCAGAATCCCCCCGCCCGCCTCCTCGCTTCCGCTCATCGGGCCTCCGTCGCGCTCCCGCCCACCAGCCTGGATCCCCTCCGCGAACCGATGACCTGGACCACTGTCTTCCATCCGCCGGATACGCTCGTGGTGTTGGGCCTCGCCCTCGCCATCGAGGCGGCGGCCGGCTATCCGGACCGGCTCTACAGGGCGCTGGGCCATCCTGTCACCTGGATCGGCTGGGTGATCGCCCGGCTCGACCGGTCCCTCAATACGGGCAGCGAGGCGAGACGGCGCGCGGCCGGGATAGTCGGCCTTCTCGCCCTCCTGGCGGTCGTCGGGGCGATATCGATCGGGGCGACGGTGCTGGCCGCCGTGTCCGGTCACCTGTCTGCCCTGATCCTGCTCGGCCTCGTCTGCGCGTCCCTGCCGGCGCAGCGCAGCCTCCACGATCATGTCGGCCGTGTCTCCTCGGCGCTCCGCTCCGAGGGGCTGGCTGGCGGACGGCGCGAAGTCGCGATGATCGTGGGGCGCAACCCGGAGAGCCTCGACGAAGCCGGCATCTGCCGCGCCGCCATCGAGAGCCTATCGGAAAACTTCTCCGACGGGATTGTGGCGCCCGCGTTCTGGATCGGGATCGGCGGCCTGCCGGGGGGGGCGCTCTACAAGGCGATCAACACCGCCGACAGCATGATCGGCCATCGTACGCCCCGCCACGAATCCTATGGCTGGGCCTCGGCCCGCCTCGACGATCTCGTCAACCTCCCGGCCTCTCGGCTCTCGGCGGGGCTGATCACGGCGGCCGCCCTCCTCCATCCCGGCGCCTCCGCGGCCGGTGCGTACCGGGCAATCCGGTGCGATGCGGGCCGGCATCGCTCGCCCAATGCCGGCTGGCCCGAGGCCGCAATGGCGGGCGCGCTCGGCCTGAGGCTGGCGGGGCCGCGTATGTACGGCTCCGAGATCGTCGACGATTCCTGGATGGGCGACGGACGGGCGGAGGCGGGCCCTCATGATGTGGAGCGGGCGCTGGCCCTGTATCGCATCGCCTGCGCGCTGCTTTTCGGATGTGTCGTCCTTGGCGCATCGATACTCAAAGCTGTTTTTCTATAATTCCGATCACCGACATTCGAAGGGGCACCCGGCAATGACACGGACTGGTCTTCTGGCGATGCTTTTCCTTCACGGAGCCGCCGCGCCGGCCTTGGCAGCGGGGGGTGGCCAGCACGACCTCGTGCCCGTCGATCCGCCCTACACGATGACGTCCGGCCTGAAGGGCAAGGACGGCAAGCCCGCCAAGGACATCAGCGGCATCGCCTGCATGCCCCCACGGGAGGGCAAACGCCGCTGCCTCGTGGTCAACGACGAGAATACCGGCGCGCAATTCATCACCATCGACGGGCACACGATCACGCCCGGCGCCGATATAGACCTCGTCGGCGGTGGACCGAGCCCGAACACGCTGGGAACCCCGCCCTCGAAGAACGGATGCTCGGGCGGCGAGGGCAAGTTCGACGATCTCGACGGCGAAGGCGTCGCCTATGCCGCCCCGTATTTCTACGTGGTCGGTTCGCATGGCTGCTCGCGCGGCAAGGCGAAGTTCAAGCTCTCCACCTTCGTGCTGGCGCGCATCAGGGTCGACGCGGCCGGCGAGCCGGTGGGAGCGAGTGCAGTCGAGACCACCTACCGCCTCGGTGACGCCCTCGGCCTGGCAGAGACCGTCAGCGCCTACTACACGCAGGATCTCCAGACCGATGACGGCGACGCTACGCCCAACGGCCTCAATATCGAGGGCGTCGCCGTCGATGGAACACGCCTGTTCGCCGGGCTGCGCGCACCGTCCCATGACGGCAAGACCTTCATCGTCGAGGCGGATGTCGGGGCTCTCTTCGCGCAGGGGCACGAGCCGCTCAAGGCCGCCCCTCAGGTGATCCCCCTCACGGTCGGGCGTGGGGCCGGGATCCGCGATCTCGCCATCCTGCCCGACGGGCGGCTCCTCGTCCTCACCGGGCCGGCTCAGGGGCAGACCGACGTGCCCTACAGCCTGTTCGCGGCCGGGGCCTCCACCAACGCGAAGCTAGAGCCGATCGGCCATCTCACCGGGGCGGAAAAGGGCGCCAAGGCGGAGGGCGTCGCGGTGCTGGGCGACAAGCGCATCCTGGTGATGTTCGACAGCGTCAAGGATGGCGGACCGCTCGAATACAAACTTCCCTGACAGCCTTTGTCGTTCAGGCGGCGTGTGGGGCGACGACCGGCGCGGCGACGCTGCGGCGGACGGCGTCCCGGCACAGGGCGGACACAACCGCGACTATCGAGCTCGCCCCACAGGCGAGTTTGAGCGCGGGCCCAGGCAGCACCACGGTGGGCAGCCAGGAGCTCGGCCCCGTCTCACGAGTGAGGCGCGTCGACCTCCGGCGGCGACGGCGTCTCGGGCTACTTCCTCATGGCTCGTGCCTTGCGCGGGAGCCCGATCGGTCGAGCCTATGTTGGGGAACTGCTAGCGCGCCAAGGCGAACAGTCGGTCGCAATCGACATGCGCCTCGACATGTCGCGCGAGGGCATCGAGGACACGCTCGACTTCGCCTTCGTAGGAATGACCGTCGGAGGCCGCTCCCAGGCGCGCGAGCCAGGCGGCCCGCTGCCGGTCGTCGGCGAAGAGGCCGTGAACGTAGGTGCCGCAGACCCGCCCGTCGCCAGAGACCGCACCGTCCACCCGTCCGTCGGCGAAGCGTAGCAGCGGTGTCACCGTGTCCGCACCGGCCGTGTCGCCCACATGCATCTCGTAGCCGCTGAACGGCAGGTCGTCGGAGAGGCTCCGCCCGCTCACCGCCTCGAGGCGCTTCAGCGGCGTCATCACCGTCTCGACGTCGAGCAGGCCGAGCCCGGCGACGCTGCGCGGCTCGCCCTCGATCCCGTGCGGATCGCTCAACGTCCGGCCCAGCATCTGGTAGCCGCCGCAGAGGCCGAGCACATGGCCGCCCCGGCGCAGATGCGCGCGGATGTCGATGTCCCATCCCTCGCGACGGAGGGCGTCGAGATCGTCGATCGTGGTCTTCGAGCCCGGCAGCAGGACGAGGGCGACGTCGCCCGGAATCGCCTCGCCGGGCCGGACCAGCACGACCTCCACCTCCGGCTCCGCCCGTAGCGGATCGAGGTCGTCGAAATTGGCGATGCGAGGGAGAACCGGCACCGCGACGCGAATGCGCGTCCGGCCGGAGGAGGCGGAACCGGCGAGCCCCAGCGCATCCTCGGCGGGCAGGCGCGCGGCTTCAGGGAAATGCGGCACGAGGCCGAGGGCGGGCCAGCCGGTCGCCGTGGCGACGATCTCCATGCCGTCAGCGAACAGGCTCGGGTCGCCGCGAAACCGGTTGACGAGGAAGCCCACGATCATCGCCGCATCCTCGGGCGCGATCACCGCCTTGGTGCCGACGAGGCTGGCGATGACGCCGCCCCGGTCGATGTCGCCGAGCAGGATCACGGGCGTGTCGGTGGCCCGCGCAAAGCCCATATTAGCGATGTCGCCCCGTCGCAGGTTGACCTCGGAGGCCGAGCCGGCGCCCTCCACGATGACGAGGTCGGCCTGGCCCTTCAGATGATCAAAACTTTCGAGCACGGAGGCCAGGAGACGCGGCTTCCAGGCCTGGTAATCTCGCGCCTTCGCGGTGCCGACCATCCGGCCCTGCACCACCACCTGCGAGCCGGTCTCGCTCTGGGGCTTCAGCAGGACCGGGTTCATGTGGATGGAGGGCGCCACCCCGCAGGCCCGCGCCTGCAGCGCCTGGGCCCGGCCGATCTCGCCGCCATCGGCGGTAACGGCCGCGTTGTTGGACATGTTCTGCGGCTTGAACGGCCGCACGGCGAGGCCGCGCCGCGTGAAGGCGCGGCACAGGCCGGCCACGATCAGCGACTTACCGACATCCGAGCCGGTGCCCTGGATCATGAAGGCGCGGGCGGTCATGCGATCGGGTCTCGTCCGGTGTGCCGAGGGGTGTCGGCGAGCCCTAGCACGACCGCGTCAGGGCCGCGACGGCGGGCCGGCGACGCAGGCGGTATCGAGAGGCCGCGCGGCCCGGCGGAAATCGAGGATGGCGGAGGCGTAGGTCTCGACGACCTCCGAGAACGGCACCCGCTCGGCCGTGAACAGGACGGCCCGATGGCTGAACAGCCGGTCCGGAATCGCGAGCGGCGCGCAGGCGGGATCGGGCGGGGCCGCTTGGTCCCAACCGGGCGGCAGAGGCTGCCAGAGACGGTCCGCCCCGATGGTCTGGCGGGTGGTGCCCAGCGCCTGGACCGCCCTGCCAAAGGGTGTATCGGTCGTCTCCAGCAGGCGGTTCATCTCCGGGTTCAGTCGCTCCGGCACGTACCAATTGTCGGCCTCCGACAGAACGTGATTCCCGCAGGCGAGCCGGACCCGGCGATATTTCAGGACGGTTTCGGGTCCGGCGGCGAGGCGGCGGCGCGTCTCTTCCGAGGCGGGCTTGTCCACATCGCGCAGGAGGGTCGCCGTGAGCCGCGGGTCCGTCGCCATGCCGTGCTCGAAGCACCAGCCTTCGAGGGTCGCGGTGGCGCTGCGGCTCGCCAGGAGCCGCGCATTGAGCCCCTCCATCACCGCCAGCGCCTCGACGCGGGCGAGATAGGTGTCCGGCCAGGATGTGATGGACTCCGCGGAGGCCGCACCGGCACCGGACAGAAGAAGCGTGAGCGGAACGAGGCAGCGTCGGAAGCCGCGACGGAACACAACCCAAGGGAGATTCCGCGATACCCTATACACGTTGATGAAGCCGTGCATAAGTTGCGGGACCGAAGCCCGCGACGCTAGGCGATCTCTCGTGGAGCTCATCTTTCCCATCGAGTTCCTCGTCAGCGGCACACCGGTCTCGTTCCAATCGGCCCGATCGAGTTCCAAATCGCAATGGAAGCAGAAGGTCCGAGCGGCAAGCGACGGCTCCTTGCCCGAGAATCACTTCGCCTGCGAGGGTAAACTCGCCGTGACGCTGTTCTACTTCCCCGTCGGCTCCGTGCAGGGCGATGTGGACAATATCGTCAAACTGGTTCTCGATGCCCTCAACCAGCACATCTACATGGATGATTCTCAGATCGAACGGGTGGTCATCCAGAAGTTCGAACCGCAGCGGGTGTTTTCGTTCACGCAGCCGAGCCCCGTCCTGGCGGCGGCCCTGTCGGCACAGAAGCCGATTCTATACGTAAGGCTCTCGGACGATCCATTCGAGGAACTGGCATGAGCGGCATGGAACCAGAACGGCCGGTCCTCGACCTCATCATCCCGACACTCATGGATGCCGGCTACGAGGTCTATACTCACCCTTCCCGCCAGCTTCTGCCATCCTTCATGGGCGACTACGTTCCCGACGCGATTGCGCTCGGAAAACCCAAGAATCTCGCGATCGAGATCGTGCGGGATGGCTCGCGATCGGGAAGCCAGGAAAGAGTCGCTGACCGGTTCCTCGGTGTCGCCGATTGGGAACTTCGGATCTACTACGCTCGCTCCGGCGGCGGCGTACCCGCCATCGACGGCGTGACGCCCGACATCATTGACCGCACGATCGCGAAGGTCGAGGCTCTCATCGCAGCCGGCCAGATGGAGGCCGCTCTGCTGCTTGGCTGGTCGACCTTCGAAGCCATCGGGCGGGCCTTGATTCCGGACCGCCTGTCGCGATCTCAATCGTCCGCACGGCTGATCGAACAGCTCGCGGGCGAAGGCATCGTAACGCCCGACGAGGCGGATCGGCTTCGCCCCATGGCGAGCCTGCGCAACGCCGTCGCCCACGGGGCCCTGCAGCGAGACCTTGATCCCGCCGCCCTGGAGGATTTCGTCGCTACGCTGAAGCTCGTCCTCCACGAGAATCAGCCGGTCGGCGGCGTGGCCTGACCGCGCCCAGCAGTCAGAACTCGATCCCCTCCTGCGCCTTCACGCCGGCCGAGAAATGGTGCTTCACGCTGCCCATCTCGGTGACGAGGTCGGCGGCCTGGATGAGGGCCGGCTTGGCGTTGCGGCCGGTGACGATGACGTGGAGGTCGGGCCGGCGCGCCCGGAAAGCCGCCACCACGGCGTCGATGGGCAGATAATCGTAGCGCAGGGCGATGTTGAGTTCGTCGAGGAGGACGAGGCGGATGGTCGGGTCGGCCATCAGCTCCTCGGCCTTGGCCCAGGCATGCTCGGCCGCCGCGATGTCGCGGGCCTTGTCCTGCGTCTCCCAGGTGAAGCCCTCGCCGAGCGTATGCCATTCGATCCGGTCGCCGAAAGCCTTCAGCGCGTGCTTCTCGCCCGTATCCCACCCCCCCTTGATGAACTGGACCACGCCAACCCGCCAGCCATGGCCGAGCGCCCGCAGGACGAGGCCGAGCCCGGCCGTGGTCTTGCCCTTGCCAGGGCCGGTATTGACGATGAGCAGGCCCTTCTCGATCGTCTTGGCCGCGACCTCGGCGTCCTGGACGGCCTTGCGCTTCTCCATCTTCTCACGGTGCCGTTCGGCCTCCGGGTCGCTCGTGTCTGAAACGCTCATGCGCTCGCTCCGGGTTGGGGTTTCACGATCATCGGCAGTCCCGCCACCATGAACACCACATGGTCGGCCCGCGCGGCGAGGCGCTGGTGCAGGCGCCCGGCCGCGTCGCGGAAGCGGCGGGCGAGCGCGTTGTCCGGTACGATGCCGAGACCGACCTCGTTGCCAACGAGTACCACTGGCCCCGGCGCGCGACCGCAGGCCTCGATCAGCGCGGCGCTCGCCGCCTCGATATCGGCCTCGGACAGGATCAGGTTGGTAAGCCATAGGGTCAGGCAATCGACCAGCACCGGCCCGTTCGCCGCGGCGACGGCCTCGGCCAGATCGATCGGCACGTCCCGGGTGATCCAATCCGCCGAGCGGCGCGACCGGTGAAGGGCGACGCGCTCCCGCATCTCGTCGTCCCAGGCCTGCGCGGTGGCGAGGTAGAGCCACGGCGCCGGGTGGGCTTCCACGAGGCGCTCCGCGTGCAGACTCTTGCCCGAGCGCGCGCCGCCGAGGACCAGTGTCATTCTTGGAGAAGGCTGCCGCATGGCTCCCTTTAGCGCGAAACCGCCCTGCCCCGTCAAAGCCGGTAAAACGCTTTGGCAGCGCGTTGTCAGCGGTCGCGCGAGCGCGTAGAAGCGAAGTTCGGACGGTGCCCCGGCGACGGGGTGAAAAGGGAATGCGGTGAGGGCTCGCGCCTGAAACCGCAGCTGCCCCCGCAACTGTGAGCGGAGACGGGCCTGCCATCGGCCACCGGAGCGATCCGGGAAGGCGGCAGGACCGGATGACCCGCGAGCCAGGAGACCTGCCTTCCGAAGGGGACATTGTCCTCCCGCTCTATCCTCGAACGCCGCCGGCGGGGCGGCCGGAGACCTGACACGATGACCACGAACACCCTCGCCCTCACCGGCACCCGCAGCAACGAGCGTCTCGGCGCAGTGCTCATGGCCGCTTTCCTCGGCCTCGGGCTCGTCTTCATGGCCGGCTTCGCCCCGGCGATGGCGCTGCACAACGCGGCCCACGATTTCCGGCACGCCCAGAATTTCCCCTGCCACTGACCGCCTAGCGCTCAGCCAGGACCTGATTTCATGATGATCCGACTCGTGTCGGCGGCCCTGGTCGCCGGCTTCCTGGCGGCTGTCGTCGCCACGGGCTTGCAGCTTGCCCTCACCTCGCCGCTGATCATCGCGGCCGAGCGTTACGAGAGCGGCGAAGCCACGGCGCCAGCCGCGCAATGGATGCCGCGCGGCGTCTCCCCGGCCTCCCTCATCGTGCCCGTCCATTCGGGCCACGACCATGGCGGCAAGGACCATGGCGGCAAGACGGACGGTGTCGAAGGCGGCGAGGTCGCTCCGGCCTGGCAGCCCGGCCCCGGCCTTCCCCGGATGGTCTTCACCGCCCTCGCGACCCTGGTCGGCGGCGTCGGCTACGCCCTGTTGCTGGGCGCGGCTCTCATTGCCTGTGGGCGCGAGCCGAGCCCGGAAACCGGCCTGCGATTCGCCATCGCGGGGTTCCTCGCCGTGGCCCTCGCCCCGGCCCTCGGTCTGCCGCCTGAACTGCCCGGCATGGAGGCGGCGCCGCTCGCCGAACGCCAGTTCTGGTGGATCATGACCGCGGCCGCCACCGCCATGGGGCTCTACCTCATCGCGATCCGCCGCTCCTCCATCGCCATCGCTGGAGGGCTCGTGCTTCTCGTCGCGCCGCATCTGGCAGGCGCTCCGGAGACGAGCCACACTGCCTCCGCCCTGCCCCCGGGCTACGCGGCCCAATTCGCCGCTCGGTCGCTCGGCATCGCCTTCGTGTTCTGGGCGGTGATCGGCCTCGCCTTCGGCTGGGCCTGGAACAGCGTCGGGCGCAAGAGCCCGACGACGTCGCATGCCTGACGAGGACATCCAGGCCGGCAGACCGGTCGTACTCTATGTCTGCGCCACCTGCCGCACGGCCGGCGACACATCCGAGCCCCGTGCCGGGGCCCGCCTCGTCTCGGCGCTGCGCGATGCGGTGACGGAAGCCGCCATCGAGGGCATCGCGGTCGAGAGCGTGGAGTGCCTGTCGGTCTGCAAGCGCCCCTGCACGGTCGCCGTGGCGTCGGAGGGCCGCTGGACCTACGTCTACGGCGATCTCGACCCGGTCGAATCCGCCAGAACCATCCTCGCGGGCATCGGCCTGTACGCGGAGACGCCCGACGGCATCGTGCCCTGGAAGGCGCGGCCGGAGGCGTTCCGCAAAGGCGTCGTCGCCCGCATTCCCCCGTTTCCTCCGCCCCGCGCGGACAGAATTCCGGACGCCGCCGAATGAGCATCGTCGAGAAGATCCCCTGCACCATCGTCACCGGCTTCCTCGGAGCCGGGAAGACGACCCTCGTCCGTCACCTCGTGGAGAATGCCGGCGGTCGTCGGCTCGCCATCATCGTCAACGAGTTCGGCGATATCGGCTTCGACGGATCGTTCCTGGCCGCCTGCGGCATCGAGGGTTGCCAGGACGAGGACATCGTGGAGCTGGCCAATGGCTGCATCTGCTGCACCGTGGCGGACGATTTCGTGCCCGCCCTGAACAAGCTCCTCGACCGCGCCGACCCGCCGGAGCACATCCTCATCGAGACGTCCGGCCTCGCTCTGCCGAAGCCCCTGGTCCAGGCCTTCCACTGGCCGGCGATCCGCTCGCGGGTGACCGTGGACGGGGTGATCGCGGTGATCGACGGCCCGGCCGTCGCTGCCGGCTTCTTCGCCGACGATCCGGCAGCCCTCGCCGCCCAGCGGGCCGACGATGCCAGCGTCGATCACGACAACCCGCTGGAAGAGGTGTTCGAGGACCAGCTCCTCTGCGCCGACCTCGTGGTGATGAACAAGGCCGACCTCCTCGACGACGCCGGCAAGGCCAAGGTCCGCGCCGAGGTGGAGCGCCAGCTGCCGCGCGCGGTGAAGATGGTCGAGGCCGAGCATGGCCGCCTCGATCCGCGCGTGATCCTCGGTCTCGGCGCCGCCGCCGAGGACGATCTCGACGCCCGCCCCTCCCATCACGGCGAGGGCGAGGACCACGATCACGACGATTTCGACTCCGTGGCCATTGCCGTGCCTGCCACGGCGAGCGCCGAGGATCTGGCCTCCCGCGTCGCCCGCGCCGCCGAGACCAGCGGCGTCCTGCGGATCAAGGGCTTCGCCGAGGTCACCGGCAAGCCGATGCGCCTCGTGGTCCAGGGCGTCGGTGCCCGTATCGCCCATCATTACGACCGCCCCTGGCGGGCGAGCGAGAACCGCGACGGCCGGCTCGTGGTCATCGGGCTGAAGGGTTTCGACCAGGGGGCGGTGGCAGCCGCCCTGGCGGGGTGAGCGCGTTGACCGCCCGACGGATCCTGGCTCACGGGTGCCGCGGCCTCGTGGCCGCGTCCGGCCTGGCGGCTCTCGCGGCGATCGGTGGCTGCTCGGATTCACGCCCACCCAAACCGGAGTTTCAGGCCTCGGACAGCCGGGCGATGGCACGCCTCGCTCCGGTGGCCCGCCCACTGGCCCAGACGAGCGATGCGAAGCTCGCCTATACCCACGACCTGACCATCGGGTTACCGCCCCAGCGGGTGAACGCGCATTTCGAGGCGGCGCGCGACCGCTGCCTGAACGAGGCAGCCCTGAAATGCGTTCTCGTCGCTGCGTCCGTCGACGATGGCCGCAGGCCTGCGGGCCGTCCGCAGGCGCAGGTTCAGGTCCGACTGCCGCATGAGTCCGTCGCGCCCTTCATGGCCTTCGTCACGGCGCCCCTCCCCGGCGAGGCGACGGGTGACGTCGTGCTCCGGAGCCAGTCGACGCGTGCCGACGACCTGACGGACGCCATCGAGGATGGCGGCCGGCGCTTGGCCCAGCTCACCGCCTATCGCGCCCGGCTCGACGCGATCGCTGCACGGCCCGACCCGCGCGTGGAGGATTTGATCCGCATCGCGCAGGAATTGGCGCAGGTTCAGTCGCAGATCGAGGAAGCCGATGCCAAGCAGCGCGGCCTGAACCAGCGCGTCGACACGGAGCTCGTCTCCATCGCCCTACGCTCCGACGAGGCGAGGGCCGGGCCTCTCGCCCCCGTGGAGGAAGCCTGGGCCCAGGCAGGCCAGACCTTCGGCGAGAGCGCCGGATCGGCCTTGCGTTTCGTCGTCGCCGGCCTGCCATGGTTACCGCTGGTGCTGATCGGCGTGCTTCTCCTTCGGGCGCTGTGGCGCCGGCGCGGTCGCCAAAGCGCCGTGACCGAGCGGACGTCCTCCAGGGCACAGCCATGACGGCGCGCCGCCCATGCATCTGATCCGAATCGACACGGTCTCCCTCGACGAAGGCGAAGCCGCCATCGATCTGGGCCAGGCGCCCGGCGACATCGTGTTCCTGTCCTTCACCGATTCCGACCTCTCCGGCATGGCCGGCGCGCATGCGGCCGAGCGGGAGGCGGCGGCACGGGACCCGTCGGCAGTCGACGTCCCGACGCTCCGCCTCGCCAAACTGGCGCGGCTGCGCCATCCGATGTCCGTCGATCTCTACGTAGACAACGTGATCGCGCGGTCGAAATTCGTGGTCATCCGCTGCCTCGGTGGCCTCGATTACTGGCGCTACGGCGTCGAGCGCGCCGCCGCTGCGGCTCGCGCGAACGGCGTGAAGCTCGCCGTGATTCCGGGCTGCGACAAGCCCGATCCCCGCCTCACCGCCTTCTCGACGGTGGCTCCCGAACTGGTGGAGACACTCGAGGGCTATTGCCGCGCGGGCGGGTCCGACAACCTGCGCCGGATGATCCGGCGCCTCTCCCGCGAGATCGGGAACGCGGTCGAAGCGCTGCCGCCGGTCGCCCTGCCGCGCGGCTTCGCCTGGTGTCCGGGTTGCGGACCGGTCGCACACGAGACCGCCCTCGCCGCAGCTGGGCAGAACCGCCCCCTCGCGCTGATCCTGGTCTATCGCTCAGCTGTGCTCGGCGGCGACACCCGGCCGGTGGCCGAACTCATCAGCGCGTTGGGTGAGCGCGGCATCGGAGCCGCCACCCTCGCGGTCGCAAGCCTCAAGGACGCGCTCGCCCTCGATGCCGTGCGGGAGGCTCTGGCCGCGCGCAGCCCGGACATCGTCATCGCGGCGACGGCCTTCTCCGCGCGGGAGGATGCCGGCTTCGTCCTGGATGGGGCTGATGCGCCCATCCTCCAGGCCTATACGATCGGGGCCGCGCGGGAGGCCTGGGAGGCCTCGGCGCGAGGGATGAACGCCGCCGACCTCGCCATGCAGGTGGCGCTTCCCGAATTCGACGGCCGGCTTTCCGGCTTCCCGATCTCGTTCAAGGAGGACGGGCCGGAACTCGATGGGTTCAGCGAGCGCCGCGCCGTTCCCTTCCCGGCCGGCATCGCGGCCCTGGCCGACCGCGCCTCCGCCTGGGTGGCGCTGAAACACCGGCCGCGTGCAGCGCGTCGCCTCGCTCTGGTCCTGTCCGACTACCCCGCCCGGGGCGGCCGGGCCGGCTTCGCCGTGGGGCTCGACACGCCGGCGAGTGCGGGGACCATCGCGGAGACGCTGCGGCAGGCCGGTTATGCGGTAGGCCACCTGCCGGAGCCGGACGCTCTGATGCACGCGCTCACGAAGGAGGGGCCGACCTTCGCGGTATCGCTCGCGGCCTATCGCGACTGGCTCACCACCCTGTCACCGGACGAGCGCGACACGCTCGATCGACGGTGGGGCAAGCCGGAAGCCGACCCGGTCTGCATCGACGGGGCGTTCCGCTTCCCGATGGTGCTCGACAGTTCTCCGTCCGACGCTCGACCTCATCCTGAGGCGCCGCGTCAGCGGCCTCGAAGGAAACCTCCAGTCTCCGTAAAGGGTCCTGGAGGCCTCCTTCGAGGCCAGCGCTATGCGCTGGCACCTCAGGATGAGGTCGGTGGTGGGGACGACCAAGAACGAAGCGCCGGTCTCGCCGTCTTCCTTCAGCCCGACCGTGGCCGGGCCGCGGATCGCAAGGCCGGCTATCACGACCCCGACGAGCCGCCGACCCATGCCTATCTCGCCTTCCATCTCGGATTGCGGGAAGGGTTCGACGCCCTGATCCATCTCGGCACCCACGGCACCACCGAATGGTTGCCGGGCAAGGCGGTGGCCCTGTCGCCGGCCTGCTGGCCGGCGCGGGCGATCGGGCATCTGCCCGTGATCTACCCCTTCATCGTCGACGATCCCGGCGAGGCGGCCCCCGTGAAACGCCGGCTCGGCGGCATCGCCCTTGGCCACCTCACGCCCCAGACCGAATGCGCCGGCCTGACCCCGGAGGCCGCACGGCTGCGTGAACTCGTGGAGGAATATTCCTCGGCCAGTGTGCTCGATCCGCGGCGGGCCGAGATCATCGCCCGCGCGATCCTCGACGATGCGGCCGATGCCGGCCTTCTCTCGGGCGCCGGGATCGACGCCGACACTCCCATGGCCGACGCGCTCACCGCCCTCGACGCGCATCTGTGCGACCTCGGTGAGGTCACTACCCGCGACGGGCTCCACGTGTTCGGATCGGCACCGGACGACGCGCCGGCCCCTGTGAGAGCCTGCGCGGCCGCCGAGCGCGAGGGACTGCTCGCGGCCCTCGACGGACGCTTCGTTCCCCCAGGCCCCGCCGGTTCGCCCTCTCGCGGGCGGACCGACGTGATGCCCACGGGGCGCAACCTCACTACGCTGGATCCGCGCAGCCTGCCGACGCGGGCCGCCACGCTGCTCGGCTCGAAAGCCGCCGATGCGGTGGTCCGGCGCTACCTGCAGGACGAGGGCGACTACCCGGCCCGCATCGTCATGGATCTCTGGGCCTCTCCGACCCTCCGCACCGGCGGCGAGGACGTGGCGCATGCTCTCGCGCTCATGGGCGTGCGCCCGACCTGGGACCATGCCTCGACCCGCGTCACCGGATTCGAGGTGATGCCGCTCGCCCTCCTCGACCGGCCGCGCATCGACGTGACCCTGCGTATCTCGGGCGCGTTTCGCGACACCTTTCCCGAAACCCTCTCCCTCCTCGCCCGCGCGGCATCTGCCGTCGCCGAGCGCGACGAGGAGGACGACGAGAACCCCCTTGCCGCCGCGCGCCGCCGGGGCGAGGCTCCCGCCCGTGTCTACGGCGCAGCACCCGGCCGCTACGGCGCGGGCGCCGGCGAACTCGCCCTCGACGGGGCTTGGCAAAGCCGCGCCGATCTGGGCCAAGCCTATCTCGACGCCACCTCGCACGCCTATGGCGGGACCGAGGACATGGCCGATGCGGGCTTCGCCACCCGCGTCGCGCAGGCCGACGCCTATGTCCACGCCTTCGATGTCGCCGAACGGGACCTCCTCGACGGTGACGCCGCGGCCGATGCCATGGGAGGGTTCTCCGCCGCCGCCGCGCTCGGCGGGCGCGCTCCGGCACTCTACAGCCTCGACGTTGCCGACCCGGAAAAGCCCAAGGCACGCACCGCCCGCGAGGATGCGGCGCGCCTCATCCGGGCCAAACTCGCGAACCCGCGCTGGATCGCGGCGCAGCTGCGCCACGGCTATCGCGGTGCCCAGGAACTGGCACAGGGGATCGATGCGGTCTTCGTCCTCGCCGCCGCCACGGACGCCATCCCGGACGCCGATCTCGACCGGCTCTACGGGGCGATGATCGCCGATCTCGATACGTTCGATGCCCTGCGCGCGGCCAATCCCGATGCCGCCCGCGCCATCCTCGAACGGTTCGACGAAGCGCGCCGGCGCGGCCTCTGGACCACCCGCCGCAACGCCATGGCGGCCGACGAGCTGATGCCGGAGGCGGCCGAATGAGCGCGCCGCGCCGCGTCTCTCCGGAGCCTGCACGCCGGGGCTGGTGCCCGAGCCTCGCCCGGCCGATGCCGACAGGGGATGGGCTGCTTGCCCGCGTGCATCCACCACTGGGCATCCTTACGCCGGCGCAGGCGCGGGCGGTGGCGGAAGGCGCGCGCCGCTTCGGCAACGGCCATATCGACGTGACGGCGCGGGCTAATTTGCAGGTCCGGGGCGTCACCGAGGCTACCCGCTGCGGCCTAGCGGAGGCCCTCGGCGCGGCCGCGCTCGACGATGTACGTAGCGACGGTGGGCCACAGCGGCTCACCCTGACCGCGCCGCTCGCCGGCCTCGAAGCGACGGCCATCGACATTCCGACCCTGGCCGGGGCGATCGAGGCCATCGGGTTGGCGATCCCGGGCCTGCCGCCCAAGGCGCTGGTCGCCGTCGAGGCGGCGGAGTGCGGCGCCTGCCTCGGCGGGGCCCAGCCGGATTGCCATCTCATCGCCACGGCGGAGGGCTTGGCGTTGCAGCTCGGAGGCGACGCGGCTTGGTGGCATGTCCCGGCCGACGGCGTGCATTCTGTCCTCGACGCCGCCTTGCGCCGGCTCGCCGGGAGCGGTCAGCGCCGGATGCGGGATCTATCCTCTTTGGAAAGGAGCGGCCTGGCGCTCGGCCTCGGCCTGCGCTCCGCAACGCCTCCTCCTGGCGCATCGCTGCCGCGTCCTGGCCTACTTGCCCTGAACTCACATCTTCCCATCGCTCGCGGGGAGCACGTGTCCCACCCTAGCGAAGCTTCGCCCGTCGGCATCCTGCTCGACGCGCCCTTCGGCCGCTGCACGGCGGACGCCCTGGATTCCCTCGCCGATGCAACCGAAATTCTCGGCATGGAGCCCCTGCGGCTCTCGCCGACGAGGGGGTTTCTGCTCGTTGCCCCCAACGCGGCGGCGGCGGAGGCGGTGCGACCCATCCTCGCGGCGGCAGGCTTCTTGACGGAGCCGGACGATCCGAGGCGGGCGGTTGCCGCCTGTCCGGGAGCGCCGGCCTGCGCTTCCGGCTCGACGACGACGCTTATCGACGCGGCACGGCTGGCCAACGCTTTCGAGGCTTTCTCGGCGCGAGGCCTGTCGGCCCATGTCTCCGGCTGCGCCAAGGGCTGTGCCCATCCTGCCGCCGCCTCGCTCACCCTGGTCGGACGCAATGGCCTCTATGGCATCGTCCTCGACGGCCGGCCCGATGCATTGCCGGCGACCCTCCTCACTTTCGACGCGGCGCTGGAGCGCGTAAGGAGGGCCGATCCGGCCTATCCCGACACCCTCGCCCACGCTTTCAGGACATCCCCATGAGTTCGCGCCTCGACTATCTGCGCGACGGACAGGCGATCTACGCCCGATCCTTCGCCATGATCCGCGCCGAGGCCGACCTCGCCCGCTTCTCCGGCACCGCCGAACGCGTCGTCGTGCGGATGATCCATGCCTGCGGCATGACCGACCTGCCCAAGGACGTGGAAGCCTCCGAGGATTTCGCCGCCAGCGGCGAGGCCGCGCTCAAAGCCGGAGCACCGATCCTGTGCGATGTGCGCATGGTCGCCGACGGTGTCACCCGCTCGCGCCTTCCCGCCGACAACCGGGTGATCTGCACCCTGACCGACCCTCGCGTGCCCGGCCTCGCCGCCGAGATGAACACGACCCGCACGGCCGCCGCCATGGAACTCTGGCGCGAGCATCTTCCCGGCAGCATCGTCGCCGTCGGCAACGCGCCGACCGCCCTGTTCCGGCTGCTCGAACTGCTCGATGAAGGCGTCGCCCCGCCGGCGGCGGTCATCGGCATCCCGGTGGGCTTCGTGGGTGCCGCCGAATCGAAGGAGGCCCTTGCCCGCGACGGTCGGGTGCCCTTCATCGTCGTTCATGGAAGGCGCGGCGGCAGCGCCATGACCGCCTCCGCGATCAACGCCCTCGCCAACGAGATCGAGTGATGGATTCGAGCGAGCGGCTTCCCCCCGCCGAGCCAGCGGACGTCACCGAGATCCCGCGACAGGTCACCACCGGCACGCTCTACGGCGTCGGGATGGGGCCGGGCGACCCGGATTATCTCACCGTCCGCGCCATGAAGCTCCTGGCCGAGGCGCCGGTCCTGGTGCATTTCTGCAAGAAGGGCCGGCGCGGCAATTCCCGCACTATCGCCGACGCGGTGATGCGCGATCCGGCCCGCGAGATGCCCCTGGTCTATCCCTACACCACCGAGCTTCCGCCCGAGCATGGCGAGTACGTCTCCGCCCTCGCGTCCTTCTACGACGATGCGGCGACGCGGATCGCCGACCATCTCAGGGCCGGGCGCGACGTCGCGATCCTGTCGGAGGGCGACCCGTTCTTCTACGGCTCGTTCATGCATCTGTGGCGGCGCCTGAAGGACCGTTTCCCGGTGGAAGTCGTACCCGGCGTCACCGGCATGTCCGGCTGCTGGACCAGGGCCGGAACCCCGATCACCTGGGGCGACGACGTGCTGACCATTCTGCCCGCGACGCTGGGCCATGACGCCCTGGTGGAGCGCCTGCGCATCACCGACGCCGCCGTCATCATGAAGCTCGGCCGCCACCTGCCGAAGGTGCGCCGTGCTTTGGCCGAGACCGGCCTCCTCGACCGCGCGGTCTATGTGGAACGCGGCACCATGGCCGGCGAGAAAGTGATCGCGCTGGCCGAGAAGCCGGACGACGACGCCCCCTATTTCTCGATGGTCCTGGTCCCCGGCGAGGGGCGCCGCCCGTGACCGGCTCCGTCACGGTCGTCGGCCTCGGGCCGGGCGATCCACGTCTCCTCACCCAGGCGGCGAGCGAGGCCCTGGCGCAGGCGCAGGACCTCATCGGCTACATCCCCTACGTCGCCCGTGTGCCCGATCGTCCGGGGCTGACGAAACACGCCACCGACAACCGCGTCGAGATCGACCGTGCCGGCCATGCGCTCCGGCTCGCCGCTTCCGGCCGCCGGGTCGCTGTGGTGTCCGGCGGCGATCCAGGGGTCTTCGCCATGGCGGCGGCTATCTTCGAGGCGGTGGAGACCGGCGACCCGGCCTGGCGCCACCTCGCCATCACGGTCGAGCCCGGTATCACGGCGATGCTGGCCGCCGCCGCCCGCCTCGGTGCGCCCCTCGGCGGCGATTTCTGCGCGATGTCGCTGTCCGACAACCTCAAGCCCTGGGAGGTCATCACCGCGCGGCTCGAGGCGGTGCTGCGGGCCGATTTCGTGATCTCGCTCTACAACCCGATCTCGTCGGCCCGACCCTGGCAGCTCGGGGCTGCCCTCGGTCTGGCGGCCGAGCACCGCGCACCGGAGACGCCGGTCATCTTCGCCCGCGCGGTCTCCCGCCCGGACGAGGCGATCCGGATCCTCACCCTGGCGCAGGCGCGTGAGACCAAGGCGGATATGGCGACGATGGTGATCATCGGCGCTTCCAGCACCCGGCTGATCCCACGCGGTGACGCGACGCCCTTCGTCTACACCCCGCGCAGCGTGCCGGCGTGAGGGCGGGACGTCGGCCACACGGAGACCCTCCCCCCTTTGCGGGGGAGGGTGCCTGCGGAGCAGGCGGGAGAGGGTGCGACCTCTCCGGAAATGGATTTCCCCTCATCCGACCCGCTACGCGGGCCACCTTCCCCCGCGGAGGGGGGAAGGAGATGCGCGCCAAAGGTCGCTCAGGCTTCCAGGCGCTCCCGCAGCCACGCCAACGCACCCTCGGCATCCGGCACGCTGTCGACATCCGGCTTATCGGGCGGGCGTACGATCACCACTGGCACGTCGAGCGCGCGGGCGGCGGCGATCTTGCCGTAGGTGGCGGGACCGCCGGAATTCTTGGTGACCAAGACCTCGATTTGCCGCTCCGCGAGGAAGGCTGCTTCGGCCGCCTCGTCGAACGGACCGCGCGCGGCGATCTCGGTGAGGCGCGGCACGGGCAGAGCATCGCCGATCGGTTCAATGGCGCGGACCACGTAATCGTGCTGCGGAGCAGTCGCGAAGGCGCCGACTTCGAGACGGCCGATCGTCAGGAACACCCGCCGGGGCATCTCGCCGATGGCGAGAGCGGCCTCCGCCATGGTCTCGACCTCGGTCCAGCGATCCCCATGAATACGCTCCCAGGCCGGGCGACGGATGGCGAGGAGCGCCACACCGGTCCGCTCGCAGGCGAGCGCCGCGTTGCGGCCGATCCGCGCCGCGAACGGATGCGTGGCGTCGATTACCGCCTCTATCCGGTTCTCGGCGATCCACGCGGCCAGGCCCTCGGGTCCGCCGAAACCGCCGATGCGGGTGGGGACCGGTTCGCGCTTCGGCGCGCTGGTACGGCCGGCAAGCGACAAGGTCGCATCGATCCTCGGATCGAGTCCCTTCACCAGAGCGCTCGCCTCGGTGGTGCCGCCGAGGATCAGAACTCGCATCGTCGTTCGTTCGCCCGCCATGGTTCCGAAAGGACGCCTTCTCCATGAGCGACGCTTCGCTGTCGAGCGTTCCACCCTGGCTCACCATCATCGGGATCGGCGAGGACGGGCGCGCGGGCCTGAGCCCCGCCGCCGCAGCCGCCCTCGACGGGGCGGAGGTGGTCTATGGCGGAGCCCGCCATTTCTCCCTCGGTGCACCGCTGAGGGGTGAGACGCGGGTCTGGCCGCGCCCGATCTCCGACGCTTATCCCGGCCTCCTCGCTCGGCGCGGACGGCCCACCTGCATTCTCGCTACCGGCGACCCGTTCCATTTCGGCATCGGCGCAGAGATCGCGCGGCTGCTGCCTGCGGCCGAGATGTGTGTGTTCCCCCACCCCTCAGCCTTCAGCCTCGCGGCGGCGCGCCTCGGCTGGCCGCTCGCCGAGACCACCTGCATCACCCTGCACGGGCGGGCATTGGAGCGGATCGTACCTCATCTCCAGCCCGGCGCCCGCCTCCTCACCCTGACCTGGGACGAGACGACGCCGGAGGCAGTCGCCACCCTACTTACGGAGCGTGGTTTCGGCGCCTCTGGCCTCGTCGTTCTCGAGGCCATGGGCGGCCCGCGTGAGCGCCGCCTCGAAGCAAGGGCCGATGCGTTCTCCCTCACCGGGATCGATCCGCTCAACACCCTGGCGGTAGAGGTCGTAGCCGATGCCGATGCACGCGTCGTCAGCCTGAGCCCCGGCCTCGACGATGCCTGGTTCGAGAATGACGGCCAGCTCACCAAAGCCGATATTCGCGCCGTGACCCTCGCCGCCCTGCGCCCCCGCGCCGGCCAACGCCTCTGGGACATCGGCGCCGGAGCCGGCTCCATCTCCATCGAGTGGATGCTGCGCGGTTCCAGCCTGCGCTCGCTGGCCATCGAGGCGAACCCGGCCCGTGCGGCGCGGATCGCCCGCAACGCCGCCCGCCTCGGTGTACCGGACCTACGCGTGGTCGAGGGCGAGGCGCCCGCCGCCCTGGAAGGGCTCGAGCGGCCGGACGCGATCTTCATCGGCGGCGGCGTAGCGCGGCTTGGCGTGCTCGACCACGCCGTCGACGCCCTCAGGCCCGGGGGCCGGCTGGTCGCCAACGTCGTCACCCTTGAGGGCGAGGCGGTCCTGCTTGGCGCCTTCGCCCGTCTCGGCGGACAGCTGAAGCGGCTATCGGTGGCCCATGCCGACCCGGTCGGCCATCTCCACGGCTGGCGCGCCGCAATGCCGGTGACGCAATGGGTGTGGACGAAGCGGTGACGGGCGGCTTGGCGATGCACCGGTTCTCCCCTCTCCCCGCCGGGCGGGGAGAGGATCGCGGGCACCTCGTCGTGTCCGCGATGAGCGGAGGCGAAGCCGAAGCGAGGGTGAGGGGGTATCGCCGGATAAGCCTCATCCGCTGTCGCCCCCTCACCCTCGGCTGCCGTCTCGACGTGCTCCCCGACAAGGGGGAGACACGTCCCTCTCCCCGCGAGCGGGGCGAGGGGAAATCTTTGCCCGCCGAACGTATTGAGCTTGATCACACCGAGAAAGAAGCGTTTGGGCCTCGAATGCTTGTCGCCGGCATCGGCTTCCGGCACGGGGCCATGCCCGACGAGATCGTCGCCCTGATCCACCGCGCGCTTGCCGAAAGCGGCCATGAGCCGGACCGGCTCGGCGCGATCGCCACCGCTGAAGACCGCGCGAATGAACCGTCGATCGTCGAGGCCGCCGCTGTGTTCGGCCTCGCGCCCGTCGGACTATCACCCGCCGAGATGATCGCAGTCGATGCGCGTGTACCCACCCGCTCGGGCCGGATCGAGGCGAGCCGGGGGGTCGGATCGGTGGCGGAAGCCGCCGCTTTGGCCGTGGCCGGCGAGGGCGGAACCCTCATTCTGCCGCGCATCGCGTCACCAGCGGTGACATGCGCCCTTGCGCTTCCCGCGTATTTCGCCACTCAAGCGGGATGACCGTACATTTCATCGGCGCCGGCCCCGGTGCGGCCGACCTCATCACGATCCGCGGGCGCGATCTCATCGCGCGCTGCCCCGTCTGCCTCTATGCCGGTTCGCTGGTGGCGCCGGAAATCCTGTCCTGGTGCCCGTCCGACGCCCGCATCGTCGACACCGCCCCCCTCGACCTCGACGCGATCGTGGCCGAGATCACCGCCGCGCACGAAGCCGGGCAAGATGTGGCGCGGCTGCATTCGGGCGACCTCTCGATCTGGAGCGCGCTGGCCGAACAGACCCGCCGCCTCGACCGGCTCGGCATTCCCTACACGGTGACACCGGGCGTGCCGTCTTTCGCCGCCGCCGCCGCCCTGCTCCGGCGCGAACTCACCGTGCCGGGCCTAGCCCAGTCGGTGGTCCTCACCCGGACCTCCGGCCGCGCCAGCGCCATGCCTGAGCGCGAAACGCTCCAAGCCTTCGCCGCCACCGGCGCGACCCTGGCCCTGCACCTCTCCATCCACGTGATCGAGACCGTGGTGACCGAGCTCGTGCCGTTCTACGGGGCGGATTGCGCCGCCGCCGTGGTGTTCCGGGCCACTTGGCCGGACGAACGCGTCATCTCAGGTACCCTCGCCACCATCGCGGAGGATGTTCGCGCCGCCGGTCTCGAGCGGACGGCGCTGATCCTCGTCGGCCCGGCCCTCGCGGCCAGCGAGTTCCGCGAGAGCGCGCTCTACTCCACCGATTACGACCGGCGCTTCCGTCCCACGGGGCAGCCGGCCCCCGGAGTCGAGTCATGACGAAGACGGACCGATCGCATCCGCCCGGCCTACTCGTTGCCGCCCCACGGTCGAGCTCGGGCAAGACCACCGTGACGCTGGCATTGATGCGGGCGCTCGCCCGGCGCGGCCTCGCCGTGCGCGGCGCCAAATGCGGGCCGGACTATATCGACCCGGCCTTTCACCAGGCCGCCACGGGCTATCCCAGCGTCAATCTCGACAGCTTCGCCATGCCGGATGCCATGCTCGATTCGGTGGCGGCGATGGCGGGCCATGGCGCTGATATCGTCATCGCCGAAGGCTCCATGGGCTTGTTCGACGGCATCGTCGCCAGCGAAGGCCGAACCGGAGCCAATGCCGACATCGCCGTCCGCTACGGCTGGCCGGTGCTCCTCGTCGTGGACGTCTCGGGGGCCGCCCAATCGGCCGCCGCCGTGGCACTCGGCTGCGCCCGCTACGATCCCCGCATCCGCATCGCCGGCGTCGTGCTGAACAAGGTCGCCAGCGCCCGCCATCGGCGTCTGGTCGAGGCCGGACTCGCGCGGGTCGGCATCCCGATCCTCGGAGTGCTCATGCGCGACGCGACCCTCGCCCTGCCCGAGCGTCATCTCGGTCTGGTGCAGGCCCGCGAAACGGGAGACCTCGCCGCGCGGCTCGACCGCCTCGCCGATCTGGCGGAGGCGAGCCTCGATCTCGACGCCATCTTCGCAGCCGCGTCGGGACGCCTGCCGGACGTGTCGGATGCCGTCCTGCCCCCTCCCCCGGGACAGCGCATCGCCATCGCGTCGGATGAGGCCTTCTCGTTCCTCTATCCGCATATGGAGGCGGGCTGGCGCGCCGCCGGCGCCGAACTGGTCGCCTTCTCACCCCTCGCCGACGAGGCCCCCCCGGAGAGCTGCGACGCCTGCTGGCTACCGGGCGGATATCCTGAGCTTCATGCCGGGAAACTGGCAGCGGCGGGCCGGTTCCTGAACGGCCTCCGGAGCTTTGCCGAACACAATCCCGTCCATGGCGAGTGCGGCGGCTACATGGTCCTCGGACGCAGCCTGGAAGACGCGGCCGGCGTCACGCATACGATGGCGGATCTGCTTCCGGTCGCGACCTCCTACAAGGTGCGGCGACTGCATCTGGGCTACCGAGTGGCGACGCTCGTCGGCGACGGCGCCCTCGGAAGAGCGGGTTCACGCCTCGTTGGCCACGAGTTTCACTATGCGAGCGAGCTCACACCTCCACCGGGCGAAGACATCGCCTTAGCGGCGGTGACCGACGCGGAAGGCGTTTCGCAAGGGATGGCCGGCCACCGATGCGGTCGCGTGTCCGGAAGTTTCTTCCATCTCATTGGATGATGTAAAAACGTTCAAACAGCTACGGGGAGCTCTGAACGTTTTCCCATCTTTGCTGCGGTCCGGACGAGTGCCAGAACATCACGCCGAAGCTGGTCGTCCTCAATGGACGCGTAGGCTTGAAGAAGCTCGATCGCCCCATGAGCGCTCAGGAAGCCGAACACTTCGGATTGCGTTCCGCCCGCATCGTCTTCCTCGAAGAACGCCGAGACCGGAACCTCCAGAAGGCGGGAAATCTCGCGGAGACGCCCGGCACCGACCCGGTTCTGCCCCTTTTCGTACTTCTGGACCTGTTGGAACGTTACGCCAACGGCGGTTCCGAGCGCGGTCTGGCTCAGGCCACGGGCCTTACGCAAGGCGGTGATTCGCAACCCAACTAGGCGGTCGACGTCGGTGGTTTGCTTGGGCATCATCACTCGTTTCAGTGCTCAATACGGTCTTGGCCGGCTGTTTCGATCCCCAACCAAGTCGCCATCTGCCACGCGACTCATTCGGAAGGGTTAAGGGTCACACGAATGTGAGTCTATCATCTTCACGGTCCGCCCCCGGAGGGCCGGCAATGTCCTGGAACATCCAAAGAACACCATCGGTACGATAGGATCAAGCATGCGCGAAAACAGCTTGACCACAAATGAGGCAAGGATGGCAAGAGTGACCGCAAATTTGCCCATGCAAACGACGGTCGCCCAGTGAAGCCCCGATGCAAACGAAATGAATCCGCTCTTCTAACTCATAATGCTAATGACGCAAAAAACACTATTTCGATGAAAATTAATCGTTTTCATATTATTTTTTAATCCGCCTCATAAGGCCTAGGATAACCCCCAGGCGGCCGGTCGACCCTCGGACTGGCCTGACGAAGAAGGTTCTCGATGTTCATCGCTATGAATCGATTCAAGGTCGTCCCCGACGCAACGGAAGAATTCGAACAGGTCTGGCTCGGTCGTGATAGCCAACTTGGCGAAATGGAAGGCTTCGTAGAGTTCCAGCTGCTTCGCGGCCCAGCCTATGAAGACCATGTCCTTTATGCGTCCCATACCGTCTGGGCCTCCAAATCGGCTTTTGAAGCCTGGACCCGGTCAGAGCAGTTTCGAAAGGCGCATAGCCGGGCACCCTCGACGAAACCTCTCTATCTCGGCCATCCCCAATTCGAGGGCTTCGAGCCCATCCAGACCTTGGCCAAGACGGAGGACGGATCCTCGTCCCGGACACATCCCGAAACCGTCGCCTGATCGCCCTTCCTCGCTGCTGCATCCTCCGGCTCACGCGGTCTGAAGTATATGGTGCACCAGCACGCGACGGGTAGGTCCGCCAGACCTTGCATGCACCTCCTTCGCTTGGCCAAGGTAAAGCTGCACCGCGCGGCAGGCGCTGCAATCGCCTGCCGGCCCATCTGTATCGGCGGCAATCCGCTTGCGGGGCTGCGCGAGTTGGTCCTGCCGTCGACAAAGCGGTCTTCCGGCTTCGCAGGATGAGTTTTTTACTTGGAAGCCGCCGTTCAGGTCGATGAGACCACCCAAATGCCGGATCGGCGCGAGGGAAATATCGAGGCCGAGCAAGCCTCGGTCGCACGACCATTCCTCAAGTGACGGCCCCTCCGGGCGAGGCGGCAGTTCCGGCACGACGCCACCGGGTCCGAGCTTTGCGGACCTGGCAGAGATAAGGTTGGCCGGACCGGATACTGACCCGTTCTGGCACAATCCTGGTCTCCCTTCGGTACACGGCGTCCCAGATGTTCCAGCAACGTCTTCCCGAAATCTACGAGAGCCTGCCCTCGGCTCAGAGCGCCCGGCGTGATGCCTGGGCGGCGGTCCTTCCGCGACGGTGGGGAGGTACGCTCCGGTTCGGCCTGTCCATGGCGTTAGCCGCCTCCGACCTCGCAGCGATCATCGTCACCGCCTATCTCGTGGAGGCGATCTACTACGAGTTCGCGTTCGACCAGCAGATCACCACGGGAATGACCGGGAGCTTCCAGCTGGGGGCCCTGGTGGCCGTCTTCGTACTTCTGACCAATCTCGTTCGCGACGAGTACAGGATCGAGACCCAGCTCACCCAAGGCCCCCATCGCCGCCGCATGGCGAGCCTCTGGCTGGCCGCCTGGGCGATCGTTCTCGTCGTCGGCTTCGCGACCAAGACCACGACCGAGTTCTCGCGCGCCACGGCCATCGGTTTCTTCCTGGCCGGTCTGCCGGCCCTCTACCTGTCCCGTCTCGTCGTCGTGGGCCTGATCCGGCAGACCACGAGCCCGAGTTCGCCGTCGATCAATCGCATCCATCTCGTCGGCTTCGAAGATGACATCGCCAGCTTCCACGCCAATAACGACGCAGAAGCCCTGAACCTGCGTGTGGTCGGAACCAGCTACCTGCGGCGGGTCGATCCACGCGAGGACGCCTCGGTGCGCCAGAGCCAGATGGCGGAGGATCTCGACCTCGCGGTGTCGGTAGTGCGCTTCCTGCGGCCCGACGACGTCTTCATCCTGGTTCCCTGGACGGATGCGGCGGATATCGAGCGTTGCACCGAGGCGTTCCTGCGCGTGCCGGCCGCCCTCCACCTACGTCCCGGCTCGGTGATGGACCGTTTCCCTGATCTCAAGCTCGCGCGGGTCGGGCGGCTGTCGGGCATCAATATCGGGCGCCGGCCGCTCAGCTTCACCGAGATCGCTTTGAAGCGCGGCCTCGACATGGTCCTCGCCGCCATCGCGCTGCTCCTGCTCGCACCGCTGCTGGCGTCCATTGCCCTGCTGATCAAGCTCGACAGCCCCGGGCCGGTCTTCTTCCGCCAGCGCCGTTACGGCTTCAACCAGCAGGCGTTCGGCGTGTTCAAGTTCCGCAGTATGAAGACGGAGCAGAACGCCGTCTTCCGACAGGCGACCCGCCACGATTCACGAATCACCCGGATCGGCGCCATCCTTCGCCGGACGAACCTCGATGAATTGCCCCAGCTCATCAATGTCCTGATGGGGGAGATGTCCCTGGTGGGTCCGCGTCCTCACGCCCTCGCCCACGATCGCAGCTTCGAGCGGCGGATCGCCCAATATGCCCGTCGCCACAACGTGATGCCCGGCATCACCGGCTGGGCACAGGTGAACGGTCTGCGCGGCGAGACCCTGACCGATCTCGACATGGAGCGGCGTGTGAACCACGACCTGCATTACATCGACAATTGGTCGGTCTGGCTCGACATCCAGATCATGATCCAGACGGTCGTCTCGCGCAGGGCCTATCGCAACGCCCGCTGAGCCCCATGCATCGGGTCGCTATCGGCTCGGCGCACGACCGGAGCAGGAACCGCACTCGCCCTCGACTTCGAGAATCCGGCTCGAGGGCTTGAAGCCGGCTTTCGCCAAAGTCCTGTCGAGCTGGTCGTCCACTTCCGGCGAGGTCGTCTCGTCGATGCTGCCGCAGGTCCGGCAGATCAGGAAGACGAGCCCGGCACCGTCCCCGTGCTGATGGCCGCAGGAGACGAAAGCGTTGCGGCTGGCGATGCGGTGGACGAGGCCGTTCTCGGTGAGAAAATCGAGGGCACGGTACACCGAGACCGCGGCGACCCGGCGCCCCTGCCCGCTGAGACGCTCCGCGATGTCATAGGCGCCGAGCGGCTTCGCCTCGGACGCCACCGCCTCGAGGACGTCCCGCCGCAGCCGCGTGAATTGCAGGTCGCGCTCGGCGCAGAGACGCTCCGCCCGTGCGAGCGTGTCTGTGGCATTGCCGCAGCAGGCGGCATGCTCGTGGACGGCACTATGGTCGTGCACGCCATCCTCCCCTGATCGCCGGTCGATATGGTCCGGCACGTTGAACTTATGCGATGTTACAGTGTATCAGCACCAGAGATAGTTCGCCGCCCCCGTTCGGACAAATCTGGCCCTTTCCTGGTACCCGAACCGCTGTGACGCGTCCTCCCCAGATCAAACCCTCCCCCCGTCGTTCCCTGTTCCAGGCCGGGGCCGCCTCGCGACTGGTCCTCGCCGCGATCCTGTCCGGGCTGGTCTGGGGGGCGATCGTCTGGGCCATGGGATAACGATGACACACGCCCCCGCTCCGCCCGGCGCCATCGCCTTGCGTGGTTTGACGCTCGGCTACGATCGCCATCCCGCCGTGCATCATCTGGACGGGATTATTCCCGCCGGAGCCCTTCTCGCGCTTGTCGGTCCCAACGGCGCGGGAAAATCGACCCTGCTCAAGGGGATCGTCGGTGAAATCCGCTGCCTCGACGGACGGATCGACCGCCCCGGTGGTGCCGATGCCATCGCCTACCTGCCCCAGGCCGGCGAGATCGACCGCAGCTTTCCGTTGAGCGTCCTCGATCTGGTGGCGATGGGACGCTGGCGGCGCCTCGGCTTCTGGCGCAGCGCGCTCCCTGACCGCCGGACGCTGGTCAGCGCCCTCTCGGCCGTGGGCCTCCTAGGCTTCGAGGATCGGCTGATCGGAACCCTGTCGGGCGGCCAGTTCCAGCGCGCCCTGTTCGCGCGGCTCATCGTCCAAGACGCTCGCATCATCCTCCTCGACGAGCCGTTCACCGGGATCGACGGGCGCACCACGACCGATCTGATCGGCCTGATCCGCGGGTGGCACGGGGAGGGCCGCACCATCGTCGCGGCCCTGCACGACTTGCATCAGGTCAAGGCACATTTTTCGACGACGCTGCTACTGGCCCGCGAGCCGGTGGCCTGGGGCGAGACCGGAACGGTGCTGACCCGGGAGAACCTCGCGCGCGCGCAGGCCCTGTCCGAGGCCTGGGACGAGGACGCCGCCATATGCGGGCGCGGCGACGGGCATCACCACGCACCACCCCCTTCCGAAGGCGGGGACCTGCATGATCACTCTCACGATCATCCCCATGGTCACGCGCACGATCATCGTCACGACCACGGACACGCCGCGTGATCGATCTCCTGTTCGGTCCCTTCATCGAGTTCGGCTTCATGCGCCGGGCGTTGGCCGGCTGCTTCGCCCTCTCGCTCTCGGCCCCGCCGGTGGGGGTCTTTCTCATGCTGCGGCGCATGAGCCTGATGAGCGACGCCATGAGCCATGCGATCCTGCCCGGCGCCGCGGTCGGTTTCCTCGTCGCCGGCCTGTCCCTGCCGGCCATGACCATCGGGGGCCTCGCCGCCGGTCTGTTCGTGGCACTGCTCGCCGGCATCGTCACCCGGACGACCTCGATCAAGGAAGATGCGAGTCTCGCCGCCTTCTACCTGATCTCCCTGGCGGCCGGCGTGCTGCTCGTCTCTCTGCGCGGATCGCAGATCGATCTCCTGCACATCCTGTTCGGGACGGTCCTGGCCCTCGACGATCCGGCGCTCATGCTCCTCGGCGGGATCGCCACGGTGACGCTGTTCGCCCTCGCCGCGCTCTACCGCCCCCTCGTCATGGAATGTGTCGACCCGCTGTTCCTGCGCACGGTGAGCCGTGCCGGGGGCCCGGTGCATTACGCCTTCCTCGGCCTCGTGGTGATGAACCTCGTGGGGGGCTTCCAGGCCCTCGGGACGCTGCTCGCGGTGGGACTGATGCTGCTGCCGGCGATCACCGCGCGGTTCTGGGCGGCCGACCTGTCGGGCCTGATCCCCATGGCGATGGTGGTGGCGATGGTGTCGAGCTTTGCCGGACTCACCGCCTCGTATCGCGCCGACCTGCCCACAGGGCCTGCGATCGTGCTGGCGGCGGGAAGTCTCTACCTCGTCTCGCTCCTGTTCGGACCGAGGGGCGGCCTCGTCTGGCGCCTGTTCAAGCCGCGCCACCTCGAAGGCTAGCAACGGACCTCCCTGATCCCAACCGTGGGTCGGGGTCAGGGATACCTGGTCAAAGTCTACACGCTGAAGAGGCTCATGAGGCCCGAGACGATAGCGTAGACGAAGCCGGCGTTCAGAAGCACGCCGACGGCACCGACGCCGAGACCCATGACGACCAGCAGGCCATCCCGCTCGACGAGGCCGAGGCCGACGAGGCAAATGGCCAGACCGAGGGGGATCTGTCCCACAAGAGGCGCTGCCACGACCAGCGCCAGGGACAGGGTGAGAAGGATCAGCCCCACCGTCCGCATGCCGAGCCCGGTCTCGAACAGGCTCATGCGCGGACGCGACCAGCGTTCCAGGCGCCGCAGCAGCGGCACCGCGCGCTTGGCGGCACGCTCAACGTCGCTCCGGGCGATCGAGCGGCTCAGGAGGGCGCGGGGCAGCCAAGGCGACGACATCCCCGCCGTGATCTGAACGGCCACGAGCAACAGCAGCAGGCCGCAGACCAGGGGGATCGGAGGCGGCATCGGCAGGCAATTTGGCAGGCCGAGGATGACGATGAGCAGGGCGAAGGCACGGTCCTTCAGCACCGCGACGATGTCGCCGATGGTCAAGCGATCCGTCTCCTGTGCCGCGAGCACCGTGAGAACTTCGGACGTTCGAGCAGCTGATGACAAGAAACTCGGCCTTTGGCGACGGTCCTGCCGCGGGCTCTATCCTAGTCCCCGCCCGACGCCAACCGAATCAGCTTTGACCTCCATGCGGCATCGCGGGTCCACCATTGCCGATACGGACGGAACATACCAGCAGATCGAACACGGACGCCACACAACCTAAAATCAAGCAAACACATCCTGAAGTTTTATCAAATAGAACAAAAGCAAAACGGCGCCTGTTCCCGAATCGCATTGGGCGGTCTATACGCACGACCCACAGTCCAATATTCACGAACCAGTACAACTTCTCATAGGATGTCGTACATTTGTCCTCCGGTAATACGGAGCGAGAAGGGACGTGGGACGACCGGCCAGATCGACGAGACGGTCACTGCATTCGGCTCATCCGATACTCATGTGCTGCGCCGCACTCTGCTGTGGCCTCGTCTCGAACCCGGCTCAATCGGAAGAGGGCTCGATCTCGGCACTGATCTTCGGCAGCCTTGATGCCGGAGCATCCCCCTTCATCACGGCGGGCGCGAAGATCACGTTCGACGGGCGCGATCGGGACGGTTTCGCTATCCTCGCGAGCGGCGGCGCAGGGGCGAGGGCCGAACGCGGCCCGACGATACGGGGCATTTCCACGGATCAGACGCGCCTTACGGCGCTCGGAGCTGTGCTCGCCGGATACCAATGGTTCCGCGATTGGGGCGTGGTCGCCGCTTTCGCTGGTCCGGAGGGAAGCATCGAAGTGGAGCGGAACGTCGTCGGCACGCTGGTTCTGCCCGACCGCTACGGCATCAGGCTGCACGGGGAGGTCTGGGCGCGGCCGACGCAAACCAGTCTTCTCACCGCCACTGCGATCCTCGGCTCGACGCGCCAGAGCGCCTGGGGCCGGCTCGCCTGGGGTCATGGCCTGTGGGGGACCTATCTCGGCCCGGAGGCTACCTTCTATCTGGATGGAAGCGGCTACTCGAAGTTCGGGATCGGTGTCCACGCCACCGACTTTCGCATCGGCGACGTGAGTTTCCGCGCCTCGCTCGGCTACCAGACCGAAACCGATGGCGGGGGAAGCCCCTATGTCACCCTGGCCGTCTGGCAGCCCTGGTGAGTTTCAGGGCGGGGCGGGACGCATTTCCGGGCCGGCCAGGAAGCGGGCCGCGTCAGTCGTGATCTCCTCCCGTCGCTGCTCGCCCAATCCGTCGAGGGTACGGTAGGGCATGGCCATCCTCGGGTTCCCCGCCAGGCGATCCGCATTCTCGATGAGGAAGTTCCAGTAGAGGTAGTTGAACGGGCAGGCGCTGTCGCCGGACTTGGCAGCGACGTCGTAGGTGCAGCCCCGGCAGTAATCCGACATCCGGTTGATGTAGGCGCCCGAGGCCGCATACGGTTTCGAGCCCATGACGCCGCCATCCGCCCACAGGACCATGCCGTGGACGTTGGGCAACTCCACCCATTCGTAGGCATCGGCATAGACCACGAGATACCATTCCTCCACCTGCGCCGGTTCGATCCCGGCCAGCAGGGCGAAATTGCCAGTCACCATCAGCCGCTGGATGTGATGGGCGTAGGCATGGGCCCGCGTCTCGGCGACGCATTGCGCAAGGCAGTTCATGCGCGTCTTGCCCGACCAGTAGAACCAGGGCAGATCACGCTTGGCGCCGAGGGTGTTGGTCTCGGCATAGGCCGGCATCCTGGCCCAGTAGAGCCCTCGGACATATTCGCGCCATCCCAGGATCTGGCGGATGAAGCCCTCGACGCAGTTGAGCGGCGCTGCCCCCTCGTCATAGGCGCGGGCCGCTTCCAGGCATACTTCTCCCGCCGTGAGCAGGCCCGCATTCAGTGCCGGCGAGATCAGCGCATGATAGAGAAACGGCGCGCCCGACTTCATCGCATCCTGGTAGTCGCCGAAACGCGGAAGACACTCGGCCAGGAAGTGCTTCAGAGCGACGATGGCGTCGGCGCGGGTGACGGGCCAGCGGAAGGCATCGAGATCGCCGAAATGCCCGGCGAACCTGTCCGCGACCAGGGCGATGACCTCGGACGTGATCGCATCGGGCGCGAAGCCCGGGCGTTCCGGGGGGAGGTGCCCGCGTGGCAATTTCTTTCGGTTGTCGTGGTCGAAGTTCCACTGGCCGCCGATCGGCTCGCCGTCCTTCATCAGGAGGCCGGTGCGCTTTCTCATGCCGCGATAGAACGTCTCCATCCGCAGGGCGTGCCGTCCCTCGGCCCAGCGCGCGAAATCCGAGCGCGGGCAGAGGAAACGGTTGTCCTCGCGGATCTCGACGGGCATCGGCAGATCATCACGCCATCCCTGCATCATCTCCCAGACGCGCCACTCGCCGGGCTCGGTGACGACGATCCTGTCGGGTTCGTGCCGCGCGACCGCTCGCTGGAGTTCTCCGGTGAACGAGCCGGTATTGCCCGGCGCATCGAGGCGCACATAGTCGACGGTGATGCCCTCGGCCTCCAGATCGGCCGCGAAATGGCGCATGGCCGAGAACAGGAAAGCGATCTTCTGCTTGTGGTGGCGGACATAGGTCGCCTCCTCCCACACCTCGACCATGAGAACGATGTCGGAGTGCGGGTCGAGATCGGTGAGCGAGGAAACGCGGCGGTGAAGCTGATCGCCGAGGACGAAGCGGAGCGTGCGTTGGCGGGTCACCCCTTCGTACGCAGGGCCGAGCGGCCGCCATCCGCGCCGATGATCTGACCGGTGATCCACCCGGCTTCCGCCGAGACGAGGAAGGCGGCGAGCGCGCCGATATCGTCCGGCGTGCCCAGGCGCTGGAGGGCGTGCATGGATGCGATCCCGGCGGCCAGCGTCTCGTTGCCGGTGATCGCGGCGGCGAGCGGCGTGCGCGTCAGCGAGGGGGCGACGACGTTGATCCGGATCTGAGGGCTGAGTTCGGCGGCGAGGGACAGGGCGAGACCCTCGACCGCTCCCTTCGCCATGGCGACAGAGGCATGGGCCGGAAAGCCCTGTGCCACCGCCACGGTGGAGAACAGGACGACGCCCGCCCCTGCCTCGCCTGCACCAGCTTTCAGCGCCGGCGCCGCGGCCTGGAGAGCGAGAAGTGCGCCGAGGGCGTTGAGCTTGAAATCCGTCACCGCGTCGTCGGCGGTCAGCTTCGCCAGCGGCTTCAGGTTGATCGTCCCGACCGCGTAGACGAGGCCTGCGAGCGAACCGCCCGCTTCCTGCGTCACCGTGGTGAAATGGGCGGGGTCAGTGACGTCGCCGGCCGTGAAGGTCGTGTCCCCCAGGCGGGCGGCGGCGTCTTCGAGGCGCTGGGGATCCCGTGCCGCGAGATGCAGCGGGATACCGCGCTTACGCAGGGCCTGCGCCGTGGCCATGCCGATGCCGCCGGTTCCGCCGTAGATCACAACCCGGTTCATGACCGCTCCCATTCCCTGCCGGATCGGTTAGGTAAGGCGGATCATGCTGCCGTGGAGCCTGTGAGGCCCCATCCGTAGAGTCGCACGTCTCGCAACCACGCCCCGGGGATGTTCATGAAGTTTGCCTTCGCCGGCATCGATTTCCTCGGAGGCGTTTTCGAAGCGCTGGTGGAAGCCGGATGGACTCCGATCAAGCTGTTCACCCGGCCCTGCGACGGGCTCTACGATCACAACGAGGCGGTCGTGGCCCAGAGCCGCCGACATCGCATCCCAATGCAGCTTTCCCGGATCAAGCTCGCGGATCTCGATGCCCTGACGCAGACCCACGGGACGGACTGGGCCTTGGTGGTGGCCGGTTACCCCTGGCTTATCAAGGGCTGGCGCAACCGGGCCGCCTACGCCCTGAACTTCCATCCCTCGCCCCTGCCGGTGGGGCGCGGCCCCTATCCCCTGTTCAAGGCGATCACCGATGCACGCGACAGCTGGGGCGTGACTGCGCATGTGCTGGCCGAGGAGGGGTTCGATACCGGCGACATCCTCGCGCAGGAGACCTTCGCGATGGCGCCGCAGGAGACCCACGAGACCCTGTTGGCCCGATGCCAGATCGCCGCCCGGCGGCTCGCCTCGGGACCCATTGCGCGTGACCTGCCGGCGCGCTGGCAGGCAGCCCAGCCCCAGGGCGAAGGCTCCTACTGGGCCCGTGCCACCGATGCGGACAGGACCCTCGATTTCCGTACCGATGTCGAGGCGATCCTGCGGCGGATGCGGGCCTTCGGCACCATCGAGACCATTGCGCGGCTGGGCGACAACTCCATCTTCGTGGCGGCAGCGGAGGGCTGGCGCGAGCCGCACCGCCATGCGCCGGGAACGATCGTTCACCGCTACCGCCGCCACGTGGTGATCGCCGCGCGCGACGGCTTCATCCAGATCACCCGCTGGAGCCCGGTCGCCGTCGCGGATGTCGGGCAACTCGGGCGATAGGACGAAATTCCCATGTCGCGCATGCGCAAGAAGGCGGATCTGCCCACCAAGGTCTGCGTCGCCTGCGGCAAGCCCTTCGCTTGGCGCAAGAAATGGGAACGTGTCTGGGACGAGGTCCGCTACTGTTCCGACCGGTGCCGGAACGAGGCGAAGCGGTCGGGCAAGGCCTCCTGATCAGGCGTGGGCGGCAGCGATCAGGGCCGCCTGCGTATCGATGTCGAAGGTGACGGCGGCATCCATCTCCCATTCGACGACGTCTGTCCGCGCCGCGAGGAGACGGCCGGCACCCTGGTCACCGGTGAGCGAGGCGAGGTCGGGCGCGAGGAGCGCGCGATTCAACAGAACCGGGTTTCCGCACACGCCGAGATGGACCGGGACAATGGCGGCGGGCACCGGATCGGCAGCCAGGAAGGCGGCGGCCAGGGTGGCGAGGTGGGACGGCCGGACACGCGGCATGTCCCCCAGCATCACGATGATTCCATCGGGCTGCGGCAGGGCGTCGAGCCCGCACCGCAGGGAGGTCGACAGCCCGTCCGCATAGGCCGGGTTGTCGATGAGCCGCAGGTCGAGGCCGCCGAGTGCCTGCCGAACCGCTGCGCCATGCGCGCCAATTACGACCGCCACGGGCCCGAGTTTCGCCGCGACTGCTGACTCGGCCGCGTGGCGCACGAGTGGCTTGCCGTCGAGGGTGCCGAGCATCTTCGACGCTTGGCCGAAACGCGTCCCCCGCCCGGCGGCGAGGAGGACGATGCCGATCCGATCAGACATCGTCCGCCATGCCCTCGTCCAGCGCGCTTTCCTCGCCTGATCTAGGCTGCGGACGGGACACGATCTCCATGAGCAGGCCTCCGACACCGAGCCCGACGATATCGGCCCGGCTGACGACGAGGCCGGCGAGAAGGCGGTGGAGAATCCAGTCGAACCCGTTCTCGGCGGGCGAGCGCGCGCATCCCGGCGCACCGATGACCGGGACGTCGCCGATACGGCCGACCAGAAGCAGGTTGCCGGGATCGACGGGCATGCCGAAATGCTCCACCTCACCGCCCGCCGCCTCGATACCGGCGGGGATGACGTCGCGCCGGTCGGCGATGGCCGAAGCGCCGAACACCACGACGAGATCGGCCTCGTCGCGGGCGATGGTCTGGCGAAGGGCGGCGGCCATGGCGCCAGCCTCGTGCGACACCCGGATATCCGAGACGATCCCGGCCCCGGTCGGCGCCAGCCGGCGCTCGAGGTTGCGCAGGGTCTTGGCGATGGTGGTCTCCTTCAGCCCCGGCAACAGGGTCGAGACGACGCCGACCCGGCGGCGGCGATAGGGGATGACCGTCAGTGCCTCGGGCGTCGCGATCCCACACGCGCGCTCAAGGGCGGAAGCCGAGACGGCGTAGGGGATGATCTTGACGGTCGCCACCATCTCGCCGGGGATGACAGGCCGGAAAGGCGACAGGGTCGCTAGCGTGATCGCCTCGTCCACCCCGTTCACGGCGTCGATGACGGCGCGGTCGATCATCAGAAGGCCCGGCACCTCCGCGTGGAGATTGCAGCGTCCCGTGAAAGCGGGACTTGCCGAAAGGCCAGCCCCCGCGACCCGGCCGGCGAGGCGGGCGGCGGCCTCGTCCTCGCCGACATCGCCCGCCTCCAGGGTCACCGCCACCACACTGTCGAGGCCGGCCTCACCGAGACGGCGCGCATCCTCACTCCCGATCGGCCGCCCCTTGCGGACGATCACATCGTCGGCCCGCAGAGTATGGGCCGCGATGAGCCCCGCGGCTCGCGAGATCGCGACCGAACCGAACTTCACGCGGGAACTCCGGGTTTGGTAGCGCGCGGATCGGCGCCGCGCAGGGTGGAGACGACCTGCGCCAGGATCGAGACGGCGATCTCGGCCGGGCTCACGGCACCGATATCGAGGCCGATCGGCGCCTCGATCCGCCCGATCTGTTCCGACGAGAACCCCGCCTGCGACAAGCGTTCGACCCGCGCGGCATGGGTCTTCCGCGAGCCGAGGGCGCCCACATAGAAGCACTCGGCCTTCAGGGCCGCGATCAGCGCGGGATCGTCGATCTTCGGATCGTGGGTCAGGGCGGCAACGGCACAATAGCGGTCGAGGGGCGGAACGGGGCCTGCGAGGGCTTCGTCCGGCCATAGTGGCACGAGGGAAACCTCCGGAAAGCGCTCGGTCGTGGCGAAGGCCGTTCGCGGGTCGATGACGCTTACCGAAAGGTCGATCGCCGCCGCCATCGGGCACAAAGCCTGACTGATATGCACTGCCCCGATGAGGACGAGCCGGACCTTGGGAGCCTGGACGGTGAGGAAGAATTGCCGCCCCTCCACCTCGATAAGGCCGCTCTTTCCCGAGGCGAGGCGCCGCGCCAGGATGTCGGCGAGGGGATCGGCCGGGATCTCGGCCTCGCGGACCACACGCTGGCTGCCGTCATCGAGGTCGGTGACGAGCAGCGCGGCGCGGCGCGCGGCGCGCTCGACATTGAGGGCACGGAGAGAATCGAGTTGCATGGCGCCGCTTCAGTCGATGCGTTCGACGAAGACGCGGATGCGCCCGCCGCAGGACAATCCCACCCGCCAGGCGGTCTCGTCGGCAACGCCGAACTCGATCACCCGTGGCCGTCCATCGGAGATGGCGTCCAGTGCCTCGGTGATGACGGCCCCCTCGACGCAGCCGCCAGAGACCGAGCCGAGGAAGTTTCCGCCCTCGTCGACGACGAGGTGGCTGCCGACCGGGCGAGGCGCGGAGCCCCAGGTCTCGACGACGGTGGCAAGCGCCACGCCGCGCCCGCTACGGCGCCACGACTCGGCCGCGTTGAGGATATCGGTTTCGGTGGAGAGCATGGGACACTCCGCGCGCTGCGCGTCTTCGAGCATGACGGCACTCACGCAACGCCGCCTCGGGGAGATAAGCTCCGGCGCGGATGGCACAATGCGGAGGCGAAGCCCATGCCATGCCTGCCGGACGTCCCATCTCCGAAACGTGCGGACGAGCACGGAGGAGACGTCTCGTCGCCCGGGCGCACACGCGCTTCAAGCCGCGCCAAATCCGCTGGCGCGCGCTATGAAGATCGGGCCCTCTACTCGCCAATCCTCCGGGCCCCGTTCCATGAGACCCTTTCTCCCCTCGGCCGCCGTAGCGATCCTCGCTGTGCTTGCCCTCTCACCCTCCGGCGCCGTGGCGCAGAGCGCCGCGCAGGCGCCGATCCGGATCGGGCTCTCGCTTCCCCTGACCGGGCCTGACGCCGCCTTCGGGCAGGGCCTCCGGGCCGGGGCCGAACAAGCGGTGGCGGATCTCAACCGCGCGACGGGAGCCTCGGGCCGGAAGCTCGCTCTCGTCGTTGCCGACGATGCCGGCGACGGCAAGCAGGGGCTGGCCGTCGCGCGGAAATTCGCCGCCGATCGCGTGCCCCTCGTCATCGGGCCGCTCAATGCCGCCGTGGCCGCATCGGCGCTGCCGGTCTACGAGGAAGCGGGGATCGTCGCTGTGACGGTCGGCATCGCCTGGCCCGCCTTGACCACGCGTGGGGCCTGGAACGTCTTCCGCCTCGGTGGTAGCGATGCGGAGCAGGGGCCGATCGCGGCGGGCTATCTCCTCGAGCGTTTCAGAGGGCGGCGTATCGGCCTCGTCCATGACAGGAGCACGTTCGGTCGGGGTCTCGTCGACGACGTCGCTCGCAGTCTCAAAACGAATGGACAGGCGGAGACTGCCTTCGAAAGCCTCGGCCGCGGCGACAAGGATCTCTCCGCCCTCGTCGCCCGCCTGAAGCGCGCCCGGATCGAGGTCGTTTATTTCGGTGGCCTTGCGCCGGAAGCGGGGCTGCTGATCCGTTCCCTGCGCGAAGCGGGTCTGGCCATTCCCCTCGTCGGCAGCGATGGACTGCTCGACAAGGAGTTCGCCGCCGGGGCCGGTCCCGGCGCCGAGGGGACCGTGATGACCCTTGCCCCCGAACCGCGAAAGCTGCCGGAGCCCAAGGGAGCGGCGGCCAAGCCGAGGAGTCCGGAGACCGACATGGTCGCGGCGCAGGGCTATGCGGCGGTCGAGATCCTCAGACAGGCCGTCGAGCAAACCAAATCGAATGAGGGCCGCAAAGTCGCGGCGTTCCTCCATGGCGGTGCGCCGCTGAAGACCGCCCTTGGCGAGGTCTCATTCGACGATAAAGGCCAGACCACAGCGCCCGGCTACCAGCTGCAGGTGTGGAAGAAGACCCCCGACGGCCGTATCGACTACGCCGGCAATGTCGTGACGCCCTGATCCGGGCGAAAAGTGGCGCCTTGCCGCCAACCCGATGAGGCAGCTGTCGCCTCGGATTGGGACGAGCCGAGAGGATGACCGGGCAGTTGAAGCACCAACGAAGATTTCCCGGTCTCAGGACAGGATGTGCTTTTCTGTCGACGGGATACCGTTCACGGCGGTAAAAGCTTGCTTACGGAACGCGCGAACATTATGTCTCGCCGACGCTCGCCGGTGTTGCGCATCCGATGGGATCGGACCCGCCGCCCGCAGCGTTTTGCCGAACGGCTATGTTTTTGGTGTCCCGGAATGCCCCGTTCTGGCGTTCCGGCTGGAGAGTGTGGATGGCGAAAGAAGAGTTGATGCAGTTCGACGGTCTCGTGATCGAGATCCTGCCGGACGCACGCTACCGCGTGCAGCTCGACCAGGGCCACGAGATCGTGGCCTACACGGCCGGCAAGATGAAGAAGAACCGCATCAAGACTCTGGCGGGCGACCGTGTCACCGTCGAGATGTCGCCCTACGATCTCGAGAAGGGCCGCCTCGTGTTCCGTCACAAGGACGAGCGTTCCTCCGGTCCGCGCCCGCCGATCCGCGGCCAGTTCCGCCGCCGCTGAGCCTTACGAAAAGGCGGCCCCTGCTTCGAATATGCCGGGCCACCCGTAGGCGAAGCTATCTCCCCGAAGGTGCCGTCTCGTTTTACGAGATCGCTCCTACGGTCTTGGTCCCGGGGATCCGCTGAGCGGTCCCGGAACACCCGAGACCCCACAGAATCTCGCCCCTCCCGGACGCCTACCTCCCGAACCGCTCGAATTTCGGGAAGCTGCGGGTCATCAGAGTGCCGGCCTCGGCCCGGTGGCCCATCCACTTCTCCAGCAGTGCCGCGTTGGCGAGCCGCTCCTGACCGGCACTGTCGCGCCAGGGCAGGCCCTCGGCCAGGGTGAAGACATGGGCGTCGGTGAGCGTGCTCTGGCGGCAACGCTGCAGGCGCACCCCCTTGCCGCGCGACAGTTCCGGCAATTCCGACAACGGGAAGACCAGCAATAGCCGGTCGGCACTGCAGACGGCGACATGATCGCCGCTGCTGGCAGGCACGAGCAGCATGGCCTGGGCCGGCTCATCGAGCCCCATGATGCCCTTGCCCTTGCGGGTATTGGCCACCAGCGCGTCGGCGGGGGCCAGGAAACCGCGCCCATCCGAGCCCGCGATCAGGAGCTTGCCACCTGGCTGATACGGCAGGGCGGCGACGATCTCGGCGCCGTCGTCGAAATCCACCATCAAGCGGATCGGGTCACCGAAGCCGCGTCCGCCCGGAAGCTTCGCCGCTTCCAGGGTGAACACCTTGCCGTTAGAGGCCAGGACCAGGATCTTGGCCGTGGTCTCGCTGAGGAACGAGATCTTGAGCGCGTCATCGCCCTTGAAGGCGACGCCCGACAGATCGGCCACATGCCCCTTGAGGGCGCGGATCCAGCCCTTGGCCGAGACGATGACGGTGATCGGCTCGCGCTCCACCATGGCGGACGTGAAATCGATCCCTGCGGTGTCGGGCGGGTTCTCCAGGGTGGTGCGACGGGCTCCGATCTTGGTCTCGGGCCCGAAGGTCTTCTTCACCGCCCGGATCTGCTTGGTGATGTCCGACCATTGCATCTTTTCGGAGCCGAGCAGTTCCTCGATCCCGTCCTTCTCCTTGGTCAGCGTATCGAGTTCGCGCTTGAGCTCCATCTCCTCCAGCTTGCGCAACGAGCGCAGGCGCGTGTCGAGGATGGCGTTGGCCTGGAGTTCGGTGAGTTCGAACCGCTTCATCAGGGACGGTTTCGGCTCGTCCTCCTCGCGGATGATGCGGATCACCTCGTCGAGATCGAGATAGACGATGAGAAGGCCGCCGAGAATTTCGAGGCGGCGTTCGATCTGCCCGAGGCGGTGGCGCGAGCGGCGTTGGAGGACGACGCGGCGATGGTCGAGCCATTCGCGCAGGGCCTCGGCCAGCCCGATCACGCGCGGGACGAGACCGCCCACCAGGACGTTCATGTTGAGGGGAATGCGGGCTTCGAGTTCGGTGAGCCGGAACACGGATTCCATGAGGATCACCGGGTCGACGCTGCGCGAGCGCGGCTCCAGCACGACACGGACGTCTTCCGCCGATTCGTCGCGCACGTCCGCCAGCAGTGGCAGCTTCTTCTCCTGCAGCAACTCGGCCAGCTTCTCGATGAGCCGTGCCTTGGGAATGCCGTAGGGGATCTCGGTGACGACGATGTTCCAGGTGCCGCGCCCGGTATCCTCCTTCGCCCAACGCGCCCGCACGCGAAAACCGCCGCGCCCGGTACGGTAGGCCTCGGCGATCGACTCGGCACTGTCGATCAGAATGCCGCCGGTGGGAAAATCGGGCCCTTTCACGAAGGTGAGGAGCTGGGCCGACGTCGCCTCGCGATGGCCGATGAGATAGAGCGCCGCGTCGCAGAGTTCGGCCGCGTTGTGCGGCGGGATCGAGGTGGCCATGCCCACCGCGATGCCCTGGGAGCCGTTGGCGAGCAGGTTCGGGAAGGCCGCCGGCAGGACGATGGGCTCGTCCTTCTCCCCATTGTAGGACGGCCGGAAATCGACCGTGTCCTCGTCGATCCCGTCGAGGAGCAGGCGCGCCACCTCCGTCAGCCGCGCCTCGGTGTAGCGGTAGGCGGCGGGGCCATCTCCGTCGATATTGCCGAAATTGCCCTGGCCATCCACCAGCGGATAGCGCTGCGCGAAATCCTGTGAGAGGCGCACCAGCGCATCGTAGATCGCCTGGTCGCCGTGGGGATGGAAATCGCCCATCACGTCGCCGACGATCTTCGCGCATTTCTTGAACGCCGTGTTGGGGTCCAGGCGCAGGAGCCGCATGCCGTAGAGGATGCGCCGATGCACCGGCTTGAGGCCGTCGCGGGCATCGGGCAACGCGCGGTTCATGATGGTGGAAAGCGCATAGGCGAAGTAGCGCTCTTCGAGCGCCGACTTCAGTTCGACGCTCTCGATACCGTCGGATCCCGACGGTGGATCGAAGGGCTGGCCCATGACGAACTCCCGGGCCGGACATGGCCCATATCAGAACATAACGAGAACGGAACTTAATCGCTCTGCGTCCCCAACGCAACGAATCGCGCCCGCTCCGCCGGAGGGGCGATGGCGCGGGGTCCCCAGATGTGCTGGTCGAGGAAATACCCCGTCAAGGTAAATCCATTGGCTACATCCCTCTCGTCCGGCGGGATGGAGCCGCCCCGGCCCTTCTCCCGCTCGAGAAGGAAGCCCGGCAGAGCCAGCAGCCTGTCACGGAAGGGCTCCCCGGCCGAGGCGCTGACAGCCCGCCCGGTCCTCGGCGAGACGTAGATCAGCGCGTCGTTGCCGCCCGTGGCGGCGCAGGCGCTGAGATCGAGGCCGAAGCCGAGTTCGGCCAGGATCGCGAGTTCGAACCGCACCATCAGGAGCGGCGCGATCACCCGGTCGTCGAGATGGGCGACGAGGATGCGTGCGGCCTCGTAGACGGCGGGATGGGGATCGCGCTCGGGCAGGAGGCGCAGGAGCGCGGCCATGTGAGTGACGCCGTAGAGGGCGAGGCCGGAGCCCATGAGCCGCGCGGCGGCGGATTCGAGGGGCTCCACCGCGAAAGCGCCGAGGCTCTCATCGAGACGCGCGCGCCAGGTGAGGCGAACGTGGTTGCCGGTCTGGAGCACCGGCTGCATCCGCCGCGAACGCCCCCCATGGACGAGGCCGAGATGGCGGCCGTGGCACGCGGTCATGACTTCGAGGACGATTCCCGTCTCGCCCTGCTTGCGCAGCCCCAGCACCACGCCGTCGTCGGTCCATTGCATGGCCCTCTCATTAAGGCGTGGCGAATGCGTTGGAAACGGGCCGACGGCATCGAGAAACGCGCTGGATTGTGGTGATCCATATATTCCCGCGCAGCGTGTCAAACGCTACGCTTCGGGTTCCGCCGTTAGGTGCTCCCCTCCCATGGTACTCTTCCGACATGGCATCGCCGGAAACGGCCCGTTGCTGCCGCGATCCATGGTCGCCATCGCGGCGATGGCATTCCTCGCCCTCACGCTCGCTGGATGCGGGCGGCGTGAACCGGCTCCCGCTGCCGTTGCCAGCTTCACCATGCGCGAGCGGGTGGCCGCCCTGGCACTTCGCCAGAGCGGCTTCGGTTCGATCTCGGTGATCCCGGTCCGGTTCGAGTACAGCCGCATCGCCGGACCCTTTCAGGACGACGGCCGTACCCTTTATTGCGTGTCCGCCCGGATGATGGGCCGCCGCTTCCTCAAGGGCGAGAAGGCCAAGGTCGTCATCCGCGAGGAGGCCGGCAAGCTCAGCATCCTCGAGGATGTCGAGGAGGTCTGCGAGGGCCACCGGACGGAGCCGTTCAAGGAACTGGAGGCGCTGGGGAACAGATAAAAATGTATGTTTCCGGCAATGGCCGACGCAGTAACACGCGAGAAAATACCTGAAAGAACGATCTAGAAATGAAAGCCAAGCACGGCCTCCGGTTTCTAATCCTGCTGTTACTCTCCGTCCCCTCGCTAACGGCGGGAAACATCGTCGCCGTGGCACATACCCCTTACATGACGCAGACGGAGCGATTGACGCTGCCCGATGGCGAGCATGGTGAAATCAGGCTCCTTCACGGAGATGGAATCCTCTTTACTGATCCTGTTCGTCTCCTCGTTCTCGATGGCCGGGGGCGACCGTTAGCGCGCAGCGGCAAGTACTCCCTGATCTCCCTGATTTGCGACGGCACACCAAGATCCTGCCGAGGCTACGTCCACGATACAGCAGGGGTTCTGACGATTGATCCGTCTTCGTTCAGGTCGGCAGACACGACATTGCCGAGCGCGAGCGTCGAAGGCGACGACTTCATGTGGAGCATGGAATCGGGGAACGAGAGTTGGGGATTCGCGGCACGCATGGCGTCGCCCAGCGAGATCGTGGTTCGCGAGTCTGCATTCATCATGGAGCATCCGTATCTCCATGGCTCAGTGATGGGCCTTGGATGCCTCACGGCAGTCCTGGCATTCGTGGGCACCTGGCGTCCGACACATCGCAGCCGCTGGCTACACACTCTCTGGGCTTTCAGCATCCTGTTGCGCGCTATGACTGCGGCACTGGTTCTTTATCTGATATTCGCTCTTTTCGTCGTCATTCCACTCAGCCTTGTGTCGACGCTGCTAAGCTTCACCGTCGGCATTGCTATCGTCCTGGGAATACGAAAACATTGGGGTCGATCCGCATTGATCGTACCGGTTAGCAGCGTCCCGCCCTGAACGCATACGATCAAGGTGGCAGCTTGCTCCGACCGGCCGGTGATGCTCCGATACGGGCCATGCGGCATCGCCCCCTTTCGCTCACCCTCGACCTCATCGCCCTCGCCCATCCGACCCCCGTCGCCGACGATGCGAGCGCCCTGCATCTCATCAGCGATCTCGACCTCGCGCCCGGCCTCGACAGGATGCTCCGGCACCGGCCGACGGAGGACGAAGGGCTCTGGGTGTTCGGCTACGGTTCGCTGATCTGGCAGCCGGAATTCGCCGTGACCGAGCGGCGCGTCGGCACGGTGAGAGGCTATCACCGGCGCTTTTGCCTGCTGCAGCGGCGGTTTCGCGGGAGCCGCGAACGGCCGGGCCTCGTCCTTGCCCTCGACCGGGGCGGCATCTGCCGCGGAATCGTGTTTCGCCTGAGGGGATCGGATCCGGTCGAGACCCTGATGCCGGTCTGGCGCCGGGAGATGCGCGGCGGAGGCTATGCGGGACGCTGGGTCGTCGTCGAAACCGCGGCCGGGCCGGTCACCGCCCTGACCTTCGTCGTCAACCGCGCCAGCAACCGCTACACCGGGCGCCTCGCGGAGGAGGAGATCGCCGACCGGATCGCCACCGGCGTAGGGCATCTCGGCCCGAGTGCGGAATATCTGTTCCGCACGGCACAGGCCTGCGCGGATGCCGGCATTCTCGACGACCATCTCTGGCGGTTGCAGCATCTCGTGGCCGAGCGCCTGGAGGCCGCATATCGACAGCAAGCGGAGCTGCGCGTCGCCACGCGGTAACGGGTCCCTCCTTCCCGCATCGCTGATTTCGAGGTGGAAGAGAGGGCCGGCGACCCGCCCGGAAACTACGCAGGTGCGGCCTCGTTGGTCTGCATCGGCAAGGTCGCTCCGCACAGGTGTGCACGGGCGAATTCCGGTGCATCTTCCTTCGAGGAGATGCCGGATATCGGTGATCGTCCGGGGGGCAGCAGCGGGAAGGCTTCGACCCATGAGCCTCACACCATGAGCAAATGCCCGCCTCCGACGCCGCTGCCGCCCGATCGCAGGCTGGCTTTCTTTGAATGGGAGGGTCCCGCCGCGCCGCGCGGAGCACTTCGAGCCAGGGTCCGCGCCGTCCATCGCCGTTCCGAATCCCAATGCGTCGCCTCCTTGATGGCGGAAGTGCATCAAAGTCCGTCGGAGGATGCCGCGGCGACGCATCTGGCCGGGCGCCTCGTCGCGGCCTTGCGCGAGAAAGGCGCCCGCGGGCCCGTCGAGCAGCTGATGCGCGAGTTCAGCCTGTCGAGCGCCGAGGGCGTCGCCCTGATGTGCCTCGCTGAAGCACTTCTGCGCATTCCGGATACGGCGAGCCGCGACGCCCTCATCCGCGACAAGATCGGACATGGCGATTGGCGGTCGCATCTCGGCCATCCCACCTCGCTGTTCGCCGGTGCAGCCGCGTGGAGCCTCGCGCTGACGGGGCGGGTGGTCGGCGTCGAGGACGAGGCCGGCCTGACGGCGGCGCTGACGGGCGTCCTGCGTCGGGCGGGCCAGCCGGCCATCCGCATGGGTGTCGATCTGGCGATGCGGATGCTCGGCGGCCAGTTCGTCACCGGCCGCAGCATCGCCGAAGCGCTCCGCAACAGCCGGCAGAAGGAGGAGAAGGGCTTCCGCTATTCCTATGACATGCTCGGCGAGGCGGCAGTGAATGCAGCGGATGCCGCCCGCTATCTGGCGGATTATGCCGGCGCCATCGCGGCGATCGGTATGGCCTCGGCCGGGCGCGGTCCTCTCGATGGGCCGGGCATCTCGGTCAAGCTCTCAGCGCTGCACCCGCGCTATGCCCGTGCCCAGCGCGAGCGGGTGATGGACGAGTTGCTGCCGAGGCTGACGGACCTCGCCCTCGCGGCCAGCCGCCATGATATCGGGTTCAACATCGATGCCGAGGAGGCCGACCGGCTCGACCTCTCCCTCGATCTCCTCGAAGCCCTGGCGTCGGACGAGCGTCTTGCCGGCTGGGACGGGCTCGGCTTCGTCGTACAGGCCTATCAGAAGCGCGCGCTCCCCGTGCTGGACGTCGTCATCGATCTCGCACGGCGGAGCGGGCACCGCCTCATGGTCCGCCTCGTCAAGGGCGCATACTGGGATTCGGAGATCAAGCGCGCCCAGGTCGATGGGCTCGACGGTTTCCCGGTCTTCACCCGGAAGCTCCATACCGACGTGTCGTACCTCGCCTGCGCGCGCCGGCTTCTGGCGGCCGGAGACGCAGTGTTTCCGCAATTCGCGACCCACAATGCCCGCACGCTCGCCGACATCGTCGCCATGGCGGGGGAAGATTTCCAGCCCGGCGACTACGAGTTCCAGTGCCTGCACGGCATGGGCGAGGCGCTCTACGAGGAGGTGGTCGGCGGCGCGATCCTCGACCGGCCGTGCCGGATCTATGCGCCGGTGGGCTCGCACGACACGCTGCTCGCCTATCTCGTCCGGCGCCTGCTGGAGAACGGAGCAAACTCCTCCTTCGTCAGCCGGATCGCCGATCCCGCCGTGTCGGCCGGCGACCTCGTTGCCAACCCGCTGGAGCTGGCCCGCCGGGTCGTACCGCCGGGATCGGGCCATCCGGGGATCGCCCTGCCGCGCAATCTCTTCGGCCCGAGCCGCGTGAATGCGCGCGGCCTCGACCTGACCGACGAGGACGTGCTCGCGTCCCTCGGTGCGGGCCTGCGGGCGGGTGCGGGGACACCCCGCCTGTGTCGGCCCGTTCCGACGGATGGGTATGACGGCACGAAACGCGCCGTACTCAACCCCGCCGACCGGAACGACATCGTCGGCCATGTGATCGAGGCGGAGGCGGGGATCGTCGACGCCGCCATCGCGCGTGCGACATCAGCCTCCAGCGCCTGGGCGACGACGGCGCCATCGCGGCGGACTGAAATCCTGAACGCAGCGGCCGACCGGATCGAGGCGCGACGCGACGCGTTCTTCGGGTTGCTGATCCGAGAAGCCGGCAAGACCCTCGCCGATGCCGTCGGCGAGATCCGCGAGGCGGTGGATTTCCTGCGCTATTACGCAGCGCAGGCAGCGGGATTCGATCCCGCGACTCATCCGCCCCTTGGCGTCGTCGCCTGTATCAGCCCCTGGAACTTCCCCCTCGCCATCTTCATCGGGCAGGTCGCGGCGGCACTCGCCGCCGGCAATGCCGTCCTTGCAAAGCCGGCCGAGGAAACGCCCCTGGTGGCCGGGCTCGCCGTGGAGATCCTGATCGAGGCGGGAATTCCGGACGGCGTGCTCGGTCTCCTGCCGGGAGACGGTGCGATCGGCGCGCGCCTCGTGGCCGATCCTCGGGTCCAGGGCGTGCTCTTTACCGGTTCGACCGATGTCGCCAAGGCGATCCAGGCCGAACTCGCCAGGCGGCTCGGACCGGATGGACGGCCGATTCCGTTCGTGGCCGAGACGGGTGGCCAGAACGCCCTGGTCGTCGATTCCTCCGCCCTGCCGGAGCAGGTCGTCGCCGATGTGGTGATGTCGGCCTTCAATTCCGCCGGACAGCGCTGCTCGGCGCTTCGCGTGCTCTGCCTTCAAGAGGAGGTGGCCGACCGCATCCTCGCCATGCTCGAAGGCGCCATGGCCGAACTGACGATCGGCAATCCCGACCGGCTCGCCACCGATATCGGGCCGGTCATCAGCGAGGCTGCGCGGGAGGCGATCGAAGAACATGTGGCGCAGATGCGGGAGCGCGGCCACGCCGTGCATCGGGTCGCGCTGCCGCCCTCCCGCGCGGCCGGCCATTTCGTTTCCCCGACCCTGATCGCCATCGACAGTCTCGACGACCTGTCCGGCGAGGTCTTCGGCCCCGTCCTCCACGTCCTGCGCATCAGGCGCGACGATCTCGGCCGGATCGTCGATGCCATCGCCGGGACCGGCTACGGCCTGACCTTCGGCGTCCATAGCCGGATCGACGCTACCGTCTCGCGCCTCGTGGACCGGGTCCATGCGGGCAACATCTACGTCAACCGCAACCTCATCGGGGCCGTCGTCGGCCTTCAGCCCTTCGGCGGCGAAGGCCTGTCGGGGACGGGACCGAAGGCCGGCGGACCGCTCTATCTCCACCGCCTCCTGGCTTCGGCGCCAGCGAAGACCGGCCTCGTCCGGCGGCCCGCCGCGATGCCCGAGGCGCTGGCGTCCCTGCGCGACGCCCTGTCGGCGGCGGGCAGGGAGAGGGACGCGGCGCGCTGCGACGCCTATGCCGAACGGAGCCTCCTCGGGCTCGACATCGCCCTGCCCGGCCCGGTGGGCGAGAGCAACCGCTACAGCCTGCAGCCGCGCGGCACGGTGCTCTGCTTTCCGGCCAGCGAGACCGGGCTGTTCGCGCAGATCGCCGCCTGCCTCGCCACCGGCAACGCGATCCGGCTTCAGATGCCTGCCGCCTTGCGACCTGCGCTCGATATGCTGCCCGGCGCCCTGCGGCGCCAGATCGACATCTCGGCCAAGGCGGAGGCGATGGGCTGCGCGGCGATCCTGGTGGAGGGCGGAGCGGATGCGACCCTCGCGGCGACGCGGAGAGCCGCCGCGCTGCCGGGCGCCATCATCCCAGTCCTCGCCGTGTCGCCGGACGAACTGGAGAAAGGAGCCGACGATTACTCGTTGGAATGGCTTCTCCGGGAGCGCAGCGTCAGCATCAACACCGCGGCGGCAGGCGGCAATGCCGCCCTCATGACCCTCGGCGAGGATAGCGATGCGATCACGGTGCCGCCCACCACCTCATCCTGAAGTGCCGAAGCGCAGCGAAGGCCTCGAAGGAGCCCTCCAGCTCGCGTAGCGGGTTCTGGAGCCCTCCTTCGAGGCGGTTATCGCAGCGCCTCAGGACGAGGTCGTGGAAGGGAAGAAAAACGTCACGGTCTCCGCTCGTCGATACCTGTCGAACCGAGGGAACCCTCTCAGACAGAAAAGGTCGCGGCCTGTCCGTGCAGCAGACCGGCCTCATCCACGAGTTGCCAGACGATGGCGTCGCGGATCGGGAAGCGGGTTCCGTCCTTGCGGATGCGGATGCCGGCATAATTGGCGACGAACCCGTCACGGGTGACGGCGTCGAGCAGGCGCTGACGCTCGGCGCGTTCCGGGGCCTCGGCAGAGAAGCGAGAGGGCAGCCCGATGAGCTCGTCCTTCTCGTAGCCGAAGATGCGCAGAGCGGTCAGGTTCGCATAGATGAAACGCGGGTCCTCTGCCCCATCATGGGCCAGGACCGCGAAGGGGGCGTCGGCATGGAGCCAAGCCGCGTCGCCCCCAGACTCGGGCACCAGCGACCGGCCGACGGCACGGCGGAAACTCCCGGTCAGGAGCGTATGGAAACCGGGATCGTTGCAGACATCCACGTCAGGCACCTGTGTCAGCGGGAGGCCGAGGGCCGCTCGAACCGGGCATAGGCGGCCAGGACGAGATAAGCGACGACGCTGCCGAACGCGGCGGCGACTGCTTTCACGAGGAAATCGCTCAACCGCGCATGGCGGGTCGACGACAATTCCTGGCCGAATTCGAGGAGGCCGGCCACCGCCATTCCAGTCATGAGCCCGAGATACCAGCGCTTGGGATAGGCCAGGATCAAGAGGAAGCCGAACAGGGCGTAGGCGCTCATCCGCTCGACATTCGCCGAGGCGACGACCGGCCGGAGCCCGATCGGGGACAGCGTCACGAAGACCAGGATCGCGAGGATGACGAAGACCGACAGGCGCAAGAGAGTTCTCGTCATCGAAGCGTGCCACCGAACCGCGACGCCAGCTTGCGTCATGCCGGGTCTTGTTGGGCAAGCACCGGGTCCAGCCTAATGTCGACCATGCTGAAGGTATTATTAAGACGCGGTTACGCGGCGGATGTTTCCCGCCGCGTCTTTCCGATCGGCAAGCCGGCTCGCATGGCCGCTGCGGAGCGTCAGTGCTGCTCCGCGCGCGCCTTGTTGGCGAAGTCGTTCACGGTAGCCAAGGCCTGGTCGAACCGCTTCTCGCTTTCCGCGAAGCGCAGGAATCCCACGCGTTCCACCAGGATTTCCGGCGGAGTCGGCTGCGTCGCGAAGAGCATCATTACTTCGTCCATGAAGTCGCCGAGGGGCATGTATCCCTCCCGCGTCGACTGGCCGGGCGTGAGTTCCGTCTGCACGGCGGGCGGCACGAGCTCGATGACCTCGACCCTGCCCTTAAGGGCGTCCCGCAGGCTGACCGTGTAGGAATGGATCGCCGCCTTCGTCGCCGAATAGGTCGGGGTCGAGACGAGTGGCACAAAGGCGAGGCCCGACGAGACGTTGACGACCGCCGCGTCCGGCTGAGCGGAGAGATGGTCGATCAGCGCGTTGGTGAGGCGGATCGGCCCCAGCAGGTTGGTGGTCACCATCGCCTCGGCATCCGCCAGTTCACGGGACCGGGTGAGATCCTCGAACAGCATGATCCCGGCATTGTTGATCAGGACGTTCAGGTCGGGATGGGCGGCGATCACCGTCGCGGCGAAAGCGTCTATCCCGGCCTTGTCCTCGACATCGAGCACATAGCCGACCATGCCGGGATTGGCCTCCGTGACCGCATCGAGCCGATCACGGCGGCGGCCGGCGATGATCACTGTGTTGCCCTGGGCCTGGAAACGCTCCGCCAGTTCGCGGCCGATCCCCGATGCGCCGCCGGTGATGAGAATGGTGTTGCCGCTCGTCTTCATGGGACATCCCTCCTGGTTGTCCCAAACAGATGCCGCGCCTACTCTCCGATGGGTAGAAGGCACCAAAAAGATTTGTACTTACCAAAAGGAGAGCGTGAAATGCCGGCCCCGCCCCCACCCGCCGATGCGGATCCGCGCGTCGAGGCGCTGGTTCACGACCTGATCGGCCGCGTCGCCGACAAATGGACGATGCTGGTCCTCGAAATCCTGGAGGAAAGGGGCGAGCTTCGTTTCACCGAACTCAGCCGCTCGATCGGCACGATCAGCCAGAAGATGCTGACTCAGACCCTCCGCCATATGGAGCGGGACGGATTGGTGATCCGCACCGTGCATCCGGTGGTGCCGCCCAAAGTCGAGTACCGGCTGACGGAACTCGGCCAGAGCCTCGGCGCCGCCTTCTGCGGCGTGTGGATCTGGGCCGAGCAGAACCTCGCGGCGGTGGAGACGGCGCGCGAGACGTTCGACGGGCCCCTCCCCTCGGGAGGCTGACCCAGTCAGTTTACTTCGACCTGCACCACACCGGGCACTGCCCGCAGGGCACCGGCGATCTGCGGCGTCGCCTGGTAGCGGCCGGGGAGCTTGACCTCGACCTCCCGGTCGCCGCCGTCGAGGAGGAGGATCAGTGAGACCTCGCCCTCGCCGCGCACCTGCAGGCGCTGCTGCACGCTGACGATGGGGCGCTCGTCGCGGAGATAGACGCGCATGCCCTTCTGGTGCCGTGCCACCGCCTCGTCGAGAGGCTCGGCGGTGACGATGCGCGCGCGCACATCCTCGCCTTCGAGATTGGCCTGGATCTGGAGCACAAGCGGGCGGCCGGGCTCCAGGATCTCGCGGTACTGGCCGAGGCCTTCCTGGAAGATGATCGCCTCGAAATGCCCGGTCTGGTCCGAGAGCGTGACGATGCCGAGCTTGTTGCCGGATTTGGTGCGGCGCTCCGACCGGTCGAGGACGGACGCGGCGACCTTGCCGACGCTCGAGGTGCCGGCGCGGACCGAGCGGCAGAACTCGGCCCAACTCTGGACGCGCAGCTTCTCCAGCAGGCCGGCATATTCGTCGAGCGGATGGCCCGAGAGGAAGAAGCCGATGGCCTCGTATTCCTTCTTCAGCTTCTCGGCCATGGGCCAGGGCTCGTAGGCGGGCACCCGCAGGGTCACGTCGGCCGAAGCGATGCCGCCGAACATGTCGACGATGCCCGTATTGGCCGCCTCCGCCGCCCCTTGCGCCAGCTTCATCATCGGCTCGACGGCGGCGCAGGCCCGCGCGCGGTCGACCTCGATGCAATCCATGGCGCCGGCCGCCACGAGATTCTCCAGGGTGCGCTTGTTGATGAGGCGCGGGTTGAGCCGGCGCGCCAGGCAGGCGAGGTCCTTGAACGGCGTGTCGCCGCGTGCCTCCACCACGGCCTCGACGGCGGCCCGGCCCACGCCCTTGATGGCGGCGAGCGCATAGCCGATGCGTCCGTCATGGACCTCGAAATTGACGCCCGAGGTGTTGATCGAGGGCGGGTCCACCGGGATGCCGAGACGCTGGGCGTCCTGGCGGAACTCGGCGAGCTTGTCGGTGACGTCGATGTCGAGCTGCATCGCGGCGGCCAGGAACTCCACCGGGTAGTTCGCCTTGAGATAGGCCGTCTGGTAGGTCAGCAGCGCGTAGGCGGCGGCGTGCGATTTGTTGAAGCCGTAATCGGCGAATTTCGCCAGCAGGTCGAAGATCTCGTTGGCCTTGGCCTCGGTGAGGCCGCGCTCCACCGAGCCCTTCACGAAACGGTCGCGCTGGGCGTCCATCTCGGCCTTGATCTTCTTGCCCATGGCGCGGCGGAGCATGTCGGCGTCGCCGAGCGAGTAGCCGGCCAGAAGCTTGGCCACCTCCATCACCTGCTCCTGGTAGACGATGATGCCGAAGGTCTCCTTGAGGATCGGCTCCAGCTTCTCGTGCGGGTACCAGCTCGCCTCGTTGCCGGCATCGCGGCCGAGCTTGCGCTCGCAATAGACCGGGATGTTGGCCATGGGGCCGGGCCGGTAGAGCGCCACGAGGGCGATGATGTCCTCGAACCGGTCGGCCTGCATCTCGACCAGCGCCTTGCGCATGCCGGCGGATTCCACCTGGAACACGCCCACCGTCTCGCCGCGCTTCATCGGCGTATAGGTCGCCGCGTCGTCGAGAGGCAGCGAGGCGAGATCGACGATGATGCCGCGCTGCGCCAGGAGGTCGGTGCAGCAGCGCAGCATGGTCAGGGTCTTGAGGCCGAGGAAGTCGAACTTCACGAGGCCCGCCGCCTCCACCCATTTCATATTGAACTGGGTCACCCGCATCCCGGTCTTCGGGTCGCGGTAGAGCGGCACGAGCTGTTCCAGCGGCCGGTCGCCGATGACCACGCCCGCCGCGTGGGTCGAGGCGTGGCGGTGCAGGCCCTCGAGCTTCTTGGCGATCTGCATCAGCCGGGCGACGACGGGCTCCTCCTCCATCGCGGCCTGAAGCTTGGGCTCGCCCTCGATGGCCTGGACCAGGGTGACGGGGTTGGCCGGGTTCTGCGGCACCAGCTTCGTCAGCTTGTCGACCTGCCCATAGGGCATCTCCAACACGCGGCCGACGTCGCGCAGCACGCCGCGCGCCTGCAGCGTACCGAAGGTGATGATCTGCGCGACCTGCTCGTGGCCGTAGCGTTCCTGCACGTACTGGATCACGCGCTCACGGCCATCGACGCAGAAATCGATGTCGAAATCCGGCATCGAGACGCGCTCGGGGTTGAGGAAGCGCTCGAACAGCAGACCGAAGCGCAGCGGATCGAGATCGGTGATCAGGAGCGCGTAGGCGACGAGGGAGCCGGCACCCGAACCACGGCCCGGCCCCACCGGGATGTCGTGGTCCTTGGCCCATTTGATGAAGTCCGACACGATGAGGAAGTAGCCGGGGAACTTCATCTTCACGATGACGTCGAGCTCGAAGGCCAGACGGTCGCGATAGACTTGTTCGGTCATGCCCTCGCATGGGCCGTGCTGGGCGAGGCGCAGTTCCAGCCCGGCCTCGGCCTGGCGGCGCAGTTCGGACGGTTCGTCGAGGGCGATCTCCTCGGCGACATCCGGCGAGACCGCCTCCACGGGCAGCGCGTCGAGAGCGGCCACGACGCCGAAATTCGGCAGGATCGGCTTGCGGGTGCGCACCCGATAGGTGCAGCGCATGGCGATTTCCACGGTGGCGGACAGGGCATCCGGCAGGTCGTGGAAGAGCTTGGCCATTTCGGCGCGGGTCTTGAATCCGTGGCGCGGAGTGAGCTTGCGGCGGCGCTCGTCCGAAACGAGGCGCCCCTCGGCGATGGCGAGCAACGCGTCGTGGGCGTCGTAATCGTCAGGCTTGGCGAAGAACGGTTCGTTAGTGGCCACGATCGAGAGGCCGTTGGAATCGGCGAGCCGGATCAGCTCGCGCTCCACCATGCGCTCGTCATCGAGCCCGTGGCGCAGGATCTCCACGTAGAGCCGGTCCTCGCCGAAAGCCTGTTTCAGCTGGGCGAGACGGGCGGCGGCGAGCTCGACACGTCCGCCGCGCAGGGCCGTATCGAGGGGGCCGGTGGTGCCACCCGTCAGAGCGATGAGGCCTTCCGCGTTCTCCGCCAGTGCCTCTACGGTGAGACGGGGCGCATCGCCCAGGGGGCCGTCGAAATAGGCACGGCTCGCCAGACGCAGGAGGTTGCCGTAGCCGGCCTCGCTCTGCGCCAGCACGACGACGTTGGAGGTGATGATCTGCGACAGCCGCGCCATCGGATCCGGCGCCTCGAAAACCACCGAGAGTTGCATGCCGGCGATGGGCTGGATGCCCGTTCCGGCGGCCTTCTCGGAAAATTCCAGCGCCCCGAACAGGTTGTTGGTGTCGGTGAGTGCCAGCGCCGGCTGCCGGTCGGCGGCGGCCGCCTTGACGATGTCGCCGACCTTCAGCGCCCCTTCGAGCAGCGAGAAGGACGAGTGGACATGGAGGTGGACGAAACCGGGATCTTTGAGGATGCGCGCCATGGCTCAACCCATCCCGAGTCGCGGTTCACGGTCCATTACCATTACCACATCCGGCGCATTTGCCTGTGGAGAGGGCCTTTCCCGCAACGCCCCCTCCCCCCATTGCCGCCTATTCGGCCGGCAGGGCGAACCGCTTCGTCTTCGGTTCTTTCCCCCGCGCCGTCTCATCGAGGGCGTCGGTGAATTGCAGGGCGGCCAGCTGCGCGTAGAGCGCCCCCTGCGCCAGCAAGCTCTCATGCGTTCCCGTCTCGACGATCCTGCCGCCGTCGAGGACGAGGATGCGGTCGGCAGCGCGGATCGTGGCCAGCCGATGGGCGATGACCAGGGTCGTGCGCCCCCGCATGAGCGTATCGAGCGCGGTCTGCACCGCGCGCTCGCTCTCGGCATCGAGGGCCGAGGTCGCTTCGTCGAGGAGCAGGATCGGCGCGTCCTTGAGAATGGCGCGGGCAATGGCGACACGCTGGCGCTGACCGCCGGAAAGCGTGACGCCGCGCTCGCCGACCTGCGTGTCGTAGCCCTGCGGCAGGGCGCGGATGAAGCCATCCGCATGGGCGAGTTCCGCCGCGCGATGAACCTCGGCCTCGCTCGCCCGTGGGCGACCGTAGCGGATGTTCTCGATCACCGAGCCGGAGAAGACAGTGGGATCCTGCGGCACGAGGGACATGCGCTCGCGCAGGGCATCCGGATCGACGCTGGCGATGTCGATTCCATCGACGCGCACGATGCCGGATTGCGGATCGTAGAAGCGCAGCAGCGCCTGCAGCACCGTGGTCTTGCCAGCCCCCGAAGGGCCGACGAGGGCGACGCGCTCCCCATGCGCCACTTGGAAGCTGATCCCGTCGAGGGAGGGATGCTCCGGCCGGGTCGGATAGGTCAGGCGGACCGATTCGAAGGCCACCTCGCCGCGCGGCGGCACCGGCAGGAGTTTCGGCTCGGCGGGTGCGCGGATCGCGGGCTCGGCGGCCAGAATCTCGCCGAGGCGTTCGGCGGCGCCGGCGGCCTGCGCGAGTTCGCCGTAGACCTCTGAAAGCTGCCCGAGGGCGCTCGCGCCGAATACCGCGTAGAGCACGAATTGCGAGAGCTGGCCCGCCGTCATCGTGCCGGCCAGCACCCCTTGGGCGCCGTACCACATCACCCCGACGACGCTGGCGGAGATGAGGAAGATCGCGACGCCGGTGAGCAGGGCGCGCGCCTTCACCGAGTCACGAGCGGCCGAATAGGCATTCTCGGAAGCCTGCCCGAAATGCTCCGCCGTGGCGCGACCCATGCCGAAGGCCTGCATGGTGCGAATCGCCCCGATCGCCTCCGCCGCATAGGCCGAGGCGTCGGCGAGCCGGTCCTGCGCCGCGCGGGAACGCCGCCGCACGCCGCGTCCGGACAGGATCAGCGGGAACACGATGAGCGGGATCGCCACGAGAACCAGGATCGACAGTTTGGGGCTGGTGATGACCATCATCACCACCGCGCCGACGAACAGGAAGGCGTTTCGCAGCAGGATCGAGATGGAGACCCCGAACACGGCCTTGACCTGGGTCGCGTCGGCGGTGAGCCGGGAGACGATCTCTCCCGATTGCGTACGGTCGAAGAAAGCGGGATCGAGGATGGTGAGGCGGGCGAAGACCGCGCTGCGCAGGTCCGCGACCACGCGCTCACCCAGCGTCACCACGGTGTAGTACCGGGCGGCACTCGACAGGGCGAGCACCGACACCACGCCGATCAGAGCCATGAAGTAAGCGTCGATGACGCTGTGGCCTTCGGGCGAGAAGCCGTGGTCGATCACCCGGCGCAGGGCGATGGGCACCACGAGGGTCGCAACCGAGGCCGAAAGCAGCGACAGGAACGCCGCGAGGATGCGACCGCGATAAACCAAGGCGAAGGGAATCAGCGGCCTCAGCGACCCGAGAGGAGCTTTGCCGCGACCGTTGCCGCCCGGGCCTTCGCCCTGTGAATTCTTTTTACGCCCGCGAGCCATCGTGCCTCGTCATCATCCCCGACACAGAATCGGTTTCAAGAAAATAGCGGTCCCGGCGATCTCCCGCGCCCGACCGCTTGTTCGGAAGAAGCACGTGGGGTATAGGCCCGCCTTCATCCGATTGCGCGTGATCTAAGGCCGCGGGCCGCCAGGCGGGCCGGTCGGCGTGGCTATTCAAGGATTTCGTCATGGCAAAGAGTGCGGCCGACAAGGCCAAGGGTACCGAACATCCCGACTACCATTTCATCAAGGTCGTGATGACCGATGGGTCCGACTACATGACCCGGTCGACCTACGGCAAGGAGGGCGACACCCTCAACCTCGACATCGACCCGAATACGCACCCGGCCTGGACTGGCGGCGAGCAGAAGATGCTTGATCGCGGCGGCCGTGTTTCGCGGTTCAACTCGCGCTTCGGCGCCCTGTCCTTCGGCAAGAAGTGATTCGAGCGAACTGACCGCCGCGACCGGTTGGTGGCGGCGGAGGGTTTTGGATACGCGAAAGGGCGGCGCCATCGAGGCGCCGCCCTTTCGCGTTTCAGGCATCGAAGCCCAGCCCTGTTTCAGTGGGCGGTACCGAAGGCACTCCGCAGCAGACCCTGCTGCGCGGCGACGGGGCTTTCCCCGAAGACCGGGGTCGGGCGGTCGTCGGAGATGAGGCCGTCGAGATGCAGGATGCGGGCGTGGAGCCGGCGCGAGCGGACGGTGAGGTCCTGAAGGCGAGCCGGGAGAGTGACGAAGGTCTCGGCGCGGAAGGTCTCCGGTGTCGCGAGACGGACGCGGGTCTTCTCCTGGAGGGCCTGGGCGGGGGTGATTTCGCCCTCCGACACGGCACGCTGCACCAGCAGCCACGACGCGATCTGCATCAACCGGGTGGTCAGGCGCATGCTCTCGCTGGCATAGGACAGGGTGCTGTCGCGCGACAGCAGACGCGATTCCTCGCGCCCATCGCCATCGAGATAGGCCGCGGCCTCTTCGACCATGGTCATGCCTTCGCGGAACAGGACTCGAAAGGCCTCGGAATTCACATACGTGTCGCCGAAGTTGACCCAGTCCCGCTCGTCGCGAAAGGTGACATCCAACTCGTTCATCCTGCCTCCTGTGCCGCTACCGGACCGCTTTGTCCCGATCTGAGACACGATCAGTGCGTTCGCGACCAGAGGCGCAACACTAGCGCCGAACGTGCCGCCCCGCGCCGTTGACCGGAGATTAACGTTAATGGGCCGGACTGGTGCCGATGAAACCGCATTTGGCGACGTCGTTCCGCGAATCGGCGGAACGAAAAAAAAGCCGCCCGGAGGGGCGGCTTTGGTGAAGTCGACAGAGGCATCAAAACAGCGGCAGACCGAAATCTGCCCCACATCCGGAAAACCGGACATGATTTCTTCATAGGCTGAAAAGGTTAACGCCCGACTAAGGGCGGACACGGTCCGGCGACAGAACGGGCGCTGGGAAATGCCCGCGCCAGAATTGACTTCGCCCCCCCTCTCCGCCATAAGCCGCGCCATCGCGTTGCCGCGCCCCATGTGGGCGCTCTTCGCGCTTGCAGACACATTTCAGGGCGAGTGAAGATGTCGGTGGGGCTCCTGCAGCCAGCCGGATCGATCCTCGGCCATCGGAGATCGCGCCATGAAGAGAACCTATCAGCCCAGCAAGCTCGTGCGTAAGCGTCGTCACGGCTTCCGCGCTCGCATGGCGACGGCCGGCGGCCGCAAGGTCATCGCTGCCCGCCGCTCGCACGGTCGCAAGAAGCTCTCGGCCTGATTTCTAGGCGCCCCGGCGGCGTAGTCCGCTGGGGTAGGCCTTGATCAACCCGAGGCTTGCCCAAGCGATGACCTCGCCCCTTGGCCGCAGGATCGAACCGGCAGTGTCGACGATCGGACGGCTGAAGCGGAGACCGGACTTTCTCGCTGCTGCGGGAGGGCGCCGTTTTCACACCGAGCTCATGAGTGCCCAAGGCCGGCTGCGTCATGCGGCCGGCACGCCTGTGCCTGCTACCTCGGAGAGCGCAGCGGTCGATGGACTTCGCATCGGCTTCACGATCACCAAGCGGGTCGGTCACGCGACGGAGCGCAACCGCATCCGCCGCCGATTGCGCGATGCCGTGAAGCGCGCAGCAGCCGAGTTGCCGTCCGCCGAGGCCGATATCGTGCTCGTGGCCCGTCGCCCCGCTCTGCATGCGCCTTTCGACACGCTGGTCGCCGATCTGCGCCGTTCCGTTGGCGCGGTGATCAAGCCGAGTGACGGCAGGCAGCAGGGCCAGAAGAACCGCCCCGGACGTGGGAAAGGTCGCTCCGGCGCGGCCAACCCGGCCGATGCCGTGAAAGGCCCGGTTCGCGGCGACCCGACACCATCCTGCCATCATGCGGCCGATGCGCCCCTGCAGCACGAGGCGCCGTCGATGCCTCGCGCGGCGAGCGGAGCCTTCGACGCCTCCCCTCCTTCGAACACACGCGACGGATCTCTCGATGGGTAATGACAAGACGAACATGATCGTCGCGATCGCCTTGTCGCTGGCGGTCCTGCTCGGGTGGAACTACTTCATCGCCGCCCCCCGCGTGGAGCAGCAGCGTCAGGCCGAGCTTCAGAACAAGGCTGCTGCCCAGGCTGCCAACCCGACCGGCGCTCCTTCGGCGAGCCCGGCGGAAGGCGGTCCCTCGGCTCCCGTTCCGGGCACCCTGCCGAACGCGGCCGTATCGGTGGAGAGCCGCGAGGCGGCTCTGGCCCGTTCCCCGCGCGTGGCCATCGACACCCCGGCCCTGGCCGGTTCGATCGCCCTGAAGGGTGGCCGCGTCGATGACGTCTCGCTCAAGGGCTACCACGAGACCGTGAGCGATTCGAGCCCGCGCATCGTGCTGCTCTCGCCCACCGGTAGCGCGAACCCGTATTACGCGGAATTCGGCTGGGTCGGTCAGAACACAGGCCCCCTCCCCACGGGCGACACGGTGTGGACCGCCGATGCCGCCGCGCTGACGCCGGCAAAGCCTCTGACCCTCACCTACGACAACGGCGCAGGCCTGCTGTTCAAGCGCGTCATCGCCGTCGACGACAAGTTCATGTTCACGATCCGCGACGAGGTCGAGAACAAGGGGGCGAGCGCCGTCACGCTGTATCCGTATGGGCTGGTCTCGCGCTGGGGCAAGCCGACGACGCAGGGCTATTACGTGCTGCATGAGGGCATGATCGGCGTCCTCGGCGCCGATGGCCTGCAGGAATACACCTACGACCACGTTGCGAAGGAGCCGGCGCTCGGCAATGCCGGCACCAAGGGCAAGGCCTGGGCGAACGTGAGCGGCGGCTTCGTCGGCATCACCGACAAGTACTGGGCCGCGGCCACGATCCCGGACCAGGCCACCCCCTATACCGGCAGCTTCACCGAACGCACCGACGGTGCCACCAAGGTCTATCAGGCCAGCGTGCGCGGCGATGGCCGCAGCGTCGAGCCGGGCGCGACCGTGACGTCGACCCAGCAGCTCTTCGCCGGTGCCAAGGAAGTCAACACGATCAACGGCTACCAGAAGGATCTCGGCATCAAGCAGTTCGATCTGATGATCGACTGGGGCTGGTTCCACTTCATCACCAAGCCGATGTTCCGCGCGTTGGACTTCTTCTTCCATCTGTTCGGCAATTTCGGCGTGTCGATCCTGGTGGTGACCTTCTGCCTGAAGCTGCTGTTCCTGCCGATCGCCAACAAGTCGTACCAGTCCATGGCCAAGATGAAGGCCGTGCAGCCGGAGATGGCCTCGATCCGCGAGCGCTACGGCGACGACAAGATGAAGCAGCAACAGGCGATGATGGAGCTGTACAAGAAGGAGAAGATCAACCCGGTCGCCGGCTGCTGGCCGGTGCTGATCCAGATCCCGGTCTTCTTCGCGCTCTACAAGGTCCTGTTCATCACCATCGAGATGCGGCATGCGCCGTTCTTCGGCTGGATCCAGGATCTCGCCGCTCCCGATCCGACGAACATCCTGAACCTGTTCGGGCTCCTGCCCTTCGCTGCCCCGGACTTCATCCATCTCGGCATCTGGCCGATCGTGATGGGCATCACGATGTTCATCCAGATGAAGATGAATCCCGCGCCGCCGGACCCGGTCCAGGCGCAGATCTTCACCTTCATGCCCATCGTGTTCACCTTCATGCTCGGCTCGTTCCCGGCCGGTCTGGTGATCTACTGGGCCTGGAACAACACCCTCTCGGTCATCCAGCAATACGTCATCATGCGCCGTAACGGCGTGAAGGTGGAGTTGTGGGACAACCTCGGTGGGATGTTCAAGAAGAAGCCTGCCGACAAGAACGCACCGGCCAAGAGCTAGGCTTCGCGTTCTTCTCAACGAGACCACCCCGGCTCCTCATCCCGAGACGCCGGAGCGAAGCGGAGGCCTCGAAAGAGGCCTCCAGGACCCGACGCGGTTTCTGGACGCCTCCTTCGAGGCCGCTTCGCGGCACCTCAGGATGAGGTCGATGGTGGGACACGTCACGTTTCCCTCTCTCAGCCGGAGACCATGATGACCGAGCCCGAAGCCGACGCAGCCCTCCTCGAATCCGGCCGCCTGCTGTTCGCGGGAGTGGCCGATTTCCTGTCCTCCGCGCCGAACGTCGCCGCGCTGCCGCCGATGAAGGGCGTCGAGATCGCCTTTGCCGGGCGCTCCAATGTCGGCAAGTCGAGCCTCGTCAACGCACTGACCGGCCGCAATACCCTGGCGCGGACGTCGCATACGCCGGGCCGGACGCAGCAACTCAACTTCTTCGATATCGGCGGGCGACTGACCCTGGTGGACATGCCCGGCTACGGCTACGCGGCCGTGGAGAAGACCAAGGTCGAGGCCTGGACCGACTTGATCCACGACTACCTCAAGGGTCGCGCCAATCTCGCCCGCGTCTTCATGCTGATCGATTCCCGCCACGGATTGAAGAGCATCGATACCGACGTGCTCGACGGGCTCGACAAGGCCGCCGTGAGCTATCAGATCGTCCTGACCAAGGGCGATGCCCTGAAGAAGGCCGAAGTCGATGCGCGCATTGCCGGCATCCGCTCCGCCATCGCCAAGCGCCCGGCGGCCTACCCTGAGATCCTGATCACATCCAGCCGCGACGACCGTGGCGTGCCGGAACTACGGGCGAGCGTCGCCCGGATCCTGGCCGAGCGCGGCGCATGACCGGCTTCGACCGCGCCCTCCTTGCTCTCGGCGCGCTCGCCGGCCTGCTCGGCGTCGCCGCTAGCGCGGCCGCGGCCCATATCCCCGGAGCCGACAGCCTGAAGACGGCGGCGCAGTTTCTGCTGTTCCACGCGCCCGCCATCATCGCACTCGTGGCCCTGACGGCCACCGGGCTCACTCACCGCCTCACGACCCGGGTCGCCGCTGCCGCCCTGGTGATCGGACTCGCGCTGTTCTCCGGTGATCTGTCCTTGCGCGCCCTGAAGGGCATTCACCTCTTTCCGATGGCCGCGCCGACCGGCGGCGTCATCCTGATGGCCGGCTGGCTGGTCGCGGCATTGGCCGCTTTCGTTCCGGCGCGGACCCGACAGGGTCCACTTGGCCAGCACACGCCCGCAATTCGATCCTAGCGACACCTCGACCCTGGGCGCGTTCGTCCAAGGTCGAGGGGCGGTTCGGAGTGGCACCCGGTCCTTGCAGTGCCTCAAGAAAGTTCCGGTTCACACACGGATCCCGTTCCGAACCCTAGAGCAAAACGGAAGTTCTACGGGTGGGACTCAGACGAACAGGAAATCGGTCGCGTGCAGATCCGCGACCTGCAGGCCGGCGAGCCTGATGCTGCCCTCGTCATACTGAATGACGACGCCGGCGCTGGTGTTCTCGGCGTGAGAGACCACGGCGGCAAAGGAGCCCAGCACATCCTTCTCCAGGCGAATGACGTCGGGCGAGCCCGATCCGGGGCTGAAGTCGGTGATGACGTCCTTGCCTGTGAGCCGATCGAAAACGAAGGTATCGCGGCCGGCGCCGCCGGTCAGTCTGTCGTTGCCGGTCCCGCCGATCAGCATGTCATTGCCGTCATCGCCTAGGAGCGAGTCGTTGCCGGCGTCGCCGAACAGGATGTCGGCGCTTGACCCGCCGTTCAGTACGTCCTTCCCCTCGCCCCCGAACAGCTTGTCCGACGAGCCATCCCCCGAAAGGACATCGTCGCCGCTGGCGCCCACGACTCGGTCCACCCCGTCCCCGCCCTGAAGCGTGTCGTTGCCGGCACCACCATTGAGTTGGTCGTCCCCGATGTTGCCGCTCAGGAGATTGTTGGCGGCATCGCCCGTAAGCTTATCGTTCTGGTCGGTCCCACTGACATTCTCGACGCCGGAGACGGTTTGCTTGCCTTCTTCACCGCCGACGATGAAATAAGACTTCTGGCTCAGATTGACGTTGGCGGCTCGGTCGAAAGCAAAGAACGCGAGGGTATCGGTACCCGACTGGCCATAAACGTCGTCGATGAACAAGTCGTAGCGCATGACGAACCGGTCGTCGCCAGATCCGCCGTAGAGCGTGTCGACGCCGTTATCTCCGATCAGCAGATCGTTGCCACCGCCGCCATAGAGGGTGTCGCTGCCGATATAATTCGTTGCCGAATCGGAGTCGCCAAAAATGGTATCATCCCCGCCTCGACCGTAGATCACATCGTTACCACTGTAGCCGAGAATATAGTCTTTCTCGTCAGTCACACCCGTGGTGTAATCTATGAGATCAGCCTGACCCGTGCCCATTACATACGCCATGACGTTCCTTTCCTTCGCATTCTCCAACGAGGATCGATTTGCATGACTAGCCTAGCCTTTTGCAGGCAGACAGGCAATAACGGAATATATACTTGATTTATAGAAGTATTTCTCAGACATCTGGTCTTTGTTTGCAGTTTTCAGCGCTCTCGACGCCTTATCCCTGATGGCCTCCTTCACGGGATCGAGGTGTTCGCCCAATGTGGGGACGGCGCGGAATCATCCTTCGCGAGTGCCCAACCCCGATAGGCGGGGCATGAAATCTCGGCGCTCAGACAAGAGGATCAGTCATCACCGGCAGGGCGAAGTCGGCAATATTGAATGCTCCACGCCATAGGCCGGGCATCCGAATGGATCGGGACGACAGGCTACAGCGAGATCCCGTTCACCCGCGTTACCACCGCCCTGATCACGGAGCGCCGCTGACGCACCGGTTCGCCGTGACCGCCTTCTAGATCACCGTCGCCATCGGCCTGCGGGGGCGATGGTATACGCTCTCTCACCCCCCGCGCCGGAGGGAGGATCGCTTGCTGAAACCCTGGATACTGTTCGCCGCCTGCCTCGCGGCCTTCCCCGCCAGCGCCGCGCCGATCGAGGAGAACGAGCCGTTGGTGATGCGGATCATCTTCGAGGATTGCCTCGGTTATATCCGCCACGGCCGCACGCCGTTCCAGGGGCTCGCGACGCGGCCCGCCTCGCGTGAGGCGATCGACACCATCCCGCGCCGCGCGCCGGACCGGGAGAAGGCAGTGGAGGTTTTATCGCCGCGCTACGTCGCATCCTGGGGGCAGGACAATAACGGCAGGCACTGCCTCATCCGTACGGTCTGGAACGCCGAGCCCGACGTCCGGCCAATACGCCTCGGCGTGCGAAGTGAGGGCTTCCTCCAGCGCGTCGATGCGCGCGCCCGCGCCGAGGGTCTGACGAGCAGCGGTATGGCGGATGCGTTCACGCCGATATCCGTCAGCTCCTGGTCCGAGGGCGAAACCGGCCATGACAGCGGTCCGCTGCGGCCGGTCAGTTTCTCGCTCGTGGCCTCGGCCGCCGACGAGGCCGGGGGCCTCGCCGATGCCGGCGTGATCGCCATGGGCGGTCCGCCGCAGGGACGCCCTTGAAAGCCCGACCGTTGCCCATGCGGCGGATCGGAATCTTTGATCAGGACGATCGGCGGGCTCGCGCCACGTAGTCGGGTCAGGCCCGAGAAACAGGCCGGCCCCTACGGCATCACCGGAGGGTGGTAGGTGAGCGTGAAGGCCAGCGCCCAGAGCAGGAACAGCACCACCGGCAGATGGATGATGAGCTGCAGGAAGCTGAACCCGACGATGTCGCGGGCCTTGAGGCCGAGGATGCCGAGAAGCGGCAGCATCCAGAACGGGTTGATCAGGTTCGGCAGCGCTTCGGCAGCGTTGTAGATCATCACCGCCCAGCCGAGATGGACCTGCAGCTCGTTGGCCGCCTGCATCACGTAGGGCGCTTCCAGCAGCCATTTGCCGCCGCCCGACGGCACGAAGAAGCCGAGCACCGCCGAATAGACGCCCATGGAAATCGGGAAGCTGCCCGTGGTGTTCAGCGCCACGAACGCGTGAGTGATGACATCCGAGACCGAGGTACCGCCCGCGTTCTTCGCGTTGGTCAGCATGGCGCTGATCGCCGCGTAGAGGGGGAACTGGATCAGCACACCGGCGGTGGCCGGCACCGCCTTCGCCACGGAGGCGAGGAAGTTCCGCGGCCGCCAATGCAGCAGCAGGCCGAGGGTGAGGAAGAGCAGGTTGTAGGTGTTGAGGTTGGAGATCGCGGTGATCCAGGATTGGCGCGCGAATTCCTGGTAGAGCCAGCCGGCGGCGATGATGACGAGGAGCAGGGTCAGGATCGGCGAATGCTCCAGCCATTCCGAAGGCTGCTGCGGCCGGGACTCGTCCGGCTTGTCGCGCGAGACGTCGAGGCCGAGATCGTCGGCCGTCACGGCGGTGGCGGGCTGCGGCGCCGAGACATAGGCGATGATGATCGAGATCACGAAGAGGATCAGGGCGATGAGCATCGACTGCCAGAGGAAGATCGTCTCGCTGAACGGGATCACGCCGGTGATCGGCAGCAGGCTCGGCGGCAGGCTCTTCGGATTGGCCTGGAGCTGGGCGGCCGATGAGCTGAGCCCCATGGCCCAGGTGGCGCCGAGCCCGAGATAGGCCGCGGCACCGGCGGCCCGGTAATCCATGCGAAGTTCGGTGCGGCGGGCGAGCGCGCGGGCGAGAAGGCCGCCGAAGATCAGGCTGAGGCCCCAGCTCAGGAACGACGACAGCATCGTCGCCGCCGCCACGAAGCCGACCGCGCCCCGGCCGGTCTTCGGCACGAGGGCGAGCCGGTCGATCAGCCGCTGCACCGGCGGCGCCGTCGCCACCACGTAGCCGCCGATGGTGACGAAGGCCATCTGCATGGTGAAGGGGATCAGGCTCCAGAACCCGTCACCGAAGCTCTTGGCCACCGTCATCGCAGGCGCGCCGTTGGCCAGCGCCCCGAGGGCCACGATGACCACCGCGATGGCCACGAAGATGAACGCGTCGGGAAACCAGCGCTCGGCCCAGACGGTGAAGCGGATGCCGAGGCGGGACAGGGCGCCATCGGTGGCGACTTCGCCGACGGGGCGGCCGGTTCCCGGTTTGGACGGAACCGGATCGCGGGATTCTGGACTGGGTGCCGACATCTGAAATCCCGCCGTGATCGGGCCTGGTCCACCAAGCCGATGCCGTGCATGTTGCCCAAACATGGAGCGGGCTCAAGCCCGGCTTTTTGGCTTGTCACCAAGCTAAAGTCGGCGGGGATGGGTCGCCTTCAACCTTCCTTCAGTACCGCGCGTCTCACTATGCGCCGCGATCCTTCCAGGGGATGACGTGTGACACGGCCAGCGAGAAAATCCGTCAAGGAGATCATTCGCGACCGTCGCCCGAATGCGGATGCGCCGTTCCGTGATCTCACCGATGGAACGGAAACCGGCCCTGCTGACAGGGTAAGGAGAACCCACGGCTCGCAACTGGCCTGGCTGTTCGGCCTCGTTGCCAGCGCCGCGGCGATTGCCGGTGCTGTGCTCGTCGTCCTGGCGGCGCCACCTGTGTTCGACTGCCGAAACCGGGCCGAACAGGGCTTCTTCGTAGGACAGACCTATGGTGGCTGCGTAGCAAGTGAGGTTTCGACGCGGTGGAACCTGCTCGAACAGCGCGTGAAGCTGGCACTGCGCGGCTCGGGTCGCTGAACTGCGCTTTCTTTCCCGTGCCAGGAACCCCGTCTATTCAGAAGTTATCCGAGAGGTGGTGGCGACTGCCATGAGATCGGCTTCCGGCGGAGGCGGTCCCCGCCGGAAGCATGGAAGCGAACCTCGCCTCAGTTGAGCGTAGCGCTCGCCGGACGCCGCTCCGGTAAAGCGGGATCGTCGCCGATCATCAGGCCGGATGGGCCGAGCCGGACCGGCACCGCCTCGCCGTCATGGATGCGGCCCGCGAGCAGTTGCTCGGCCAGCCGGTCCTGCACCGCCTTCTGGATGACGCGCTTGAGCGGACGCGCCCCGTAGGCCGGGTCGTAGCCCTTGTCGGCCAGCCAGTCGCGGGCATCGGGCTCCACGTCGAGGGCGATCTTGCGCTCGTCGAGGAGGGTCTGGAGGCGCCCGAGCTGGATATCGACGATCGCCCCCATCTCGGACCGCCGGAGACGGTGGAACAGGATGATCTCGTCGATGCGGTTGAGGAATTCCGGCCGAAAATGATGGCGGACCACACCCATCACCTCGTCGCGGACCTCATCCGTATCCTGCCCTTCCGTCTGCGCCACCAGATATTCCGACCCGAGATTCGAGGTCATGATCAGCAGCGTGTTGCGGAAGTCCACCGTCCGCCCCTGCCCGTCCGTCAGGCGTCCGTCGTCGAGAACCTGCAGCAGGACGTTGAACACGTCCGGATGCGCCTTCTCGATCTCGTCGAACAGCACGACCTGATACGGCCGGCGCCGCACAGCCTCGGTGAGCGCACCGCCCTCCTCGTAGCCGACATAGCCCGGAGGCGCGCCGATCAGCCGGGCGACGGAATGCTTCTCCATGTATTCCGACATGTCGATGCGCACGAGGGCCGTGTCGTCGTCGAACAGGAAGCCGGCCAACGCCTTGGTCAGCTCGGTCTTGCCGACGCCTGTCGGCCCGAGGAACATGAACGAGCCGATCGGCCGGTTCGGATCCTGCAGGCCGGCGCGGGCACGCCGCACGGCGGTGGCCACCGCCTCGACGGCTTCCCGCTGGCCGATGACGCGCTTGCCCAGTTCGGCCTCCATGCCGAGGAGCTTCTCGCGCTCGCCCTCCAGCATCTTGTCCACGGGCACGCCGGTCCAGCGCGAGACGACGCCCGCGATATGGGCCGGCGTCACCGCCTCCTCGACCATGCCGTCGCGGGCGACAGCGCTTTCGGCGGCCGCCTCGTTCTCGGCGAGCTCCCGCTCCAACCCGGGGATCACGCCGTATGCGAGCTCGCCCGCGCGCTGGTACTGGCCCTGGCGCTGGGCCGAGGCGAGTTCGTTGCGCGCCTCGTCGAGCTTCTTCTTGAGCTCGGCCGCCGCACCCAACTTGTCCTTCTCGGCCTTCCAGCGGAAGGTGATCGCGGCCGACTGCTCTTCGAGATCGGCCAGTTCCTTCTCCAGCCGCACCAGACGGTCGCGGGAGGCGGAATCGGTCTCCTTCTTCAGCGCCTCGCCCTCGATCTTGAGGCGGACTACCTCACGGTCGATGTTGTCGAGCTCCTCCGGCTTCGAATCCACCTGCATGCGCAGCCGCGACCCGGCCTCGTCCATCAGGTCGATGGCTTTATCGGGCAGGAAGCGGTCGGTGATGTAGCGGTTCGACAGAGTCGCGGCCGCCACGAGGGCCGCGTCCTGAATGCGCACGCCGTGATGCTGCTCGTACTTCTCCTTGATGCCGCGCAGGATCGAGACCGTGTCCTCGACGGTGGGCTCGGACACGAAGACGGGCTGGAAGCGGCGGGCCAAGGCCGCGTCCTTCTCCACATGCTTGCGGTATTCGTCGAGCGTGGTCGCGCCGACGCAATGCAGCTCGCCGCGTGCCAGTGCGGGCTTGAGCAGATTCGAGGCGTCCATCGCCCCGTCCGCCTTCCCGGCTCCCACCAGCGTGTGCATCTCGTCGATGAACAGGATGATGCCGCCGGCGGCCGAGGTGACCTCGGAGAGCACGCCCTTCAGCCGCTCCTCGAACTCGCCGCGATATTTCGCGCCGGCGATCAGCGCGCCCATGTCGAGGGCGAGCAGGCTCTTGTCCTTCAAGCTCTCCGGCACGTCGCCATCGACGATGCGCAAGGCCAACCCCTCGACGATGGCGGTCTTGCCGACGCCGGGTTCGCCGATCAGAACCGGGTTGTTCTTGGTACGCCGGGACAGGACCTGGATGGTGCGGCGGATCTCCTCGTCGCGGCCGATCACCGGGTCGAGCTTGCCCTCCCGGGCGGCCTCGGTGAGGTCGCGGGCGTATTTCTTGAGGGCGTCATAGGCATTCTCGGCCGTGGCATTGTCGGCCGTGCGGCCCTTGCGGAGCGCGTTGATGGCGGCGTTCAGCGACGCGGCGGTGACGCCGGCGGCGGCGAGCGCACGGCCGGATTCGGTGTCCTTCTCCACGGCGAGGGCGAGCAGCAGGCGCTCGACGGTGACGTAGGAATCACCCGCCTTCTGGGCGGCCTTCTCGGCGGTGTCGAACAGGCGCACGAGTTCTCGCGTCGCCTGGGGCTGCGCGGAATTACCCGAAACCTTGGGCTGCTTGGCCAACCATTGCTCGACCTGGGCGAGTGCCACGCGGGACTGTCCGCCAGCGCGGTCGATCAGGCCTGCGCAAAGCCCCTCGGGATCGTCGAGGAGCACTTTCAGGAGGTGGCCGGGCTGCAATTGCGGATGGCCTTCGCGAAGGGCCAGGGATTGAGCGGCCTGGACGAAGCCGCGGGCGCGTTCGGTATAGATCTCGAAATTCATGTCTTTCCTCTCCCCCGTGCCGACGATCCACCGCCCGCCAAGCGGCGCGGCCCCGTCGAGACGTCGCTCCCCGACCGAATGGTCCTGGGAACACCGGCGCCGCGAGGGCCGCCGATGTTTACGATGTAGTGTTGCATATGAGCACCACAAGACCCGATCACGGACTTGCGCTTCAGGAAAGCTTCGGGCGAAGCTGGCGCGATGAATGCCCAGCCGCCGCCCCCAAGCGAACTGCACCTCGAGGCGCTTCATCGCTATCCGGTGAAGGGTCTGTCGCCAGAGCGTCTGGACGCGGCGACGCTACGGGCCGGAGCCTATTTTCCCGGCGATCGGCTCTTCGCCATCGAGAACGGGCCGTCGGGGTTCGATCCCGCGGCTCCCAAGCACCAGCCAAAGATCAAGTTTCTGATGCTGATGCGCAACGAGGCCCTGGCGCGTCTCGTGACGCGCTACGACGCGGACCGTTCGATCCTGACAATCTCTCAAGACGGGCGCTGCGCCGTCGAGGCGGACCTGTCGGTTCCAGAGGGGCGCGAGGCGGTGGAAGCGTTCTTCGCAAGGGAATTCGCCGACGCCCTGCGCGGGCCGCCGAAGTTGCTCACCGCGCCGGAAGGCTTCCGCTTCACGGATTCGGCGCGCGGCTTCGTCTCGCTCCTCAACCTCGCCAGCGTGGCGGCGACCGAAGACATGGTGCGATCGCCCGTCGATCCGTTGCGCTTCCGCGCGAACCTTCACCTTTCCGGGCTCGCGCCGTTCGCCGAACTGGATCTGGTCGGTCGCGTCCTGGCGTCAAAAGGCGGCGTCCGCCTGCAAGTCTCGAAGCGGACGGAGCGCTGCGCGGCGACGAATGTCGACCCGGCGACCGGACTCCGCGACCTCGCGATCCCCAAGGCCCTCTCGACGCAACTCGGCCATACGGATTGCGGTGTCTATGCCGAGGTGCTGAGCGGCGGCCGCCTCGAACAGGGCGAGACGCTCCTGCTCGAGCCGTGCGAAGTCAGGCCATAATCGCACCTGGGTTCCCGCCGCTGGGCAAGGTCAGATCGGGTGGCGCGGGACGAGCACGATGGCTGCGGCGTAGCCCGCCCGGCGCAGGCCGCGAAGATCGGCATGGCGCCGCTCGCAGGTCACCCTGACGTAGCGCTTCTCACCCTCCTCACTCCAGGTGGAAGCAGCCATGGTCTGGCCGTGGATCATGCATTCCATCGGCGTGTGCGCAGGTGACACGATGATGTCGAGGGCGGTGGTGCGGGAGCAATCCTGCGCCGCGATCATGCTGGAGCAAACGAGGGCGACGGCTAACAATTCTGACATGACGGACCCCTTTTTCGGTTCGGCGAATAAGGTCCGCGGTGTTGCTCAGGCGTCGAGCGGCCGCGTGATTGTTGCCTGAGCGTTCCTCGTCGTTTTTCATTGGACTTGGTCTAGCATGACAGATGCCAAACCTGTCGCAAGGTGGCCTCGGCCCCGGCCGAACATGGCTCTCATGCACGGCGCGAAGACTTCGGCTTCATGCGCGAAGCGATACATTGTCGGCCCGCGATCGGCGGGTGACGAGGCGGTCCTCGTTACGAGGCACGAGCCAGGTCGGCTCGGGCTCGGCGCGGGGCAGGATGCTGGCGACGGCATCGAGATCGACGACGTAGCTGTCGGTCAGTCTGCGCCAGACTTCTGCGGGAGAGGCGGTGTCCTTCCCGATCTGGGCGAGGGCGGCAGTCAGATTCCGAAGGCCGGTGAGGGTCGGACGGGCGTCGGTGGTATCCGCGGCAAGCATCGGAGGGAGCGTCCTGTGCAATCTTCCAAAGGATCACAGGACAGGGTTAACGCAGGGTTATGCCTCCCTGGTGCTGGCCGTTCTCACCACCGATCCACCTTTCACGACGGGACCATTTTTCCGAGCTTTGGCGGCTATGGCGCTTCGCAGTGCGACATCGCTGCGCTAGAAGCGCGTCGTCGCGCATCCCGATCCGGCGCCGTAGCGAGGACAGTGCCTCACGATGAAAGAATCTCTGGCAAAAGACGCCCTCCCGAACGTGCATGTGCGCGCGGAAGTTCTGGTCCAGGCCCTGCCCCACATGCAGCGCTACGATCAGGAGATCGTCGTCATCAAGTATGGCGGCCACGCCATGGGCGACCGCGCCGCGGCGGAAGATTTCGCCGAGGATATCGTGCTCCTCGAGCAATCCGGCCTGAAGCCCATCGTGGTTCATGGCGGCGGCCCGCAGATCGGGCGCATGCTCGGCCGGCTCGGCATCGAGTCGGAGTTCCGCGGAGGCCTGCGCGTCACCGACGAGGCGACCGTCGAGGTGGTCGAGATGGTGCTCGCCGGCTCGATCAACAAACAGATCGTCGGCTGGATCTCGGCCGAGGGCGGTCGCGCCATCGGCCTCTGCGGCAAAGACGGCAACATGGTCCGCGCCCGCAAGGCGACGCGCACCGTGATCGACCCGGAGAGCCAGACCGAGAAGGAGATCGATCTCGGCCTCGTGGGCGAGCCGGAGCATGTGGAACGCGGCGTCCTCGACGCGGTGTTGAAGGCGGAACTAATCCCGGTCCTCGCCCCGGTCGCCTTCGGCGCCGACGGCCAGACCTACAACGTCAATGCCGATACGTTCGCCGGGGCCATCGCCGGAGCCCTGCGGGCCAAGCGCCTGCTGCTCCTCACCGACGTGCCGGGAGTGCTCGACAAGGACAAGAAGCTCCTCACCGACCTCACCCTGGAGGATTGCCGCCGCCTCATCGCCGACGGCACCATCACGGGCGGGATGATCCCGAAGATCGAGACCTGTATCTACGCGCTGGAACAGGGCGTCGAGGCGGTCGTGATCCTCGACGGCAAGGTGAGCCATGCCGTGCTGCTCGAACTCTTCACCGACCACGGCGCCGGTACGCTGATCCGCCGGGCCTGAGCACAAAGCCCCGGGACGTAACCCCTACGTCCCGGGGCGCGGCATCCTCGCGGCCGCCGGGTCCTCAGAACGTCATCATTCCTCGGCCTTGCCGGGATCCGGCACACCGGCCCTGGCCCAGAACGCGGCCGTCGCCTTACGATAAGCCTTGGTGAGGGCAGGCCCTTCTACGCCCGCCGGACCAATCTCGTCCCAGATCTGCTGGCACAAGGTGGCCTGGACCGTGAAGCGGCTGGGATCCTCGGTCTTCGAGGCAGCGATCAACGCGCCGACGATCTTGCGCATGCGTTCGGCATTCTGAGCGAAGACTTCCTCGCCTTCAGCCACGCGGCGGCTCGCTGTTTCGGCCTTCGCAGCGCGACGTTCGGCGGAAACCGTATCCTTCGTCACATCCGCCTCGTTGGGCCGGTACGCAGCCTCAACCTCCTTGAGAGCGGCGCGGCCACGCAGGATCATAGGCTTGGCATCGGCCCGACCCCGGCAAGAGGCGCGCAGTTCGACCAGGAGACGCTTGGCCATGCCCACCATCTTGCGCGACGGTGGGGACGCGGAGGCTGCAACGGCTGCCCTTTCCAAGGCGGCGATGATCGAATCCGCGTCGGCCGGGGGCCGCTCGCTGGCAACGTCGGCGCCGGAAATCGCCAGTGCCTTATGGTCCGGCTCAAAGCTCACAATGAAACCCTCGCGATCGATCTAGGGCGCCGTGCGTGCAACCGTTCGCACCGCCGCTTCCATGTCCGAAGCCGCCCTGTCGAGAAACCCGCGGCACCGCCGCGCACCACATTCAGCCTTCACTCAAGCAGCCTGGCTGCCGCAACGGGGCGTAGCCCTATCCCCTGGGCCGCGACAGCGTCAAGGCAGCGCCAAGAGTGGTCGGACCGGCCTGCCTTTTTCAAACATGCCCCTCGCTGAGGCGTGACCAAAGGCGAAGATGCGAATGCTGCCGTCTCCGGCACCGCGCTATGCACGGTCACGTGAAGGCTGTTGGAAGACGTGAATCGGTAGGTAGAAATGAAGCTGTCGCGCCCGAAAGTCGTTCAACCAGCAACGAAGCCTAGTCGCGGGAGACGCAGCACGAACGCTGGGTTTTTCGGGAAAATGGTGCTGCTGGACAGGATTGAACTGTCGACCTCCTCATTACCAATGAGGTGCTCTACCACTGAGCTACAGCAGCCGATCGTCGCGACGCGTCGGCGACGAGCGGGGAGTTAGCGGATCGAAGGCGGCTTGGCAATCACTTCTCGCCGCCTTTGATCGTTGCTGGTGAAACAAGCAACCCTGTGTCCCTTTTGCACGCCGCGCGAATGATGCCGGCGAGGCCGGATTCGGCGACAGCCTCGGCCGCGTCGGAGGGTGTGAACCAGCGATCCTCGCGCTCACCCCGTTCCGGCCAGTGCTTCAGCTGCTTGCGGACCTCCAAAGGGAAGACCTTCACTTGGCAGAGTACGAAATCACGGCTCTTGAGCCGCTTCTCATAGAGGTAGAAACCGAGCGGCCTCTTGCCGATCTCGCCTAGAAGCCCGGCCTCCTCATAGGCCTCGCGCGCAGCGGCCTCGTAGGGCTTGCGCCCCTTCATCGGCCAGCCCTTCGGGATCACCCAGCGGCGGCTCTCACGTGAGGTGATCAGGAGAATCTTGAACCCACCATCCGACAGGCGCCGGAACGGCAAGGCGCCGACCTGACGCCGGGGCTCCGTCTCACTCTCCACCAGGGCTGAACTCATGGAAGGGGAACGCCGCGATGCCGCGTGGGTTCGATGGATCCGCGCGTGATCGGTTCGAGTTCAGCGGCCCGCCGCTTCCCTGCCTCGACGATAAAATTCGGAACTTTCGACAACCAGGTCATCGAGCACCCCTGCCCTGTGGCGTGAGGACCGGCACGCGGGAACGGGCAGGCGGAGAGAAAGGGAAGACCCGATGCGCTGCATGGCACGATGCCGGACGTGGCCGGCCTTTAACGGCAAATGAACGCTTACCTCAAGGTAAAACTTATCCGGCAAACCATATCGATAGCATAGGATAATAAGATGATATCGGAACGGAGCGTACAGCGCGATTGTGACAGTGCGACCACGACGGGCGGTCGACCGAACGGCGTCTCGGCCATGCCGGAGACGGCCTTCAGCCGGCGACGCTGAGGTTCTCGATCAGGGCATTCAGGTCGGCCCGCATAGCCTGCACCTCCGGCTCTGACATGTTGAGCTGGCACATCACCGATTCCCGCACGAGCCGTGCCTCGGCCCGCAGGTCGCGCCCCTGCTGGGTCAGTTGGATCTCGACTTCGCGCTCATCGCTCTGTCGCCGGTGACGGATCAGGAAACCTGCGGTTTCGAGCCGCTTGAGAACGGGCGTCAAGGTTCCGGAATCGAGACGCAGCCGGCGACCGATATCCGACACCGTGACGCCGTCGGTCTCCCAGAGGACGAGGAGGACCAGATATTGCGGGTAGGTCAGCCCCATCCGCTCCAGCATCGGGCGGTAGGACCGGGTGATCCGGTGAGCGGCAGCGTAGAGGGCGTAACAGAGCTGATTATCGAGCAGCAAAGGGTCCGTCGTGGAGCCTGTATGCTCCTCCGGAGCGTCGACCATATACACCACGCGATCTATCCCCGGATCAGGCCGGCGCGATGCCCAAGCGGCGTCATCGGTTCCTCGCGCTTGGGTCTCGTACGTCGTACCGGGCCGTGACAGCCCACAACACGAAAGTCTCGCCATTTCATTCCGATTGCAAGCATTTACCCGATCGGTGAAGCGGACCCATGCTTCGATCGCGGCAGGCGGATGCGCCGGATCGGCCGAGCCGGGCAGCAGGATCGCCCCTCCAGTTACGATGTCGAAGGAATGACGCCGGAACAGCCTGTGACCGCCGCCTTTTTGGCCTGGGCGTGAGCGGGGGGAGCGGCCACAATGCCGTCTTCCAGCCTGTGACAGGATACCACGATGCAGCTTGTTCCTCCCGCTTACCGGCCCACCGGTCGTCCGATCGCCTTCGCCCTGGCTCTGAGCGTCGGATTGTCCCTCGCGCCGCTCCCAGCCATCGCTCTCGAAGGCCCGGCACCGGCCAAACCCGGTGAAGCGGCGGCCCCGGCCACGACGACAAAGCCCCGCGTGGTCATCGTCGCCACGGGCGGCACGATCGCGGGCGCGGGTGCGGATGCCGCCAACAGCGCCACCTATCAGGCGGCGAAGGTTCCGGTGGATAAGCTCATCGCCGCCGTGCCGGCCATCGCACAGGTGGCTGAGGTACGCGGCGAGCAGGCGTTCCAGATCGCCTCGGAGAGCTTCACCAACGCACAGTTGATTCAACTCGCCAAGCAGGTCTCCGCCTTGGTCAAGCGCGACGACGTGGATGGAGTGGTCATCACCCACGGTACCGACACCGTGGAGGAGACGGCCTATTTCCTCAACCTCGTGGTGAAGACCGACAAGCCCATCGTCATGGTCGCCTCCATGCGGCCCTCCACGGCGATCTCGGCCGATGGCGCCCTCAACCTTCTCGATGCCGTAGTGGTGGCTGGCGCGAAGGATGCCCGCGCCAAGGGCGTGCTCCTCACGATGAACGACGAGATCCAGGCCGGACGCGACACCACCAAGCGCGTCAACATCAAGCCCTCGGCTTTCTTCAGCCAGTGGGGACCCCTCGGCATGGTGGTGGAGGGCAAGACCTATTGGTTCCGCGCGCCGGTGAAGCGCCACGGCACCACTTCCGAGTTCGACATCGATTCCATCGATACCCTGCCGGACGTCGCCATCGTCTACGGCTCGGGCAACATGCACCCCGAGCCCTACACCTCCGCCGTCACAACGGGCGCGAAGGCCATCATCCATGCGGGCACCGGCAACGGCTCGGTGGCTGGCTACCTCGTCGATACCCTGAAGGACATCCGCTCCAAGGGCGTGCAAATCATCCGTTCGTCCCGCGTCGGCGACGGCTTCGTCCTGCGCAATGCCGAACAGCCGGACGACAAGTACGATTGGGTCGTCGCCCACGACCTCAACCCGCAGAAGGCCAAGATCCTCGCCGCCGTGGCCCTGACGAAGACGCAGGACACCAAGGAGCTTCAGCGGATCTTCTGGGAGTACTGAGCCCCCACCGCTCGCGCCACGCCTCAGCGCAGGAGGAAGCCCTCCGGCGCGAGAGGCGGCGGCGCGGGCTCCCCCGATGCGTCGAGGACGATCCCCTCCACGACGCGGACCAGTGCGTCGAGGGGGAGATCGTTGGGCTCGGTGCCGAACGGGTCCTCCAACTCGTCTCCGAGGGCATCGAGGCCGAAGAACGTATAGGCGACGAGTGCCGTCACGAGCGGCGTCACCCAGCCCAGCGTGCCCGCCAGACCGAAGGGCAGGAGCAGGCAGTAGATCCAGGCCGTCCGGTAGAGAAGCAGGGTATAGGCGAAGGGCAGCGGGGTGCCCTGGATGCGCTCGCACACGATCTGGACCTGGCCGAGGGCCGCGATCTTCTGCTCGAGGAAGCCGAACTGGATGTCGGTCAGAGCACCGGCCCGCTGTGTTCGTCCGAGATCGGCCGTGAGGTGCACGAGCACGGCGTCGGCGATGCTCGGGCGGTCGCGAAGGGGCGCGGCCTCCGCCTCGGACAGCCAGGGGGTTGCGGCCGCCACCTCGTCCTCGCGCCGCATTTGCGCGTGGAGGGCCTTGGCAAAGCCCATCACGCGTTTCAGTGCGCGGCTTCGCAACGCGTCGTGCCGCTCCTCGGGCAGGAGCGCCGTCAGGAGCCGGGCGAACGCCCTCGCTTCGAGGATCAGCGTTCCCCAGGCTTTGCGCGCCTCCCACCAGCGGTCGTAGCAGGCGCCGTTGCGGAAGCTCAGGAAGATCGAGAGAGCCAGCCCGACCAGGGTGAAAGGCCCGATCCCCGCGCTCATCGGGAAAGGATGGGGCCAAGCCCGCTCGACAGCCACGACGACGATGGCCGCCACGGTGATGAAACTCACCTTCAGCGCGACCCGCGGCAGGATCGAGCCCTGGAGCGTGAAAAGCACCGCCATGAGATTGGGACGCGAACGGACGATCATCGACGACTTATGGTTTCGTTGGGGGGATCACCGGTCGAGGCCAAGGACCGGCATCCCCGAGCCTGCGTCACCTAGCGGCTCCCGGCAAGGCAAGCTCTCGTGACGAACGCGGACCAGCGACCAACCGCCCCAACGTCGTGCGTTCGAATGAGAGACACGAGGTTGGGACCGACAACGGTGGAACGAATCGCCACCAAAATTCGAAATGTTGAATACTTTCGACCTTCTCGCACCGCACAAGTGTTCAGCCAATGATGGCGAGCCCTAAGGATTAGACGCAATCCTCGCTGATCACTGGAAATGCCGGCAGTCCGGACATGAAAACTCGGGCTAACGCTGCACTGCAACAAGACGCGAACGCCGCGACTGGCGCTAGACCGGACCCTTGCGAAAACTGGACCGTATCTTTACGCTGCCTGCGCCAAACAAGACTTCCTCATCCACGGCATTATGCAAAATATCACTTGCGTTAGGGCCGGGATGCGGGAGGCGCTCTGAGGATAGACCGGTCGATGAAGAAAAATAAGGTGATCACGGCCGAGGAGGCGATCGCCCTCATCCGGCATGACGACGTCGTCACCACGACGGGGTTCGTCCAGAGCTGCATCCCGGAGGCGCTCCATGCCGCTCTGGAGAAGCGCTTCGTCGACACGGGCGCCCCGCGCGGCCTGACCCTGATCATGACCGCCGGCGCCGGCGACAGCAAAGGCCTCGGCACCGGCCGCCTCCACCACGAGGGCCTGCTGAAGCGTGTCATCGCCGCAAATTTCGGCCGCATGCCGAAAGTGGCCAAGGCCGCCCAGGACAACAAGATCGTCGGCTACAACCTGCCCCAGGGCGTGATCTCGCAGCTCTACCGCGCCTGCGCCGCCGGCCAGCCCGGCCTCTTCTCCAAGGTCGGCCTGCATACCTATGTCGATCCGCGCCATGGCGGCGCCCGCGTGAACGAGGTGACGACGGACGAGATCGTCAAGCTCGTGGAGGTCGATGGCGAGGAATGGCTGTTCTACACCGCCACCAAGATCGACGTCGCCTTCATCCGCGGCACCTCGGCGGACCCGGCCGGCAACATCTCCTTCGAGAAGGAGGCTCTCACCCTCGACTGCCTGGCCCAGGCCATGGCCGCGCGAAACAATGGCGGCATCGTCATCGCGCAGGTGGAGCGCATCGTCGATGACGGCTTCCTGTTGCCCAAGGACGTGCGGGTGCCGGGCATCCTCGTCGATTGCGTGGTGCTGGCCGAGCCCGAGATGCACCGCATGAATTACGGCGTGCAGCACGACGCGGCGCTGGCCGGCCAGATCCGCGTGCCGGTGAGCGGCATGAAGAAGATGAAGCTCGACGCCCGCAAGATCATCGCCCGCCGCGCGGCTTTCGAATTGCCGCCGAACGGCGTGGTCAATCTCGGCGTCGGCGCTCCCGAGGGGATCTCGGCGGTGGCCAACGAGGAGAAGGTGACGCCCTACATCACCCTCACCACAGAGGCCGGGGCCGTGGGCGGCGTGCTCGCTTCCGGGTCGAGCTTCGGCGCGGCGACGAATGCCGATTGCGTCATCGACCAGAACCAGATGTTCGACTTCTACGATGGCGGCGGCCTCGACATGACCTGCCTCGGCATGGCCGAGTGCGACCAGCACGGCAACGTCAACACCAGTGCGTTCGGCGGCAAGCTCAACGGCTGCGGCGGCTTCATCAACATCAGCCAGAACGCGCGGAGCGTCGTCTTCGCCGGCACCTTCACCGTGGGCGGCCTGGAGACCACGATCGAAGACGGCAAGCTCAAGATCGTCACCGAGGGACGCTCGCAGAAATTCCTGCCGCAGGTGGAGCAGATCACCTTCAGCGGTCCCTATGCGCAGAAGCGTTCGCAGCCGGTGATCTACGTCACCGAGCGTTGTGTCTTCCAGCTCACCGACGAAGGGCTCGAACTCATCGAGGTGGCACCGGGCATCGATATCGAGCGCGATATCCTGCCCCATATGGGCTTCACGCCGATCATCAAGCACCCGGCGCAGATGGATGCGCGACTGTTCCGGGACGAGCCGATGGAACTGCTCTCGGATCTCCTCAACCTCAACCTGCCGGAACGGGTCAGCTACGACGCCGAGCGCAACATCCTCTTCCTCAACCTCGAAGGCTGGCACGCCCGCATCAAGAGCGACATCGACGACCTGCGCAAGGTCCTGGTCGATGCCTGCAAGAAGGCCGGCCAACGGGTCAACTCGGTGGTCAACCATGACGGGTTTCGCATCAACGAGAACCTGTACGACGATTACGCAAGCATGATCCAATACCTGTCGGCGAACTACTATCTCACCACCACGCGCTACGCGACGAGCGCCTTCCTGCGTCTCAAGATGGAAGAAGCGCTCAACAATCGCGGCCTCGCCCCGCATGTCTTCGAGCGTAAGGAAGACGCCCACGCCTTCCTCGACGGCATGGACCGCAAGGTGCGGCGCGCCTCTACGGCCATCGACGCGGCGGCGTGAGAAATGCCGCCTCCGGGTAAGGCTCGGAGGCGGCGTGCCGCTCGGGATGAAGTGCAGCGTCATGCTGCGGCGACCGACCGCTCCGCCCACAGGGCGGATGCTCGGCCTTAAGCCTTTCTCAGGTTTCGGTTGCAATCACATCATCGACACCGCCCGCTCCCCTCGGGGAACGGGCGGGCGAGGTGATGGAGAACGCGTCCGTGGTTACGATCAAATCCTCGCTGCCCTTGGATGCGCATACGATCGACATTTATTCGTATGACGAGCAGGTCAGCTATTCCCATCAGGTCGAGACGGGTTTTCGCGCCTCGCTGAGCGAGGACATCTTCTTCGACATCGTCGGCTCCGGGTTCTCCTACGAGGCCGGCCCCTACCCCGTCACGGGCGTGACTAATGGCGTCACCCTGTTCTACGGCGCCAGTACCCTCCTGGAGATCCAGGGGCTCGCCATCACGGCTGATCAGGCTCTCATCTATCGCGAGCAGGATGCCGGGACCGTTCGAGCCGCGATTCTGTCGGGCGACGACACCCTCACCGGATCGAAATACGCCGATCTCCTCGATGGCTATGCCGGGGCGGATTCGATGACCGGTGGCGGTGGCGACGACGTCTACATCGTCGACAATATCGGCGACCGGGTGTTCGAGCGTCCGATGGCGGGCACCGACCGCGTCGAGGCCTCCATTTCGTTCTCCCTCGGTAAGCAGTTCATCGAGAACCTGACCCTGACGGGGAACGCGGCCATCAACGGCACCGGCAACACGCTCGACAACGTGCTTCTCGGCAACGATGCGGCGAACAAGCTGAAGGGCGGGGGCGGCAGCGACATCCTCGTGGGCGGCGTGGGGAAGGATACGCTCACGGGCGGCGTCGGCAACGACACCTTCGCCTTCCGGGCCATCTCGGACAGCCTTGCCGGCAAAACTTACGACACGATCACGGATTTTGCTTTGGGCCAGGACCGGATCGACCTCTCGGCGATCCAGGCGGTGACCGGTGCCGAGGGCGACCAGGGCTTCACCTTCATCGGCGATGCCGCCCTCGCCCAAGCCGGCGACCTGCATATGCGGGTGTCCGGAAGCTCCACGTTCCTCGAAGGCGATGTCGACGGGAATGGACGGGCCGATTTCCAGATCCTGTTGAAGGCCATCGTCGGCGGCCTTCAGGCGAGCGACTTCATCCTCTGATCCCGCGGGCGGTTCACGCCTCCGGCGTCGGCACGCCGATGCCGACATAGTGGAAGCCGTGGCGGGCCACGTCCTCGCCCCGGTAGACGTTGCGCAGGTCCACTACCACCCGGGCGGCCATGCTGTCGGCGAGCAGCGCCCAATCGAGGGCGCGGAAGGCGTTCCACTCGGTGACGATGACGAGGGCGTCCGCCCCTTCGGCACAGGAGTAGGGGTCGTCCGCATAGGCGATGTCGGGCATCAGGTGCTTCGCGCCCTCCATCCCCTCCGGGTCGTGCGCGCGGATGCGGGCGCCGGCATCCTGCAGGCCGGCGACGATGGACAGGGACGGCGCGTCGCGCATGTCGTCGGTATTCGGTTTGAAGGTGAGGCCGAGGAGCGCGATGGTCTTGCCCCTCACCGAGCCGCCGCAGGCGGTGACGATCTTGCGCGCCATCGCCCGCTTGCGCTGGTCGTTGACGGCGACCACCGCTTCGACGAGCCGGATCGGCGTGCCGCAATCCTGCGCCGTCTTCACCAGCGCCAGGGTATCCTTGGGGAAGCACGAGCCGCCATAGCCCGGCCCCGCATGCAGGAATTTCGAGCCGATGCGATTGTCGAGGCCGATGCCGCGCGCGACCTCCTGGACGTTGGCGCCGACCTGCTCGCAGAGATCGGCGATCTCGTTGATGAACGTGATCTTGGTGGCGAGGAACGCGTTGGCGGCGTATTTCGTCAGTTCCGCCGTGCGGCGGCCCGTGACGAGGATCGGCGCCTGGTTGAGATAGAGCGGGCGGTAGACCTCGTTCATGACGCTGGCCGCGCGGGCATCGTCCGCCCCGATGACGATGCGGTCCGGCCGTTTGAAATCGCCGATCGCCGCGCCTTCGCGCAGGAATTCGGGGTTCGACACCACGGCGAAATCGGCATCGGGCCGCGCCTCGCGGATGATGCGCTCGACCTCGTCTCCGGTGCCGACGGGAACCGTGGATTTGGTCACCACCACGGTATAGCCGGTGAGCGCGGCGGCGATGTCACGGGCCGCCGCATAGACGTAGGAGAGATCGGCGAAGCCGTCGCCCCGCCGGGACGGCGTGCCCACCGCGATGAACACCGTGTCGGCGGCGGCGACCGCGCTCGTCAGGTCGGTGGCGAAGGTCAGCCGGTTCTGGCGGACATTGTCGGCCACCAGCGTATTGAGGCCCGGTTCGAAGATCGGGATACGCCCCTGCTCGAGCGCCTCGATCTTGGCCGGATCGTTGTCGACGCAACAGACCGTGTGGCCGAAATCGGCGAAGCACGCACCGGAGACCAGGCCGACATACCCCGCGCCGATCATCGCGATCTTCATCAGGCTCTCTCCTCGGCCGCCTCGATCGGGCGTCTCGACCAACCGTCTCTCGCCGCCGGCGGTGACAGATCCATGACGGATCGGGCGCTTGCCACCCTCGGCCCCACCGGACCGGGAGGATAGCGGACCATCACGTCGGCAGGTCTCGCTGCCTTCACCTCCGCCGGGCGGATCGATGGACCGGGGCTGTATAGCAGCCCCTCGCGGATGACAAACGAGAGGCCGGTTCGGTCACTCCGGGTCTCGGGGCGATCCCGGCGCGTGCGTCGCGGAGCGCAGCGTCCGCCGCCATGATACGATATCGGCCATGATCCTTCGCTTCATCCCGCCGGCCGCCGGCCGCAGACAGGTTTCGTCCCGCGCGACGCAGGTGCTCGCAGCCGCCGCGATGGCTCTGATGGGCCTCGTCTTCACCGTAGAGGCAGGCGCTGCCCGCCCCTTCGTCGATGCGGCCGGGCGCAAAGTGGAGGTGCCAGAGCGCGCGCGCCGCATCCTCGCCGCCGGTCCGCCGGCCTCGGTCCTGCTCTACACACTGGCGCCCGAGACCATGATCGGCTGGGTCCGCGCCCCCTCCCCCGACGAGGCCGCCTTCCTGTCACCTGACACGCGTGGCCTGCCCGCTTATGGCCGGCTCACCGGCCGGGGCAATACCGCCAATGTCGAGGCCGTGCTCACTCTGAAGCCGGACCTCATCATCGACGTGGGCAGCACGGCATCGACCTATGCGTCCCTCGCCGACCGGGTGCAGGCGCAGACGGGCATCCCCTACATTCTCCTCGACGGCGGCATCGACCGGACGGGCGAGACCTATGCCAAGCTCGGCGATCTGGTGGGAGTGCAAGAGCGGGCCAGGGATCTCGCCGCCCATGCGGAGGCGATGATCGCCGAGGTGAAGGACCGGATCACCTCGATCCCTGCCGACAGGCGACCGCGCGTCTACTACGCTCGTGGGCCACGCGGATTGGAGACGGGGGTTTCGGGCTCGATCAATACCGAGCTCCTCGACCTGGCCGGCGCTTGCAATGTCGCGGAGGGCGGGGGCGCCACGGGGCTCACCACGATCTCGCCGGAACAGGTCCTGGCCTGGGACCCCGACGCCATCGTCACCCTCGACCCGGCTTTCCACCGGACCATATCCACCGATCCGCTCTGGAGCACGCTACGGGCCGTTCGCGCCGGCCGGGTCTACCAGACGCCGCGCCTGCCCTTCGGCTGGTTCGACTCGCCGCCGGGAATCAACCGCCTGATCGGCCTGCGCTGGCTCGCGGGACGGCTGTATCCCGACCTCTTCCCCGAGCCGATGGAGAGCATCACGCGCGATTTCTACACGCGCTTCTACCACGTGGACCTCGACGCGGCGCAGCTGGAAACCCTACTGAAGGATGCAGGGGCGGCCCGCCCGTGACAGCCTCCTCCCTGGCAGCCCGGCCCGCCTTGCGCTTCGCGGTGGCGGGCGTACTCCCGCTCATCGCGCTGGTGATGCTGGTCCTGGTGTCGCTGGCGACGGGCAAGTACTCCGTGCCCGTCGCCGATGTAGCGCGCATCCTCTGGGCGAAACTGCTCGGGCTGACCTCTTCCATCGATCCGACCGCGCAGATCGTCGTGCTGCAGGTGCGCCTGCCGCGCGTGGCGGCGAGCCTCGTCGTCGGCGCTGCCCTCGCTGCGGCGGGCTCGACCTACCAGGGCCTGTTTCGCAATCCCCTGGTCTCGCCCGATATCCTCGGCGTCTCGGCGGGGGCGAGCCTCGGTGCCGTACTCGGTATCTTCCTCTCGCTCCCCGTGGGTGCGATCCAGCTCCTCGCCTTCGCCGGGGGATTGCTCGCCGTGGGCGCGGTCTATGCGGTGGGCCTCGCGGTGCGGCGGCACGATCCGGTGCTCACCCTGGTGCTGGCCGGCGTCGCCATCGGAGCGGTGCTGGGCTCCGCGATCTCGCTGCTCAAGGTGCTGGCCGACCCCTATAACCAGCTGCCCGCCATCACCTACTGGCTGCTCGGCAGCCTCGCCTCCGTCAGCCTCGGCGATGTCGGAGCGATCCTGCCGGCCATGGTGCTCGGCCTGCTGCCGCTCGTCCTGTTCGCCTGGCGGATGAACCTGATGAGTCTCGGCGAGGAGGAGGCCCGTGCGCTGGGCGTGGAGACACGTTTGCTGCGGCCGTTGTTCATCGCCGCCGCGACGCTGGTGACCGCCGCCGCCGTCTCGGTCACCGGCGTGATCGGCTGGATCGGCCTCATCATCCCGCATGTGGCGCGGCTGATCGTCGGCCCGGATTTCCGCCGCCTGCTGCTGGCCTCCCTTCTGATGGGGGCGGGCTATCTCCTCGCGGTGGATCTCGTCGCCCGCACCGTCGCGCCCATCGAGGTGCCGCTGGGCATCCTCACCGCGCTCATCGGCGCACCGTTCTTCCTCTGGCTCCTGGCCACCGCGAAGGGGGGCTGGGCTTGAGCCTGGAGGTCCAGAACCTCGCTTTCGGCTACGGCGCCAAGCCCCTCGGCGAGGGCATCGACTTCACCTTAAAGGCGGGCGAGGTGCTTGGCCTTCTGGGCCCGAATGGCGGCGGCAAGACTACCCTCTTCAAGACCCTCCTCGGCCTGCTTCCGGCCCAGGCGGGGCGAATCCTCCTCGACGGCGAAGATGTGGCGACGTGGTCGCGGGCGCGGTTCGCGCGGAGCGTCGCCTACGTTCCGCAGGCTCATGCCGCCTTCTTCCCCTTCAGGGTTCAGGACGTGGTGCTGATGGGGCGGGCGAGCCGCCTCGGTGCCTTCGCGGCGCCCGGCAAAGCGGACGCGGCGATCGCCCTCGAGGCCCTGGCAACCCTCGGTATCCGGCATCTGTCCGAGCGGCGTTACACGGAGATCAGCGGTGGCGAGCGCCAACTCGTCCTCATTGCCAGGGCTCTCGCCGGGGAGCCGCGCTTCCTCGTCATGGACGAGCCAACCGCGAGCCTGGATTTCGGCAACCAGGCCCGCGTCCTCGACCAAGTGCGGCGCCTCAAGGAACGCGGCATGGGCGTCGTTCTCTCGACGCACGACCCCGACCACGCCTTCCTCTGCGATCGGGTGGCGCTCCTGCACGAGGGCCGGCTCCTGGCGCTCGGCAGACCGGAGGAAGCCGTCACGCCGGAGACCCTGCGCCTCCTCTACGGAGTCGACGTCGCCATCGTGCCCCTGCCGGGCGGCGGGCGCTTCATCTGCACGGCGATCCTGCCCCGCTGACGCGGCACACCTGTGGCCACCCGCGCGTTGCCCTGCCGACCTGCCGCGATGATGGGACGGGATGCCCGATGCCAGTGCTGGAGACCCCCGACGGCCGCTACATCGTCGTCAAGGGACGGCTCTGGCGGCGTACCAATCCGAACTTGAGCGAAGAGAAGCGGGAGCATCTCGTCAAGGCACTGATGGATGCGCGGCGGGCGGTGAAGGAGGCCAAGCGCTCGGGCGACGAGGCCGCTATGAAGCGCGCCCGCGCGGCGGTCGACGCCGCCAAGCACGGCCTCGGCGAGCGCGGCCCCGTCTGGTGGACGGACGGCACGCCCGACCAGAACCGCCGCATGGTCACGAACACGACCTATGCCGAGTGGTATGCGGGGCTGGAGGCGGCATAGCGGAACCATCGCGTCATCCCACGATCGCTTCCGTCTGCATCGCCGATGGGAACACGAGATCCCGATTTGCGCGAGCCGGCGATGTCGGGAAGCGGAGCTTCAGCGCGCGAGAAGCTTTGCGCTGAAGCTGCCGACACTCAGGATCACGAGGGCGCAGAGCGCGAGGGCGGTGAACTGGCCGAGGCCCTGAAGCGCCGAGCCGAGGATCGCGACTCCCAAAGCCTGGCCACAGAAGAACGAGAAGGCGTGGAGCGAAACCGCCGAGGCGCGGGCCGTCGGTGCCACCTCGGTGACCTGCACCTGAAAGGTGTTGTGGAGCATGTAGAAGCCGAGGCCCAACGCCACCAGGGCCGCGCAATCCACCTGCCAGCTTGCCGCGCTGCCGATGACCAGAAGGGCGCCGGCGCAGATTACGCCTCCGCCGATCAGCATCCGCCGCATCCCGAGGAGGCGCAGGAGCACGGCGACGAAGGCCGAGTAGAGCAAACCACCGGCGGCGAAGCCCGCCAGTGCCAGCCCGGCCTCGCGGGGGCCGCCCTCCCCGCGCGCCTCGATCAACGGCGCGAGATGGGGAAAGATGCCGAAGACTGCGATGGCCTCCACGAAGACGGCGATGAACAGGACCCGCGCACGGGGGATCGCGACGATGGTGCGGTAGCGGGCCACCGCTTCGCCCAGCGCGAAGCGTTTGGGTGCCGCGCCGGCCGCCCATTCGAAGCCGAGGATCGCAGCCGCACAGCCGAGGGCCGCCACCGCCGCCGTGATGGCGAAGACGCCCTTCCAACCGACATCGGCCTCGATGAGACCGGCGAAGGTCGAGCCGGACAATTGGCCGAGGATGACAGCGACGAGGAACCGGCCAATGGCGACCTGTCGGCGCTCCAGCGGGATACGGTCGCCCATGAGGGCGAGCGCCAGGGGAATGACGCCGCCCGCCGCCGCGCCCGCCAGGATGCGGAGCCCGAACAGCACGGTGAGATCGGCCGAGACCGCGCATCCGGCAAGCGCCAGGGTGAGGATGCCGAGACAGACCGCGATGACCCGTTCCTTGCCCAACGAATCCCCGACCGGCCCGAGGATCGGCTGGATCAGCGCATAGGGCAGCGCGAAGGCCGTCGAGAGAAGTGCCACCGTATGCGGATCGCTCTGCAGATCGCGGGCGAGCACGCCGACGAGGGGCTCGATGGCCCGTCCGGCAAAGGTGCTGGCGAAGCCGGCGAAAGCCAGGATCACGATCAGGCGCGTGGTCGAGAAGGCCGTTGGCGCTACGGTCATACACACCCTCGAAACGGGGACGATCCGGCCGACCCTCGCACGAGCGTCCGCACGGGTGTTTTCCATACGCGGATCATGACGGCAACGCGCGATGCGCCCGGTATCAGGCTTTCGCCGCCAAGGCATCGGCGAGATCGACGATCCGCTCGCGCCAGGCGAGGGGCCGGAGCCAGCGTTCGGGGATCGCCGAGGCGCCGTAGAGGGCGCCTGCGAGCTGGCCGGTGACGGCACCGACCGTATCGGCGTCCTCGCCAAGATTGACGGTCAGGATCAGCACGTCCTCGAAGGTCTCGGTGCTGCCGACCGACCGGAGCGCCGCCTCCAGCGTGTGGAACACGTAGCCGGACACGACGACAGATGATTACGTACCGCCCGTTGCGATACGTTATTCGGCGGGCATCGGCTCGGGTACGACGGGCCTTTTCGGTTGAGGGGCCACACGCTCCACCGAGGGCAGGACCTCGTCATCGACCCGCTCCTCCTCGGCGCGCTTGAGGATCTCTCGGGCCTCGTCGGCTTCGCGCTGGCGGCTCCAGAGGGAAGCGTAGACCCCGCCGAGATCGAGCAGGGTCGGGTGGTCGCCGCGCTCGACGATGACGCCCCGGTCGAGAACGATGATTTCGTCGGCATTCACCACCGTCGACAGGCGGTGGGCGATGACCAGGGTGGTCCGACCGCGGCTGACCTTGTCGAGGGCGTCTTGGATCTCGCGCTCGGTGAAGGAATCGAGGGCCGAGGTCGCCTCGTCGAGGACGAGGATCGGCGGGCCCTTCAGGATCGTACGGGCGATGGCGACGCGCTGTTTCTCGCCGCCCGAGAGCTTCAGGCCGCGCTCGCCCACCGGCGTGTCGTAGCCTTCCGGCAAAGCGGAGACGAACCGGTCGATCTGGGCGAGGCGGGCGGCCTCGCGCACCGCCTCGTCGCTCGCATCCCACTGGCCGTAGCGGATGTTGTAGCCGATCGTGTCGTTGAACAGCACGGTGTCCTGCGGGACCATGCCGATGGCGGCCCGCAGGCTGCCCTGCTCGACGGAGGCAATGTCCTGGCCGTCGATGAGGATGCGGCCGGATTGCGGCTCGTAGAACCGGAACAGTAGGCGCGACAGGGTCGATTTACCCGCCCCCGACGGGCCGACGATGGCAATCGTACGCCCGGCCGGCACCTCGAAGCTGACGCCGCGCAGGATCGGCCGTGCCGGATCGTAGGCGAAGCGCACGTCCTCGAACCGGACCACACCGGCCGAGACCGCAAGAGGTTTGGCGCCGGGCCTGTCGGCGATTTCCGGGTTGCGATGCAGGATCCGGAACATGTCGTCGATGTCGATCAACGCCTGTTTGATCTCGCGGTAGATCATGCCCATGAAGTTGAGCGGCATGGAGAGCTGGATCAGCATGGTATTCACGAGGACGAAGCCGCCGAGCGTGGTTCGCCCGGCCATGATGTCCCGCGCGGCGAGCCACATCACCACCGTCATGCCGATGGTGAAGATCAAAGCCTGACCGGCATTGAGCACGGCGAGCGAAACGTAGGTCTGGGTCGACGCTGTCTCGTATTTGGCCATGGAGCTATCGTAGCGTTCAGCCTCGCGGCGTTCGGCACCGAAATACTTCACGGTCTCGAAATTGAGCAGCGAATCGACCGCCTTGGTGTTCGCGTCGGTATCCGAGTTGTTCATCCGCCGGCGGATCTCGATCCGCCATTGCGTCGCCTTCCAGGTGAAGGCGAGATAGGCGGCCACCATGACGAAGACGACGAACGAGTAGAGCCAGTCGAACTCGTAGGCGAGGACGCCGATCACCAGCACGAACTCGACGATGGTGGGAACCAGCGTCAGCACCATCAGGCGCGAAAGCTCTTCGATGCCGCCGCGGCCGCGTTCGAGCACGCGGGTGAGGCCCCCGGTCTTACGCTCCAGATGGAAGCGCAGGGAGAGCCGGTGCATATGCTCGAAAGTCTGGAGCGCGAGGCGACGCACCGCATGCATCGCCACCTTGGCGAAGAGCCCGTCGCGCACCTGGGTGAGCAAGGCCATGATCACGCGTGACAGGCCGTAGAGCCCGATCATCAGCATCGGCGCCGCGAACAGGCCCGTGGGGAGCGTGGCGCCGAGGCCGTCCTTGTCCCCCACCGCCGCCACGAGGGCGTCGGTCGCCCATTTGAAGGTGAAGGGCGTCAGCATCGTCACGAATTTCGCGACGAGGAGGAGGCCAAAGGCGAGGAAGACACGCCGCTGCAGGTCCGGCCGGGTATGGGGCCAGAGGTAAGGCCACAGGCGCCGATACGTGGCGAACAGGCCGGGACGCTCGGGCGGCGGCGTGCCGCCGTTCGCCACGGCAGTGGGATCGGTGGTCATTCAGACAGACTCGGGAGGATGAACCGGGAGTGGACGAACTCAGCCCCCGATATAGTCTCTCGAACCGTTCCAGACAGGCACCCGGCGGCGCAGGGCCGGGCTGCAGACTGCGCGGTACCGCGCCTCGTCTCAGCTACGACGCTTGTCCTCAGGCAGAGTCGACGCGCTCTCGGACGGCACGACGAAGATCTGGCCGGGATAGATCAGATCGGGATTACGGATCTGCGGCTGGTTGGCGTCGAAGATCACCGTGTATCGGGTCCCTCTTCCATAGACGCGCCGACTGATCTGCCAGAGGCTGTCGCCGCGCGTGATCCGAGCCGTGTTGATCTCCGGCACGAACACATTCTGCGGCGCGGCCGAGGGCTGGCTCGCCGGGGCCTGAGCAGATGTCGCGCCAGCCTCGCCGGTGGTGGGTCCCGGCTGCGACCGGCCGATCGTCATCGGAGACGCAGGCGCGCTCGGCGTGGCATCCTGCGGCGCCCCCTGAGCCAGACGCTCGGACGGGGATGGAAGGGTCCCGTATCCCTGGGCTCCGGCGAACTTGGCATGCGTCCTCGCCGCCAGCGCCGCGCTTGGCAAGGGCTTGTTCGGAAGAGCGGGTGGCGTCAGGGCCGCCACGCCGTTGGCCGGCGCCTCCTGCCCGATGCCGAGAGCGGGCTTTGCCGCGTTCGGCATGGCGAAGCCGACCTCGGACCGGTTCTTCACCTTGCCGGAGACCGGATCGACCTGATCGATGCGGATCCGGTAATCCCCGGGGGCGACGCCGCGCCCGATCGTGAACGAGACACGTCCGTCGGCGCCGACACTGCCGGGGGCGATCAGCGTGTCGTTGATGTAGAGGCGCACGGTGGCACCGGCCGGCGCTTGTCCGGTCACGAAAAGGCGGCCGCCCTCCTCCGCATCGACGCTGACGACCTTGACCGGCACGGCATCCGGCTTGGCCGTTTCAGGCCTGGCATCTTCAGGCTTGCCAGCGTCAGGCTTGCCACTATCAGACTTGTCACTCCCAGACTTGGCGCTGTCGGTTCGGCCCGCGAGAGCCTTGCCGACGCTCCCCTTTGCGGCATCGGCGGAAGCCCGGCCCGCAGCGCCGGCCGGGGCCGGATCGGTGTCCTTCCGTACATTCCGCGCCACCTTGGCCGAAGCCGCATCCGTCGGACGATCCGGCTGCGACAGGACGACGGTAGGTTTGTCGGGCGAAGTCAGAGCGATGAGCGGTTTGGTGGTGCGGTCGGCGGACACCACAACCATGACGGTTTCCCGCGCCTGACGACCTTGTCCGTCGGCCCCGATGGAACTCAGTGTGATCTCGCTGCTACCGGCGGGGAGCGCAGGCGGGACGATGGCAAACTGGCCGGACGGGTCGATGAGCGCACGGGCAATCGGATGGTTGTCGCGTAGCATCTCGACCGTAGTGTTGGGCGTTCCGCGACCGGCGATCACGGTCTCGCCTGTCGGCTCGACGCGAATGATATCGAAGGTCGGGGCCTGCGCCTGGTCCTGCGCGGCGGATGGATTGCCCGTCTGTCCGGTGGCGCCCCGCCCCCCCGACGGCGACTTTCCCGGCGTCGTCGAAGCCCCCTCCTCGCGGCGCACGGGCGGCGTCACCGGCGAGCCGGCGGCCGCGGGCGATTCGGCCGCTCGCGATTCCGGCGTGCTGGTCTCATTCGACCGGGGCAGCGCCGCCGCAGCCACGGGCTGCTTGTCGCCCTGAACGCGCTTGACCATCTCGCCCGCGCCGAACAGCACGACGACCAGGGCGAATCCGGCCAGCAGGCCGCCGCCCGCGAGAATCAGGCCTCGCCGCCATTCCGCCGTCATGGCACCGCTCTCCTCAAATCCATCGACTTTGCGGCAGATAACATCGCCGGGTTTCGACTCTGGCTGTCGACAAAGCGTCGATTGATGGCGACATACTAGCCGACATGATCTCAACACCAAATCGCGCTTCCCCCCGAAAGGCGGGATCATTCACGAAATCAGCAGTTTGGCCCCTGGGCGGTGCCTGTCTGCCCCTCACCGTGGGAGGCTCGGCATGGCCGCGGTGAAGAATGTCTGCGTCTATTGCGGCTCGGGCTTCGGCGGCGATCCGGCCTTCGCCGAGGCCGCGGCGACGCTTGGCCGCGCCCTGGCGGATGCCGGGCTCGGCCTCGTCTATGGCGGCGGCAATGTCGGGCTGATGGGCACAGTCGCGCAGGCAGTGCTCGATGCCGGCGGCCATGTCACCGGCATCATCCCCGACTTCCTGAAATCGCGCGAGCGGATGCTCGACGACATCCAGGAGACGATCGTCGTCGGCGACATGCATACCCGCAAGCGCCTGATGTTCGAGCGGTCGGACGCCTTCGTGGCGCTGCCGGGCGGCATCGGAACCCTCGAGGAACTCGTGGAACAGCTGACCTGGGCGCAGCTCGGCCGGCACAAGAAGCCGATCCTGCTGCTCTCGATCGCCGATTTCTGGACACCCCTGCTGACGCTCCTCGACCATATGCGCGACCAGGGCTTCATCCGCGAGGGGCTGGAGCTGAACTACCTCGTGGCTAAAGACGCCGCCGAGGTCATCGGCCTGCTGCGCACCGAATCGACGGAGACCTCGCCGGAGGCGGAGGCTTTCGTGACCGAGCGGTTCTGACGGCTGAGCCACGCAGGTCGGGGGCCTTGATCCAAATCGGCATTTCGGCTCGAGGTTCTAATCCTTGGCGGCTTCGCGCAGCATCGCCTGTCGCAGGATCGCATTGAGCTTGGTCTGATAGCCGCGGCCGCCGGCTTTCAGCCAAGCCAGGACGTCGGCGTCGACCCGTGTGGTGAGCTGCATTTTGACCGGTCGGTAGAACGGGTTGCGGACGGCACCCGCGAAGAAGGTCTCCGTGAGCGGTGGGATATCAGACCGGTCGATATCGTCATCCGGCAAGGCGGCCAGCGCTTCGATTTCGGCTCTCTCCGCAGCGGTGAGAGCCGGCGGATGATGAGGATCGAATTCATATCCAACGTGATCGTTCTTGCTCATAGAACCTCCGTTCCCGTCGATCCGCCACCCGGGCCGAGATGATCCGGATTGTCTCCGAACCGTCCTCCTCGTCCGTGACGGTGTGTGCGACCGCCAGAACCAGCAATCCGTCGACGAGACCGACCGTCAACCAGCGGCGCTCGCCGCCTTCGATCCGATCCTGCTCCATGAGCGCGTATGGATCGGCGAAGACGCGCGTGGCGATCGCGAAGGTGACGCGGTGCTTTCTGAGATTGCTCGCGGCTTTGACCGGGTCCCAGATGAAACGCAGCATCACCGCCTCGGTGTAACGACACTATTGTAATTACATCGAGGCGTCAGGTCGAGATGAACCAGCCTGTTCCGGACGCCGAAAGGCGGTCCGGACTGTTAGGGTCCGAACCGCCCGTCGCCGACCGCTCTGAATTCCTACCGCGTCGTCGGCAACAGCCAGTTCGGGAGCCACATGGCGATGCCGGGGACGAGGCAGAGAATCAGGATCGCCACGCCCATCAGGATCACGAAGGGCAGCGTGCCCCAGATGATGTCCTTCAGCGGGATGTCGGGGGCAATGTTCTTGATGACGAAGATGTTGAGGCCCACCGGCGGGTGGATCAGCCCCATCTCCATGGTGATGGTCATCACCACGCCGAACCAGACGAGGTCGAACCCGGCGGCCTTCAGCGGCGGCAGGATGATCGGCGCGGTCATCAGGATGATCGAGACCGGCGGCAGGAAGAAGCCGAGCAGGATCACGAGGCCGAGGATCGTCACCAACAGCACCCATTTGGACAGCTGCATCGCCACGATGGCGGCCGCCGCCGATTGGGAGATGTGCAGGTAGCTCATCACGTAGGCGTAGAGGAGCGACATGCCGATGATGAGCATCAGCATGGTCGATTCCCGCAGGGTCGCGGCGAGGATCGGATTCACGTCTTTCGGGCGCCAGACGCCGTAGATGATGGCGATGAGCCCAAGGGCCAGCAGGCCACCGAGGCCCGCCGTCTCGGAGGGCGTGGCATAGCCGCCATAGAGCGCCACCATCACGCCGGTGAGCAGGATCACGAAGGGCAGCACGCGCGGCAGCGTCGAGAAGCGCTGGCGCATGCTGTAGGTGTCCTCGGCCAGGATGGCCGAGGCGGTGCCGTGACGCTCATAGGCGTCTTTCGCAGCGGCGTATTCCGAGCGGAAGCGATAGACCGACCAGGCTGCGAACAGCCCGACCAGGAGCATGCCCGGCCCGATGCCGGCGAGGAACAGGCGTCCGAGCGACTGCTCGGCGGCTACAGCGTAGAGGATCATGGTGATGGAGGGCGGCAGCAGGATGCCGAGGGTACCGCCCGCCGCGATGATCCCGGCGGCGAAGCCCGGCGAGTAGCCGCGCTTCCTCATCTCCGGGATGCCCGCCGAGCCGATGGCCGAGCAGGTGGCGGGCGAGGATCCCGCCATGGCGGCGAAGAGCGCGCAGGCGAAGACGTTGGCGATGCCGAGGCCGCCCGGAATCTTGTGCATCCAGGCATGCATGGCCGAGTAGAGGTCCTGACCCGCCCGGCTACGGCCGATGGCTGCGCCTTTCAGGATGAAGAGCGGGATCGACAGGAGGGTGATGGAGGCCATCTCCTCGTAGACGTTCTGCGCCACCGTATCGAGGGAGGCCCCGGGCATGAAGAAGAACATGAACGCCAGCGCCACGAAGCCGAGCGCGAAGGCGATGGGAATGCCGGCGAGCATCGCGCTGAGCGTGGCGCCCGCATAGAGGAAGCCGATGGCCGCGACGCTCATGGGTGGGTACCCGTCTTGAGGGAAGGTGCATTGAGATCGGCGCCGAGGCCGACCTTCGGATTGGCCCAGCCGGCCGCGCGCGGGCCGTAGGTCAGCGCCTCGATGATCTGCAATAGGAATTGCAGGCCGAGGAAAGTCATCCCCACCGCCATCAGCGCGTAGGGGATCCACAGGGGCGGGCCCCAGGAGGATTGCGAAACCTGGCCGTCCACCCAGGCCTCGTGCAGCAGGGTCCAGCTCTTCCAGGCGAAGAACGTGACGAACACGATGCTGATGATGTCGGCCATCAACAGGCGGGCGCGGTTCACACGGGGCGAGAGCAGGCCGCTCAGGGCCTCGATTGCAACGTGGCCGCGCTTGGCCTGCACGGCGGCGGCGGAGAAGAAGGTGGCCCCCACGATGAGGAACACCGCCATCTCGTCCTGCCAGTCGGTGGGCTCGTGCAGGGCGTAGCGCACGACCACGCTGTAGCTGAGCACGAGGCAGGCACAGACCAGGGCAATGCCGCCGAGCAGCATGATCACCCGGTTGATCGCCTTCATGCCCCGGTCGAGATGCCCGAGCACACCGGGAATCCGGGGTTCGGGCGCGGCGATAGCGGTCTCTGAAGCGGCCGAGGCCGCGTCGAAAGCGTGGCTCACGAGACCTGCTCCGCCAGCTTGAGGAGCTCGGCGCAGCTCGCGGACTTGCCCGCGAAGTCCTTCCAGGCGGTCTCGCGGGCGATGTCGCGCCATTGGCCCAGCGTCTTCTCGTCGAGGTTCTGAACCTTGGCCCCGGCCTTGGTAAAAATCTCCTCGACCTTGGTGTCGTCCGCCTTGGCGCCGGCCTGCCCGAAGGGTTCGAGTTCGGCTCCGATCGCCATGATGAGGTCCTGCTGGTCCTTGGGCAGGCGGTCGAACGCGATCTTCGACATCATGATCGGCTCGAGCATGAACCAGTAGGAGCGCTCGCGACCCGAGGTGAGAGACTTCGACAGTTCCTCCAGGCGGAACGAGATCAGGCTGGTGGAGGAGGTGATGACCGCATCGCAGGCGCCGGTCTGCATGGCGGCGTAGGATTCGCTCGACGGGATCGACAGGGTGGCCGCACCGGCCTGTTTCATCATCAGGTCCATCTCACGCGAGCCGCCGCGCACCTTGAGGCCCTTGGCATCCGCGGGCGCGTAGAGGGGACGCTCGCGGCTGGCGACGCCGCCCGATTGCCAGACCCACGACACGAGGAGGATGCCCTTCGAATCGAGGATCTCGGTGATCTTCCGGCCGACCGGCGCCTTCTTCCAGGCGATGGCCTGCTCGTAGGAACTCACCAGCGCCGGCATCAGGCCGATATTCATCTCGGCCACCTCGCCGCCCGCGTAAGGTGACGGGTAGAGCGACAGGTCGAGCGCGCCTTTGCGCATGGCACCGAACTGGGCGTTCGTCTTCATCAGGGACGAGCCCGGATAGACCTGCACCTCCAGCGCGCCCTTCGACCGCTCGGCCAGCATGGCGGCGAACTTCCGGCACATGCGATCGCGGAAATCGCCCTCATCGATCGTGCCGCCAGGGAACTGGTGGGAGAGCTTCAGTGTGGTGGCCGCCTGTGCCTTCAACCCCAGCGATAGGATGGTGGGGGCGGCGAGGCCGGATGCGACGAGGGCGCGGCGTGTCAACGTCATGGCGTCTCTCCCATGCGAACCTTTGCGGTCTCGCTGTATTGCGGCGCAACATTTATACTGCAACGCCCATTCGATATACCAGCGAACTATGTCTTGTATATTTTGTCAACGCCCATGAATAATAGAGAATGCGAATTTCGATTGGAAACACAAGGGTGGAATCGCTATGAGCCGATCGCTCAGCCTCCGGCAGACGATCGAGACGGAGATCGTGGATGGCCGGTTGGCCCTCGGCTCCCGCCTCGATGAGACCGAGCTTGCCGAGCGCTTCGGAGTCTCGCGCACGCCGATCCGTGAGGCTCTGCTGCAACTCGCGATGACCGGCCTCGTGGAGATCAAGCCGCGCCGGGGTGCCATCGTGAGCGCCCCCGATCCTGAGTTGCTCATCGCCATGTTCGAGACGATGGCAGAAATCGAGGCCTCATGCGGCCGGCTCGCCGCGCGCCGGCTGATTCCGGCCGACGAGAAGGCCCTGAAACAGGCTCTCGCAGCCTGTGCCGTAGCGGCGGCGGATGGCGATCCCGAGACCTACTACCAAGAGAACTACGTCTTCCATACGGTGATTTATCGGGCCTGCCGCAACGACTTCCTGTGCGAGCAGGCGCGGCTCCTGCACCGGCGCCTGACCCCGTTCCGCCGGATGCAGTTGCGAGCGCGCCACAGGCTCGGGCAATCCCTCGCCGAGCACGAAGCTATCGTCGCCGCCATCGTCGCCGGCGACGAGATCGCAGCGGCGGACCGACTGCGTGCCCACGTCATCGTACAGGGGGACCGCTTTTCCGATCTGGTGGTCAATCTGCGCTCGATCAACAACGCAGCGTGAGATCGGCCTGATGACAACAGTCGATGTCTCTGATGAGGCTTTCGGGCGGGGGCAAAATAATCATTAGGGATTGCCCCCCATGGTTACGGCGCTCTTGCACAGACTCGCTCGTTACCCTGGACCGTTTCATGCGCCCCTCCATCAAGACAACGCTCATCGGCCTCTTCACCGCGCTCGCCATCATTACGACGGTGCAGGGTGTGGTTGCCTTGCGGAAGCTCGACGCCATCGGTGGCCGTATCGAATTGCTGGCCTCGAACGCGCTCCCCTCCGTCGATGCGGCCCATAGCCTGAGCGCGCTGGTCATGCGGACCCGCCTTTGGCAGTTCCGGTATCTGATGGCGGATGACGAGGCCGAGCGTGCCCTGAGCATCAAGAACGTCGGCGACATGATTCAAAACGCCGAGAAGGGCAGAGCAGCCTATCTTCCCCTCATCAGCTCGCCCTCGGAACAGGCGTTGTTCGAGGACTTCTCCGCCAAATGGCAGGTCCTGCAGAAGGGTTGGAACGCCCTGCTCGAGATCGATACCAGCCAGCGCGCGTCGCTGACCGAGCGCTTTCGCGGCCCGATGAATGCCGAGTACCTCGCCGCGACCGCCGCCGCGCGCAAGCTCGTAGAGCTCAATGGGCAGGCCGGGACCACCGCGAGCGTGGCGGCGCGCGAAGAACAGGCCGAGGCGGTCCTCACCACACGGACGATGCTCGCCATTTCCGTCGCCATGGCGCTGGCCGCCATGGCGTTCGCTCTCCTCGGCGTGTCACGTCCCATCGAGCGGATCACGGCGGCGATGCGCCGGCTGGCCTCCGGCGAGACCGATGTGGCGATCCCCGGTATCGGGCGGACCGACGAGATCGGCGCGATGGCCGGTACCCTCGACACGTTCCGGGACAATCTGGTGCGGACCCGTATCCTGGAAGCCGAAACCGCGCAGGCCCGTGCCGATTCAGAGACCCAGCGCAAGATCGCCGCCCTCGCATTGGCCGATGGTTTCGAGAATGCGGTCGGCGATATCCTGACCCGCGTCTCGGCGGCGGCGACCCAGTTGCGCGCGACCTCACAGAGCATGTCGGGCACGGCGACGCAGACCGCGCAGCAATCGGTCTCCGTGGCGGCAGCGGCGGAGCAGGCGGGCACCAACGTCACCATGGTGGCGGCGGCGGCCGAGGAGCTCGGCTCGTCCGTCATGGAGATCGGCCGTCAGGTCGATGGCTCCACTAGCTTGGCTCACCGTGCGGTGGAGGATGCGACGCGGACAGGTGCGCAGATGAAGGATCTGAGCGATGCGGCCGCAAAGATCGGCGACGTCGTCGCTATGATCGCCACCATCGCGGGCCAGACCAACCTCCTCGCGTTGAACGCCACCATCGAGGCCGCGCGGGCCGGTGAGGCGGGCCGGGGCTTCGCCGTCGTGGCGGCGGAGGTCAAGGAACTCGCCAACCAGACCGCGCGGGCGACAGACGAGATCGGCAGCCAGATCAGCCGGATCCAGGGCTCCACCGGTCAAGCCGTCACGGCCATCGAGACCATCACGGCCCGCATCCGCGAGATCAGCACCGTTGCGACGTCGATCGCCGCGGCAGTCGAGGAGCAGGGTGCGGCGACGCAGGAAATCGTACGCAACATCAACCAGGCCGCGGAGGGGACCGGCGAGGTGACGACCACCATCGCGAGCGTGGCGGGCGCCGCCGAGGAGACGGGCGCCGCGGCCTCTCAGGTCCTGGCTTCGGCCTCCGAGCTCTCACGCGAATCGGAGCATCTCAACGCGGAAGTGGCTCAGTTCCTCGCAACGATCCGCGCCGCCTGATCAGCACCGCCCAACGTCGTCACGCCACGGCGTCCCGGGGTCCGGATAGCGGAGCTTCGGGATTGCCGATCACGGAATGCCGGGGTGATACCAAGTCCCGGTCTTCACTCACCGGCGCCGAAATTCTCGGCGATGACCGGGGTCTTCGAGCGGATATGGTCGCGCATGACCGTGGCCAGCGCCTCGCCATCACGGGCGTGGAGCAGCGCGATCATCCGCTCATGCTCGGAGACGGCCCGGCTCCACTGCTCGGCGGTCTGGTGGACAGCGTAGCGCGATCGCTGAATGCGGCCGGACAGGCTCGCATAGATGGTGCCCAGCACCGAGTTGCGGCTGGCCGCCATGATCGCCTCGTGGATCGCGCGGTTGAGCCGGAAATACGTGGCTTCCTCGCCGTCCTTCCAGGCCTTGACCATGTCGTGATGGTCCTGCTCGATGGCGGCGATCTCGTCGTCGCCGATCGTGCGGCAGGCGAGATCGGCAGCCGTCGCCTCGAGTCCGGCGATGACCTCGATCATCTCCTCGATCTCGGCCTGAGACAGGCTGGCCACCCGGGCACCCCGGTTCGGCAGCAATTCGAGCAGCCCCTCGGTGGCGAGGATCTTGATCGCTTCGCGAAGCGGTGTGCGCGAGATGCCGAACCGCTCGGTAAGCTCGCTTTCATTCACCCGCGCGCGCGGTTCGAGCTCTCCCGACTGAATCAGATCCCGCATCCGGTCCACGACTTCGTCATGGAGGTAGCGACGATTGATCCCGATCGCCGAGTCGAGCTTTTCCATGGGGGCGTAGGTCTTGATGTTGGAGGGGCGATACTCTCCAGACGTGTAGGCGTCGGGCAACGGCCTGTCGAGGGAGTGCCCGATTAGTTGTTTTTATTAGCCTCACACAAATAACTTCTCTCCTGTGTGCAGCACCCCTCCGGTCAGTGCACCTCCTCGTGCCAGGTCCGTCCATCCCGCTCGATCAGCGCGATGGCAGCGGTTGGCCCCCAGCTGCCGGCCGGATAGGCGCGGGGCGGCTCGGGCCGGTCCGCCCAGGCCTTCAGCAGCGAATCGGCCCAGGCCCAGGCCACCTCCACCTCGTCGCGGCGCATGAACAGGGTGGCGTTGCCGCGCACCACGTCCATCAAGAGGCGCTCGTAGGCATCGGGATAGCGCTGCTTGAAGGTCTCTTCGAACGAGATGTCGAGATTGGTGGGGCGCAGCCGCATGCCGCCCGGACCGGGGTCCTTCGTCATCACTTCCAGCTTGATCCCCTCCTCCGGCTGAAGCCGGATGACGAGACGGTTGGGCTCGCGCCCGAAGGATTCGGCCGGGAAGATCGAGAAGGGAGAGGCGCGGAACTGCACCACGATTTCGGAGAGCTTCTGGGGTAGGCGCTTGCCCGTGCGGATGTAGAACGGCACGCCGGCCCAGCGCCAGGACTGCACCTCCAGCTTCAGAGCGACGAAGGTCTCCGTGCGGCTCTCCGTCTCGCCGCCGAGATCGGCGCGGTAACCCTGGACCGGCTTGCCGTCAACGGCGCCGGCCGCGTACTGGCCGCGCACGGTGACGGACTGGACATCGTGGGGCGTGATCGGCTTCAGCGCACGCAGCACTTTCAGCTTCTCGTCCCGTACCGAATTGGCATCGAGTGTGAGCGGGCTCTCCATCGCCATCAGGCAGAGGAGCTGCAGCAGGTGGTTCTGCACCATGTCGCGCAACGCGCCCGACGTGTCGTAATAGCCGGCCCGGCCCTCGACACCCACCGTCTCGCCCACCGTGATCTGCACGTGATCGATGACGTCCGCCGTCCAGAGACGCTCGAAAATCGTGTTGGCGAAGCGCAGGGCGAGCAGGTTCTGCACCGTCTCCTTGCCGAGGTAATGATCGATGCGGAAGATCTGCTCTTCGGGGAAGACCTCGCCGACCGCGTCGTTGATCGCGCGGGCGGACTTCAGATCCTTGCCGATCGGCTTTTCCAGCACGACCCGCGATTTCTCGCCGATGAGCCCGTGGACCGACAGGTTACGGCAGATGGAGCCGTAGAGGTCGGGCGAAGTGGCGAGATAATAGGGCCGGACCTGGTCCGGCCGCTCCGCGAGCTTGGCGGAGAGATCCTCCCAGCCGTCGTCGCCGGCCCCGTCCACGGCCACGTAATCGAGGTGATCGAGGAAGGCGCCGAGCTTGTCCTCGACGAGATCTCGGGCCGGGACGAAGCGCTTGAGCGCATCGCGTGCGCGCTCGCGAAAGGCATCGGCGCTCATCTCCGAGCGCGATGCGCCGATGATGCGGCTTGTGCCGGGGATCTGGCCGTCCTTGTAGCGGTAGTACAGGGCCGGCAACAGCTTGCGCGTGGTCAGATCGCCGGTGGCGCCGAACACGACGCAATCGAAGGAAGCGACTGGGATGATGGTGGCCAAAGGGCGGCTCCCGTTCTGATATCCCCGATGACGGGGCTGTTGCCGTGGATCGCGTTCGTGAGGACCGACATCCGTCCCGTACCATGCAAGGCACCCGCCATAGCCGGGACCAAGCGCACGCCCAAGCTTCAACAGGCCAATCGGCCGATAAAAGGGCCGAGCCCTCGCTCAGCCCATATGGCGCTTGAAGGCATCCGCGTAATCGGGGTGCCAGCGCGAGAGCGCGGGCCGGTTCTCGATCACGTCGCCCGCCGTCCAGGCGATGCGGCGTTCATCCTGGGCGCGGGTGGTCTCGTTGTCGGGGCAGAGGATGTAGAAGTCCCCCTGCCCCATCGCTTCGACCATGAACTCCACCGTCTGCTCCGGTGTCCAGGCGGCGTCGGGCTTCTCGGCCACGCCCCGCGCCCTGGTGAGGCCGGTATAGACGAAGCCCGGAATGAGGAGATGCACGCTGACCTTGGACCCGTCGCGCCCGCGCAGGTCGTGAGCCAGGGCCTCGGTGACCACTTTCACGCCCGCCTTCGAGACATTGTAGGGCGTGTTGCCCGGCGGCGTGGTGATCCCCTGTTTCGAGCCGGTGACGATGATCGCGCCGGGTGCGCTCGCCTCGGCCATGGCGGGCGCGAAGGCCTGGATACCGTTGACGACGCCCCAGAGGTTGGTGTCGAGGATGCGCCGCCACGTCGCCTCGTCCGAGAAGAGGCGGCCGCCCGCTTCGATGCCGGCATTGAGCATGACGATGGCGGGTGGCCCGCCCGCCGCCTCGCGCAAGGCCTCCACGTCCTCGCGCCGGCCGACATCGGTGGGGCACGCCAGAACTTGCGCGCCCGTCGCCGCAATCTCCGCACGCGCCGTCTCCAGCGTCTCGCCGGGCAGGTCGGCGAGGACGATCCTCATGCCCGAGGCGGCGAACCGCTTGGCGGCGGCGAGGCCGATGCCGCTCGCGGCCCCCGTCACGACGGCTGTGCCGCCACTCCGGATCGCGGGATGATGAATCATGGCCTGACCTCCTCGACGTTTCGGATTGGCCTGGAGGTAGGGCGAGGCGTCCCGATTTGTCAGGGCCTGCGGATCGGAATGGGTGGGAACTTGGTAACCATCCGGCCCGCATGATCCCGACCTCTCTGCTCACGAGGGTTGCCTGTGTCGTCGCGTTGCGTCGTGTTCCCGTCGATCCTGCGTGCCGGCCTGTCGCCGCTCGCGCTGATGCTGTGCCTCACAGGAGTTCGAGCCGAACCGGCTCCATCCCTTCCGGAGGCCACGCCCGCCACCGCTAAGCCTGCTCCCAGGGCCGAGCCCAGCCCGAAAACCGACGCGGCCCCGAAATCCGCACAAACATCGGGGAACGCAGCCCCCCAATCCGCCCCGCTGGCTCAGGGAGCGGAGCCGGCTCCGGCGGCGCCGAAGAAATCCCGGGAACTCCCTCCCCTCGTGGTGGCGCGGGTCTCTGACGATCCGGTGCCGACGCTTGCCCCCTCGACCTTCCTCGATACGTTCCGCATGGCGGAGCGCTACCAGGCCATCGTCGATGCCGGCGGCTGGGGTACGCTGCCCGCCGACCTGACGATCAAGCCGGGTGCCCGCGACCCGAACATCCCTGCACTCCGACAGCACCTCGTCCTCACCGGGGACCTGCCGGCCGGCGTGCCGAGTTCGGACCTACTCGACCCCGTCCTCGTTTCGGCGGTGAAGGCGTTCCAGGCCCGCCATGGTCTGCCCGAGACCGGCATGATCGGCCGCCAGACGGTGACCGCCCTCAACGTGCCGGCGGCGACCCGCCAGCGCCAGCTCTCGGCCTCGGCCGCGCGGCAAATCGGCTCCAACTTTCCCTATGGCGACCGTTACGTGGTGGTGAACATTCCCTCCGCCGCCGTGGAGGCGGTGGAGAACGGCGTCGTCGTGCGCCGCTACGTGGCCGTGGTCGGCAAGCCCGACAAGGCGACGCCGAGGATCGAGGCGCGCATCACCGACGTGAACCTCAACCCGACCTGGACCCTGCCGATTTCCATCATCAAGAAGGAGATCATCCCCAAGATGCGGAAGGATCCGGGCTATCTCGCCCGCGAGCGGATCCGCATCCTCGGCCCTGGCGGCGTTGAGGTCGATCCGACGACGATCGACTGGGCGGGCGAGAAGGCGGCGAATTACACGCTTCGCCAGGATTCGGGCCTCGATAATTCCCTCGGTCAGGTCCGCATCGACATGCCGAACAAGCAGGCGGTCTACATGCACGACACGCCGTCGAAATCGCTGTTCGCACGAGAGGTGCGGTTCCACTCGCATGGCTGCGTGCGGGTGGCTCAGGTGAAGGAACTGGCGGGCTGGCTGCTGGAGGGTACGCCCGGCCCCAACGGCCCCGGCTCGACATGGGGCCCGATGGAGATCGAGGCCAACATCGCCACCAACGAGCGGGTCGACATCAAGCTGCCGAAACAGATCCCGGTGACCTTCGTGTATCTCACCGGCTACGCCACGCCGGATGGTCGCGCCCATTTCCGCGACGACATCTACGGCATCGATTCGCCGGCGGTACCGATGCGGGATGCGGTCATCACGGGCTCCATCACGCCGAAGAAGACGGCGCCGGTGGCACCCGCCAAGGCCATGGGCGACGCGCCGGTCCCGCCCGGCAGGATACCCACCCAGGCGGCGCGACCGGCCGCGAACTGACCGGATCAGCCGCGCTGCAGCAGCTCGATCCGAACCCCGTCCGGCCCATCGAGGAAAGCGGTGCGAAGCCCGGGGCGGACATCGGTGATGTCGATGACGAAGGCGACGCCGCGCCGCTTCAGATCGGCGACCGTGCCGTCGAGGTCGTCGACCGCCAAGCCGATATGCTCGATGCCCCGGTTAGGCGGCGTGGCAGAAGGGCCGGCTTCGGGTGCATGCTCGATGAAGAGGGTGAGCCCACCGAGGTCGAGGACGACGCGGGTCACGGTGGTGGCGCCGTCACGGGTGAGCTCGCGGGCGCCGAAGGTCTCCACGTAGAAACCGGCGGCCGACACCGCGTCCTGACTGCGAAGATGGAGGTGTTCGAAGCGGAAAGTCATGCGGTCCTCGCTCTGTGCCGAGACTCGTGGCAGGCATCGCGCCCACACCGTGTTCGAGACCTTGCCCGATCCCAGCCGATGCCCCAGCGGCTCAGGGATAGCTCGCAGAAGCCACCGTCAACGGCTGGCAGGGGAGATCGCGATACAAGGCCCCGCCCGTGTCCGGGCGAGGCGGTCGGCGTGAGATGATCCTGCGGGATCAGGCCTTAGGAATCGAGGCCGGCATCCTCGTCGATATCCACGAGGAACACGATATCGGCGTCGTCTTCGCCGTCCTCGTCTTCGTCCTCATCGGGCTCTTCGGCGCTCTTGGCATGACGCATGTCGGGCTCGAACGGAGCGTCTTCCTCCGAATCGTCCTCGGCCAGAGCATCCTCGAAGATTTCGATCTCGTCCTCGGTGGCGGGACGGATCTTGAGCTCGGAGGTGCCGTTCCACAGCACCTTGCCGTCGCTCTTCATCGCCTGGATGTCTTCCTTGAAGCCGTCGCAGGTGAACAGGTCGCGAGCGGTTTCCTCGGTCCCGTTGATGACCGCGATGGCCACGCCATCGATATCGAGAGTGAACATCGCACAATCCTCGTTCTGGGCGCGCCGGAAGGCGGCCGCGTCGGTGTGGGAATCGTCAGCCCGACAGCCGCTCGTGTAGGGGCGAACGGGGCCGAGGCCAAGACCTCAAGCCAAGACCTCACACCAAGACCTCACACCAAGACCTCTCGCGTTGTCCGGGGCGGTGCTGCGCTCAGGCTCCACCGGCCGCCCGGCCGATCGCGCGCTTGACCACGCCCTGCACCTCGGGATTCGACAGGAACAAGTCGTGGTTGATGAGGCTGCCGCCGTAATCGGACGCATCCGCCACCCTCACGCCCAGGGCCTCCAGCCGCTCGCGGTCGGCCGCGCCCGCACGGACGACGCCGCCCGCGATGGCACCGGAGAGTTCCAGTGCGCGGTCGTTGGTCGAAGAGATCACCGTGATCTTCGAGACGTCCGGCCCCATTCGCTCCACCGCGCCGGTGAACAGGTCGATGTCGATATCGGGCGCCGCGAGGACGATGGCACCGATCCGCGCCATCGCCGCCTCGCCGGCCTCGGCACGCAGCATACGGATGGTCTCCAGGGTCAGGAGAGTTCCCATGGAATGGGCAACGATGTTGATGCGCCCGCCGCTCGGCGAACTCGCCAGCGACTTCAGCAGGTCCTCGAACGCGTCGCGTGACCACAGCGCGCTCTCGCGGTCGTAGCCGTAATCGAAGGTGGCGGCCGCCGACGGCCAGGTGAACAGGCCCGATGCGCCCCTGAAATGTATGCCGTCGGAGAGCCGGGCTGCGCTGACCGCCGCCGAGGCGAAGCTCTCTCGGTAGCCGTGGACATAAATCAGCACGTCGCGCCCGAAGGCCGCCTGGGTGAAAGCCGCCGCCGCGCCCGCCCCAGTCTCCACCTGCGGCACGGCGGTCACCGCCCAATCGCCAGACACCACGGAGGAGACCTTGCCGATGAGCGACCGGTCCGGCGCTGAAAGGCGCACCTCAGCAAAGCTCAGGCCGCGGCCGCGCTCGGAACTGAAATACGGGCTCTTGGGCGGGTTGCCCACGGGCTTGCGTGTCGTCGCCACCAGCAGGATCGGGCTGACGTCGAGATTCGACTGGCGCTCGGGTCCGGTCCCACCGGTGACGAGCCCGTCGGCGACGCAGCCGGCGAGGCCCGGCGTCAGGCTGGCAGCGCCCATGAGCGCGGCGGCGCGGAACAGCGAGCGGCGGGTCGGCAGGGATGCCCCAACAAGGTGGTTTCGGATCATGGCGTACTGACGGCCTCGTGACGGCCCGGCGCTTCAAGTCCCGGCCCCTCCTCCTATCGTGTCGGTGACGATCGTGACCATGGCAGGGCATGAGCGTGGCGGGGGCCGATGTGAATAGCGGGCAGAGGCCGGCCTGTGGCCGGTCGGGTACAGGCCGGCCAGCTCAGGGGGCACGTGCCCCCTCGACGAAACCGAGCCGGCCCGGCATGAAGGGCTCATGGCGCTTCCTCCCCCTCTCGACATCGACTCCCTGCGCGAACGGCTGCTCGCGGGCGACCGCGCGGCCCTGGCACGCGCGATCACGCTGGCGGAATCGAAACGGGCCGATCATCGCGCCGCAGCGCGCAGCCTCATCGATTCGGTGCTTCCCCAGACCGGCACGGCGATCCGGGTCGGCATCACCGGGGTGCCCGGGGTCGGCAAGTCCACCACGATCGACAATCTCGGCGCCAATCTCACCGCCGCCGGCCATAAGGTAGCGGTGCTGGCGGTCGACCCCTCTTCCAGCCGCACCGGTGGGTCGATCCTCGGCGACAAGACACGAATGGCGCAGCTGGCGCTCGACCCGAACGCCTTCATCCGCCCCTCCCCCTCATCGGGCACCCTCGGCGGCGTCGCGGCCAAGACCCGCGAGACCATGCTTCTTTGCGAAGCCGCGGGATTCGACGTGATCCTAGTGGAGACGGTGGGCGTCGGCCAGTCGGAGACGGCGGTGGCCGACCTCACCGACTTCTTCCTCGTGCTGATGCTGCCCGGCGCCGGCGACGAGTTGCAGGGGATCAAGAAGGGCATTCTCGAACTTGCCGACATGATCGCGGTCAACAAGGCCGACGATGGCGAGGGCGAGCGCAGGGCCAACGCGGCAGCCGGCGAATACCGGGCGGCGCTCCATATCCTCAGCGCTCCGAGTTCGACCTGGACCCCGCCGGTGGTGACCATTTCCGGCCTCAACAACAAGCGTCTCGACGCCATGTGGGACAAGGTGGTCGACCACCGCAACAAGCTGACCGCCACAGGCGAAATCGCCAAGAAGCGCCGCGCTCAGGACGTGAAGTGGATGTGGGCCCTCGTCCACGAACGCCTGCACCAGCGGCTCGTCGGTTCGCCGGAAGTGCGCAAGCAGACGGCCGAGGCGGAAGCCGGCGTGGCGCGAGGCGAATCCTCCCCGGCCGCCGGCGCGGAGGCCATCGCGACGCTGATCGGGCTGTGACGGGGGGGCATCTCCTCGTAACCGGGTTCGGCCCTTTCCCCGGCATGCCGCGCAACCCGAGCGAGACGCTCGCTCGGCAGGTCGGACATCTCGGCCGGCATGGCATCGCCGGGTTCCCGGTGCGCACGCTCATCCTGCGCACCGCCTATGCGGCTCTTTCCGAGTCGTTGAAGCCGGCCCTCGCCCAGAGCCCGGCCGCCGTGCTGATGATCGGCGTCGCTGGCCGCGCCAAACGGGTTCGCGTCGAGGCTCGCGCCCTCAACCGGGCAAGCCGGCTGTTTCCCGATGCATCGGGGCGGATTCCGACCACCCTGCGGCTCGACCGTAAGGGACCGGCGCAGCGCGAAGCCCCCATCGCAGCCCGCGCCCTCGTCTGCCTGAAACGGCAGGGGATTTCGGCGATCCCATCCCGGAATGCTGGCCGCTACCTGTGCAACGCCGGTTATTTCCAGGCGCTGGCCGAGCCCTGCCCGGTTCTGTTCCTCCACATCCCACCCGTCCGGGCGGCATGGCGGCGATCCGCGTCGCCCGCGCGAAAACGGCGCGATCCCCTAGCGGTCCTTCCCAGGGCGGTATCCGAGGTGGGGCGTCTGCTGCTCATCGAAGCACGGGAGCGACACACCCCGTAAACGGCTCGCTCAAGAAAGTTGTCTTGCGATGGTGCGCTTGGCCGGTTCGCACGTTCTGTGACCATCGGATGCGGGCGCCGCCTTGGGAGCGCCGCTCACGCATCTGCGATTCTGAAGGAGTTGACCCATGGTTGATACGGATCGAGTCGTCGGGACGGCCAAGGACCTCGGCGGCCGCGTGCAGAGCGCCGTCGGCGATGCCGTCGGATCGTCGCGGACCTCGGCGGAAGGCCGCTACCGCGAGGCGGAGGGCCGCGCCCAGGAGGTCTACGGTCAGGCCAAGGACACCCTTCGCGATGTGGCCGGCAACGTCTCCGACTATGCCGGCGATGCCTATGACCGCGGCGGCAGCTACGTTCGCGATGGCGCCCGCGCCGTGGAGAGCCGTGTCGAAGAGAACCCGCTCATCGCCCTCGTGATCGCCGGAGCCGTCGGCTACGGCCTCGCCCTGCTCCTGCACGGCCGCCGCTGAACACCAGATCCGCTTGAAACGAGCCCGTCCCGTCATGCCGACGGGGCGGGCTTTTCGCTGCGCGCTACTGCGCGGTCCAACCGCCATCCATGGGGATATTGGCGCCGGTGATCTGACTCGCACCGTCGCTGCACAGGAACACGGCGAGGGCCGCCACCTGCTCCACCGTGACGAACTGCTTGGTCGGCTGGGCCGCCAGCAGTACGTCGTTCATGACCTGCTCCTTGGTCATGCCCCGTGCCTTCATCGTGTCGGGGATCTGCGCCTCCACCAACGGCGTCCAGACATAGCCTGGCGAGATACAGTTCACGGTGATGCCATGGGTGGCGAGTTCGAGGGCGGCGGTCTTAGTCAGGCCGGCGATGCCGTGCTTGGCCGAAACGTAGGCCGACTTGAACGGTGAGGCCACGAGGGAATGGGCCGAAGCGGTGTTGATGATGCGGCCCCATCCCCGCGCCTTCATTCCGGGGATGGCGTATCGCATGGTGTAAAAGGCCGAGGAGAGGTTGAGCGCGATGATCTGCTCCCATTTCTCGGGCGGGAAATCCTCGATCGGCGAAACGAACTGGACGCCGGCATTGTTCACGAGCACGTCGACCGAGCCGAATGTCTCCTCGCCAAGGCGGATCAATCCCTCGATCTCGCCGGGCTTCGTCAGGTCGGCCGGGGAATAGGCGGCCTTCACACCGAAATCCGCCTCGATCCCGGCGCGCTCCTTCTCGATATCCTCTGGCTTGCCGAAGCCGTTGATGACGACGTTGGCGCCCTCCTTGGCGAAGGCGCGGGCATAGGCGAGGCCTATGCCGCTGGTGGACCCCGTGACGATGGCGGTCTTGGATGTCAGGATCATGGAAGCCTCTCGGGTCATCTGGGCGATCAGGCGAGATAGTCGTGCAGCACCTGCCCGTAGGGCAAGGTGAAGTCGACGATCATGTGCCGGCCGCCGACGATGCGCTTCACCGGCAGGTCGGCGACCCGACAATTCACGTGCGGGATCAGGTCGAGGCGCGCCTCGCCGTCCCAGGCGCCGTGAACGGTGATGTTCTCCAAGCGATAGCCGACGAGCTGGGCCACCTTCGGCGCGCCGGTCACGTCGGGAAGGAGCTTGAGGTTGACGTTGAGGCGGCCGAGGCCGGCCTTCACCGTGTCGAGCTCGTTCTCCAGGCTCTTGTGCTTGTAGGTCATGGTGCCCATCGCAACGCGCTCCTCGTCGTAATGGAGCGTGCCGGTGAGCGTGTCCTTCATCACCTTGAGGCGAGGCACGCCCCATTTCTTCGGGAAGCCCCAGATCTCGCGGCCAGCGGTGATCGGCGGCTCGTCGTCGAGATACATCTGGATCGAGAAGTTGCAGGCCTCGCCGTTATAGGTGGCGACGGCGCCCGATCCGCTCTCCTCGTAATCGCCGAACCCGGAGGAATCCGGCATCTTCATCCACTCGTAATAGACGAGGTTCTCGGGGTGGGGCTCCAGCGGCTCGGGCAGCGCCCGGCGCAGGGCCTCGGCATCGGTCTCGTAGGTGATGATGAGGTATTCGCGCCTGAGGAACCGATACGGCCCGCGCGGATAGCTCGGACTGAAGGCGGGCATCGAGGGAACTTGCAGGATCTCGTCACGGGTCATGGCGTATGGGCCTCCGGGATGAAGCGGTCGGGATGACGTCAGTCGCGGGCGTCCCGCGTCAGGTCGAACACGGCTACGCCGGTTTCGTCGTGCACTCGGTCGCACCAGGCTGGAGAGCGCAGAGAGCGGCGCATGTCACCGGCACCCGCCGCCCAATGCTCCAGCATGGTGGCGCGAGAGAACTCGTAATCCTTCGAGTTTCCCTCATAGGCTTTCCGCCGGTAGATCAGCTGCATCACGGTCGTGAAATTGGCGTGGGAGACCTGGCGCAGGTAGGCGACGTCCTCGTCGCTCATCAGCTCGGGCGGCAGCTTCTCGGCCAGCCGTCGGAACGCGGCTTTCGCGCGGCGGGCTTCGAGGTTCTTGTCGGTGTTGAGCCGCGTGCGGCTCGAGAAGCGGATGTCTTTCTCGCGCTCGGCCGATTCGACCAGGGTGCGGGGCATCGGCCCGCGCGCGGCGAAGAGATCGACCTGATAGACCACGAGGTCACGGCTGCGCTCCTCGTCGAGGATGTATTGCAGCGGCGTGTTCGAGACGATGCCGCCGTCCCAATATTGCTCGCCGTCGATGGTCACCGGCGGGAAACCCGGCGGCAATGCCCCCGACGCCATGATGTGCTCGGGCGTGATGCGGTCGCAGCGATTGTCGAAATAAACGAAATTGCCGGTGCGCACGTTGACGGCTCCGATGCTGAGCCGGGTGCGCCCCTCGTTGATGAGGTCGAAATCAACCAGCCGCTCCAGCGTCGCCCTGAGCGGAGCGGTGTCGTAATAGCTCAGCGCCTCCGGGGCGCCGGGCGGATAGAACGTCGCCGGGGGAACGCGTGGCGTGAAGAAACCGGGGACGCCGAAAGTGGCGATCCAGTTGGCGCTGGCCTCGTTGAAGGCCGCACGCGCCTTCTCGCCGGGAAACCAGGGTGAGCCCATCACGCCGGACGAGACCTGCTCCCAGAACGCCCTCAGCCGCTCGACGCGGCGCTCGGGCGGATTACCGACGATCAGGGCCGCGTTGATCGCGCCGATGGAGATACCCGCCACCCAGTCGGGCAGGATGTTCTCGGCCGCCAGCGTCTCGTAGATGCCGGCCTGGTAGGAGCCGAGTGCGCCACCGCCCTGGAGTACGAGGACGTGGGATTCGCCGCTGGGAAACGCTATCACGGGCGCGGACCTCTCCATAGCGTCCCAGACGCCATACACAGAGGCTGGAGAGTGGACGCCGAACGATGACGGCACCATGACCCAAGGCCAAGCTTAAGGCTATCGTCGTGTAGGGCGAAGGCCGGCTCTGAGAGCCAGGATGGTTGACAGGCGGTGTTCCTTCGCCAACACCCCCGGCCAATCGCGGCTTTTCCCGCCCGCCCCGGACGCCTTCCGTCGCCGTTGTCTCCGACACGGCATCCCGGCGCACCAATGGCGACGAACAAGGATCTCTGACCGATGTCGGTGACGCGCTCCTATCTCGATTTCGAGAAGCCGGTGGCCGAGCTCGAATCCAAGCTGGAGGAGCTGAGGACCATGGCCGCCCGCGACGGTGCGGTCTCCATCAGCGAAGAGGTCGGCCGGCTCGAGGGCAAGGCCGCCGCCGCCCTGTCGGACATCTACGCCACGCTGACGCCCTGGCAGAAAACGCAGGTGGCACGCCACCCGCAGCGGCCGCACTTCATCGACTACTGCGCCGGGCTGATCACCGAGTTTACTCCCCTGGCAGGCGACCGCACCTTCGGCGAAGACCAGGCCATCGTCGCCGGTTTCGGCCGTTTCGAGGGCCGAGCCGTCTGCGTGCTGGGCCAGGAGAAGGGCTCCTCCACCGAGAGCCGCCTGCGCCACAATTTCGGGATGGCCAAGCCCGAGGGTTACCGCAAGGCGGTGCGGCTGATGGAATTGGCCGATCGGTTCGGCCTTCCCGTCCTCGCCTTCGTCGACACGGCCGGCGCGTTCCCTGGCATCGAGGCGGAGGAGCGTGGGCAGGCCGAGGCCATCGCCAGTTCCACCGAGGCCTGTCTCGCCCTCGGCGTGCCCAATGTCGCCGTCGTCATCGGCGAAGGCGGCTCGGGCGGTGCCATCGCGCTTGCCACCGCCAACCGCGTACTCATGCTCGAACATGCGATCTACGGTGTGATTTCGCCGGAGGGTGCGGCCTCTATTCTCTGGCGCGATCAGGGCCGTGCGGCGGATGCGGCCACCGCCATGAAGATCACTGCGCAGGATCTGCTGCGCCTTGGCATCATCGATGGCATCATCCCGGAGGCGACCGGCGGCGCCCACCGCGGCCGCGAGGCAGCCATCGCCAATACGGGCAAGGCCGTGGCCAAGGCCCTGGCCGAATTCGATGGTCTGAGCCCCGACGAGATTCGAGACCGCCGGGCCGCGAAGTTCCTCGATATCGGCCGCAAACTCTGATGCGTCGTTTTAGCGCACCCCTCATGCGGAACCGTTGAAGAGTTTGTTAAATCCCGCCTCGGGACTGGTCGTGAAGCCCCGCTATGACGACGGGCCTACGGCGCATCGCACAGAGAAATACCAGCGGAATCAAGTCGATTGCTCTCCGACTGGCATGCCTGAAAGTCGAGGCTCGACGACACTTTGCGGCAAGGTGTTGCCCACAATGAGGAAGCCACCGAAATCCACATCCTCACGAGCCGGCCATTTGCGTCTTCTTGCGGTAACAACCGGGTAAGTTTAACGACGCTATTGGGTTGGGGAGTGGCGTTCGACGGGCGAGATCCCGCGAGCGCATGAATGAGGACGGGGTTCCCCATGGCTTTGCGCCCGCTGGCTCTACGCCTGGCTACGGCTGCCGGTATCGTTGCGCTCGCTCTCTCCCTCACCGCTTGCCAGGACGGCTCGATGGGCGGCGGCGTCCCGTTGCGGGCCCTGACTCCCGTCCCCGCGAAAACCTTGGCGCTCATGGCGCAGAAGGGCATGGCGACGAACGACCCCATCCTGATCCGCGCTTTCAAGAAGGAAGCGGAGATGGAGGTATGGAAGCGTGGCGCGAACGGCCAATACGCGCTGCTCAAGACCTTCCCGATCTGCCGCTGGTCGGGCCAGCTCGGCCCCAAGACCAAGCAGGGAGACCGGCAGGCCCCTGAGGGTTTCTACACGGTGACACCGGGGCAAATGAACCCGAACTCGTCCTATTATCTCTCTTTCGATACCGGCTACCCGAACACGTACGACCGGGCCAACGGGCGGACGGGCAATTACATCATGGTGCACGGCACCTGCTCGTCCTCGGGCTGTTTCGCCATGACCGACGAATCGATGGGCGAGATCTACGCCCTGGCCCGCGATTCCTTCGCCGGCGGGCAGCGCGCGTTCCAGTTCCAATCCTACCCGTTCCGGATGACGGCGACGAATTTCGCTAAGTACCGCAACGACCCGAACGCGCCGTTCTGGAAGAACCTGAAGGAAGGCTCGGATTATTTCGAGGCCCTTCGCGAAGAGCCGCGCGTGAACGTCTGCGGCACACGCTACGTCTTCGGCGGACAGGATGTGGCGGCCGGCTCGTGCTCGCCGAAGGTGGATACGCTCGTTGCCGAGAAACGGGCGCGGGACAACCACGACATTGCCGAGCTCGTCGCCAAAGGCACGCCCGCGACGCGTGTCGTCTATGACGATGGTGGCCAGAATCCGGTCTTCCGGCCGCAGCCGCCCGCCTCGACGATGGCCTTCGCGAATTTGACGAAGAAGGAAGAGCCGGAGGCCCCCTACGACCCCAAGGAATATGCGCGCCATCATCTCGGTGAGGTGAGCCGGCCCGAGAGCCTGGCGGCCGGCGAGCGCGAGGTCGAGGTGGATGCCAAGGGACGGCCGGTGATGCTTGCCGCCGCCGAAGCTCCGATCCCGACCAAGGCCGCTGCGGCCGCCCTCAAGCCGGGGGCCGACAAGACCAAGTCCGGCAGCATCGTCGCGAAGACGGATGCGGCGTCCGAACCGCAGAAGCCGGCAGCGACGGCGCGCATCATGGTGGCCGATGCCGACGCGGATTCACCTGCCTACACAAAGGTTCTCGGCAGCCTCTTCACCGCGAAGGCTTCACCGACGCCCGCGACCCCATCGGCCAATGCCGCCACGATCCCGGCTGTCGCATCCGCGCCGGAAACGATCCAGACGGCACCGAAGGCTGGCAAAGCGCCCCATACTGGTCATGCGATCACGGTGCCGACAGTGACCGGCGCCGTGGGACAGAAGGCCAAGATCGCCGCCGACCCCGTGAAAACCGGCAAGGCCACGACGAGCGGTGCGCCGTCACCTGTTGCCAAGACGCCTCCGGCCAAGGATGCCGCGCTCAAGGAAACATCGGTGAAAGCCACGGCGGCCACACCGAAGCTCTGAACGGCAGCACTCTCTAATGGTCGTCGCACAAAAAAGGGCCCCGATCGGGGCCCTTTCACATTCACATCGCTGCTGCGATCACATCCGGTGCATGCGGCGGTGATGCATCATCCGGTGACGCATGTGGTGGCGGTGCATGCGCATGTGGTGACGGCGGTGCATCCGACGATGCATGCGGCGCTCAGCATGGTGCATACGCACGGGAGTGACGGTCTCGGAGGAGGTCACACCCATCGGGGCGCCGGGGGCGGCCGAAGCGCTCGTGGCGAGGCCGGCTGCGCCGAGGCTTCCGACCATGGCGAGCGCGAAGATCAATTTTCTCATCGGGCGTTTCCGTTCTCTTTGACCCGAGCTCCGCGCTCGGATTGATCTCCCCCACTGGCGCCGGGGAGATGATTGCCGCACGCCGAGACGTGGGGGGGGGGGGGGGGGGGGCCGGGTCCGGTTCGACCCGCCGCTGATAACACTCAAGTCAGAGTTTCGTTTCCTCGAAGGCCCGTACCCATTCCGCGCAAATGCCTGAACGGACGATATCGTCGAGGGTGAATTCGACGATCGGGATCGGCATCATGCGGCTTTTGACGAGATGGATCACGGTCCTGAGGCCCGACGTCTCGCGCAGGTCGGTCTGGGACACGTCGCCATTAATAATGACCTGGCAATCGTCGCCGATCCGGGTGAGGAACATCTTGATTTCGGCGGTGGTGGTGTTCTGCGCCTCGTCGAGGATCACGAGGCAGTTCTTGAAGGTGCGTCCGCGCATCACTTCGAAGGGGACCACCTCGATGTCGCCGGTCTTCATGGCGATCTCGTAGGCGGCGTCGCCCATTCGCTCCTTCATGGTCTCGGTGAGCGGGGTCACCCAAGGCGCGATTTTTTCCTCTAAGCTGCCTGGGAAGAACCCGAGCGAGCGGCCAGCGGGGACGTTGGGGCGGGTGATGATGACCTTGGAGATGCGGCGCTGGCGAAGCTGATCCGCGGCGCGGGTTCCAGCAATGTAGGTCTTACCAGTACCGGCCGGGCCGAGAACGATGACCTGCTTGTTGACGGCGAGAGCGTCCAAATACTCGGCCTGTCGCTCCGTGAGCGGTTGGATCGGGGCCAGGTTACGCTCGTCGTCGAACCGGGTGCGGTGCAGCCGCACCGGGCGGTCTTCTACCAGCTCAAGTCGCGTGCGCCGTCTTTTCATCGATCAACACTCCAACTGGACTTGCCAACTAGGGTTTAACTGATCTTCGACCTGCTGACGTCTTTTAACCTCGATAACTTTTCCTGCACGGCTACTTTTATCAACACTACGCCAATTCGAGAGCAGGTCTTTCAGTTCCGGATGTCGCCACGACGCCTGTGGACGACTGGCCTCGAAGATGATGCGGGCCCCGCATGCGCGACCCACGAATCACCTACGCACGCACCATGCCGCTCCCGTCGCGACAGGGGCGTGACAGCGCGAATTCTTGAGTGTGTGGCTGAATATCTCTCGGAAGACTCGGCGGCGACAGTTGAAGCGGGTCATGCGGCTGGAGAGGGCGGGATGTCGGCGCATCCATCTCGACCATGACACTCCTGCCCTGCTGAAGGGCTGAACCGGCCGGACCACATCGCTTATCGAGCGTGGAGCCGGCAGGGTGCTTCAGCCGGGCTGGATGAAGCTGTCGAGAACCATCTTGCGGCCGGCCTTATCGAAGTCAACGGTCAGCTTGTTACCATCGACGGCTGCCACGTTGCCGGGGCCGAACTTGGTGTGGAAGACTCGCATACCATCCGAAAACGCGGACGGCGCACCTGTCGACTTTGCCACGAGCTCGCCTTCGATCTGGCGAGGGCCACCATTGCCTCGTCCGGGCGGCGAGGACCGTCCGAAAGCTTGCCGATTCCCGCCTCCGAACTCCTGGTTGCCGGCAGTGTTGGCTTGCGCCCGCTGCCAGCCCGGCGTCGCGTAGGAGGAACCGAACGGCGCCGGGTTGCGGTCGAAGCGCGAGGCGCCGGCGGAGAAATGCGCCGGGGCGTCGACCACGTCGACGGCGTCGGCGGGCAACTCGTCGATGAACCGGCTCGGCACCGTCGAGGACCACAGCCCATGGATGCGCCGGTTCACCGCAAAGGACAGCTTGGCGCGTTTGCGGGCGCGGGTCAGGCCCACATGGGCGAGACGGCGCTCCTCCTCCAGCCCGGCGCGGCCGCTCTCGTCGAGCGCCCGCTGGTTCGGGAACAATCCGTCCTCCCAGCCGGGCAGGAACACGGTGTCGAATTCGAGCCCCTTGGCCGCATGCAGGGTCATCAAGGAGACCCGATCCGCCCCTTCCTGCTCGCTCGCCTCCATCACGAGGGAGACATGTTCGAGGAAGGCAGCCATGTCGGGGAATTCCTCCATGGAGCGCACGAACTCCTTGAGGTTTTCGAGACGCCCGGCGGCATCGGCGGATTTGTCCTTCTGCCACATCTCGGTGTAGCCGGATTCCTCCAGAATGGTTTGAGCCACTTCCGAATGCGGCTGGGTACCGACCATCCGCGCCCACCGCGAAAAGCTCTCGACCAAAGCGCGGACGCCCGAGCGGGCGCGCGGCTTCAACTCGTCGGTCTCGATCAGGCTTCGAGCGGCCTGGAGCAGCGGCACGCGCTGCAAACGCGAATAGCCATGCAGGATTTGTAGGGTAGCGTCGCCCAGGCCCCTCTTGGGGGTGTTGAAGATGCGCTCGAAAGCGAGGTCGTCCGCCGGGTTCATAGTGACACGCAGATAGGCCAGCGCATCGCGAATTTCGGCACGTTCGTAGAATCGTGGTCCACCGATGACGCGGTAGGGCAGACCGAGCTGAACGAAGCGGTCCTCGATCTCGCGCATCTGGGCCGAGATGCGCACGAGCACAGCGATCTCCGAAAGCGGATGCTGCTTGGCCTGCAGGCTCTCGATCGATTCGCCGAGTTGGCGCGCCTCTTCCTCCGAATCCCAGGCGCCCGACACAGTCACCTTCTCGCCGGCCACGTCTTCGGTGCGCAGGGTCTTGCCGAGGCGGCCTTCGTTCTTGGCGATGAGCCCGGATGCGGCGGAGAGAATATGACCGGTGGAGCGGTAGTTGCGCTCGAGCCGCACCACGGCCGCACCGGGGAAATCGTGTTCGAAGCGCAGGATGTTGTCGACCTCCGCCCCGCGCCAGCCATAGATCGACTGGTCGTCGTCGCCCACGCAGGCGACGTTGCGGTGCCCCTGCGCCAGAAGGCGCAGCCAGAGATACTGGGCGACGTTGGTGTCCTGGTACTCGTCGACCAGGATGTAGCGGAAGCGCTGCTGGTAATTCGCCAGCACGTCCGGGTTCTCGCGCCACAGCTTGAGGCAGAGCAGCAGCAAATCGCCGAAATCAGCGGCGTTCAAGGTCAGGAGCCGGGCCTGATAGGCGGTGTAGAGCGCGCCGCCCTTGCCGAAGGCGAAGGCCCCCGCCTCGCCGGGGGGGACCTGCTCCGGCAGGAGGCCGCGGTTCTTCCACCCGTCGATGGCCGAGGACAGGGCGCGGGCGGGCCAGCGCTTCTCGTCGATGTTCTGGTCGACGATGACCTGCTTCATCAGGCGCAGCTGGTCGTCCATCCCCAGGATGGTGAAATCCGATTTCAGTCCCACCATCTCGGCGTGCCGGCGCAGGATCTTGGTACCGATGGAATGGAAGGTGCCGAGCCAGGGCATCCCCTCGCCGGCCGGGCCGATGAGGGCACCGATCCGGTGCTTCATCTCGCGGGCGGCCTTGTTGGTGAAGGTCACCGACAGGATGTCGTAAGGCCGCGCCTTGCCGGTCGAAACCAGATGGGCGATTCGCGTGGTGAGCACCCGCGTCTTGCCGGTGCCTGCACCAGCGAGGACGAGGACCGGTCCTTCCGTCGTCTCGACGGCGCGGCGCTGCTCGGGATTCAGCCCTTCGAGATAAGGCGAACCCTGTGGCCTGAGGGAGGCCATGGCGCGCGCGGCGATAGAGGTCTGCGCGGCCTCGGCCGCCACGCCGGAGGCCGGCGCCGGCACAGGGGCCGTCGTCGCGTCGGGATGCTGTTTCATGTTGCTTCCCTGGACCAAAACGCGAACGACGTCGAGGGTTGGGACAAAAGGTAGGCCCCAGATGGGTGGCCGGGAGGGGAACCACGGTTTCCTCTCGGGCGTCGTCTCACCATACCGTGAACATCATCACCAGAGGACGTTCCATGCGTACCGCCCTATCCGCCATCTCGATGCTGACCGTTGTCGCCGGCCTATCCCCCGCCCTGGCCCAGTCGCCCGGCACGCGATCACTCAACGAAACCAACGACCGGCTCGCGACCCAAAGCGAGATTCGCGGCGTCCGGCATCAGCAGCAATTCGAGAACAATCAGATCCGCATGCAGATGCAGCGCAACGAAGTCACCCGTCCGGCCCCGATCGGCTCGGGACTGACGCCACGTCGCTGACTGGATCGGCTCCGGAAGGCATGCCCGGCAGCTGTTGACCGCGAGAAACGCCTCTGGCGCGGAACCGGTCACCTTGTGCTATGCCGCATAGGGTGGGGGCACGACCGGGCATGACGTCCGGTGAGACAACGTGCCCGCCCCAAGGCAGTCCCGGAGACCGGGCCGGAGCGAGGCGGAAACCAAGACGGTGCGAGACATCCTGACCGCGCTGGCGGGCGCCGTCATCCTGATCCTCGTCGCGGCCCTGGCGGTCCCGCCCCTCGTGGCTTGGGAGAGCTACCGCACATTGGTGGACCGGACGATCGGCAGGTCGCTCGGTCTCGACGCGCGGACCGAAGGACGGATCGCCGTCAGGCTTCTCCCCTCGCCGCAACTGAGCGTCGATCGGCTGCGCATCGGCGGACAGGCCGACAAGCCGGCGTTGGATCTTTCGCTCGTCAAGGCCGAGATCGGTCTCACGCCGCTGCTGACGGGTGAGGTCCGCTTCACCGAGACGCGGATCGGGCGTGCGGAGATCAAGCTCCCGATCAGCGACGACGACGCGGTCCGCCTTCCCGCCGATCTCTATCAGACGCTCGCCGACCAGGATCTCGCCATCGAGGACCTGTCCATCGGACAGGTCATCCTCACGACCGTCGTCCCGCAGAGCGGCCGCACCGATCAGGTGCGGGCCGAGACCGTGCATCTCTCGGCGCCCCGGCTCCTGGGCCCCTGGCGGATCGAGGGGACGAGCGGCGCGGTCGCCTTCCGGATCGCCACCGGCGAACCCGCCGAGGACGGCAGCGTCGCCGTGAAGTTCTCCGGCGGCGGCGATACCCGTCCGCGCTTCGAGGCCGACACTCGTATCCGACTCGAACCTGTGCCCGGCGAGGCTCCCGCACAGGGTAGCCAGCTGCGTGCGATGATTCCGAAGGCGGAGGGATCGGCGCGGGTCGTGGTCGGGCCGCCGGTTCAGGTGGCGGGCGCCTACCTGCCGTTCTCCCTGGGCGGCACGTTCAAGGCGCGGGGACCGGTGGTGCGGTTCTCCGACGTGAAGGCCGAAATCGATCCCGGCGGTCAGGCCATGCGACTGGCCGGAACCGGACGAATCGATCTGCGCTCCTGGCGGGCAGCACTGACCCTGGAGGCGCGCCGCCTCGACCTCGATGCCTTCCTGATTTCAACGGCAGGCCAGGCCATGCTGGCGCGCGGGATGCCCCGCGCCGGATCCGAACTTCCGATGATGGTCGATCTTGACCTCGCCCTCGAAAGCATCGGCCTCGGCCTCGACGAATGGACGAATCTCCAGCTGTCCGGCACGTTCGACCGGACGGGAGGCCTCGCGCTTCGGCGCTTCTCGGTGACGGCGCCGGGCAACACCGCCCTCACCGCATCCGGAGAGGTCGATACGCAACCGGCCCTGCGCTTCACGGGCAACGTCTCCCTGGATGCCGCCGCCTCCGACGGGTTCGGGCGGTACCTGCGCAAGTTCGGCCTCGGCGGCCCGGCTGTCGCGGTGATGGACGGGCGCCCGATTCAGGCATCCGCGGACGTCTCGACGGCGAGCCCGTCCTCGTCACTGCGAAACCTCCGGCTCTCCCTCGGCGAGGCGCGGATCACCGGCAATGCCCGCTATACCCAAGCCGAATCGGGCGGGCGCGGGCGCTTCGATGCTCAGCTTTCGGCGCAAGGAATCGATGTCGCAGCTCTGCCTTCCTTCGGCAGCGCCTTGTCCGGCCTTCACGACCACGACCTCGGCCTGACGATCCAGGCGCGGGACGTGCGCTACGGGCCGGCCGGGGCCCATTCGGGCAACGGAACCATCGCCGCCAGCATCCAGTCGGACGGAGCGAGCCTGAACGTCGGCAGCCTCGACGTCACCGACCTCGCCGGCGCCAACGCCAAGCTGTCGGGCCGGATCGCGCCGGACGGGTCAGGCCGTATCGCGGGCCGGATGTGGGCGCCGGTGGCCGCCCCCCTCATCGCCCTTCTCGACCGGACGTGGATCGCCGAGGCTCGGATGATCCCCGGCTTCCTGCGGGCGGGCAGCCTCGACCTCGCCGTGACCCTTGAGCGCGAGGCGGCTGCCGCCGACACCCTGCGCACCAGCGCCAACGGAACAGCCGCAGGCGGCAGCCTCGGACTCGACCTGCTCTCGCGGGGCGGGCGTATCGACAGCCTGTCCCTCGATCTGACGACGCCGCTCGCCGGACGTTGGTTCGAGCGCGAGGACATGGCCGCCCTGCGCAAGCCGGCCGCCCTGCACATCAGCGGAGCACGCGGTCAGCCCGCGCCCGACGGCTCGGTTCCGGCCCTCGGCCTCGATATCTCCGGCACCATCGCCGACCTCACGCTCGCAACGGTGAAGCCGGTCGTGCCCGGTCCGGGCCAGACCCCGCCGGAAGCCGGCGAGATCCTTTTGAAGACGCCGGATCTCGCGCCCTTCCTCATTCTCGCCGGGAGCACGGATGCCCTACCCTCGCCGATGCCGGCGGAACTGCTCGTCGGTCTGTCGCGGGCCGGACGCGATGCCCATGCCGACGTCACCGGGCGGATCGCGGGGGCCACGGTTCTCGCCAATGTCAACCGATCGCCCGCCGGCGACATCTTCGGCAGCGTCGCGCTCGGCCGGCTCTCGCTGCCGTGGCTCGCCGCTTCCCTGATCGTCCCGCCCGACGCGAAGAAACCGGAAGCCGGAGACGGCGCACGGTTCGGCGCAGCGCCGGCCGTCAGACCGCCCATCGACCTCGACGTCAGGGTGGATAAGCTCGATCTCGGCCGGCGCTTCACCGCCGAAGGGGCGGCTTTCGGTGCCCGGCTCGACAACGGCGTCCTCACGATTCGCGACGTCAACGGACGTCTCGCCAGGGGACGCCTCGTCGGCAACATCACGTTGTCCCGGCAGGGTGGCGCGGCAGCGATCTCCGGGGAAGGCAGCCTGAGCGACGCCTCCATCGCGGACCTCGTCGGTCCGGGACCGATCTCCGGCCGGGCCAGCGCGACCCTTCGCTTCGGCGCTTCGGGCCAGAGCCTCGCGAACATGGCGAACAATCTGGGCGGAAGCGGCGATCTCAGCCTTACCGATCTGGTGCTTCCCGGCGGCGATCCGGGCGGGATCGAGCGCGCTTTGGCCAAGGCGCTCGCGGAAGACGATCCGCTCCGGGAGGGACGGCTCCAGTCCCTGGTGGCCGAGGAGCTCGCCGCCGCGCCCATGGCAGTGAAGGGAACGGTGAAGGCACCCGCGACCCTCTCGGGCGGCTCACTGCGTGCCGCGCCCCTCACCTTCGATCTCGGCGGACCGCGCTGGGCCGGCACCCTCTCCGTCGACCTGACGACGGGGCGGTTCGATGCACGCGGGACATTGACGGGTGGCGGCGCTCCGAAGGGCTGGACCGGAGGGATTCCCTCGATACAGCTCTCCTATTCCGGCCCGCTCACGAAGCCCGACCGCAGTGTCGATACCGGGCCCCTGACCACCGGCCTCGCCGCTGTAGTCCTGCAGCGCGAACTCGATAAGATCGAAGTGTTCGAGGCCGATCAAATCGAGCGCCAGCGGCGTCGCGCCAGGATCGAGATGGACAAGGCCCGAGCCGCTGCCATCAAGGCGGCGGCCGACAAAGCCGCGGCGGAGAAGGCGGCCGCCGAGGAAGCTGCCCGTCAGGCGCGCATTCGCGCACTCGCACCGAGCCAAGACGATGCCGCTCGCCGCGCCGCCGATGGCGTACCGGCCCCGGATGTCCTTCCAGGCCGAGCTGTCGAACCGCCCGCACCGCAGCCCTGATCGCGGCCGGTTTCAGGAACGAAGACGATCAGGGAACAGGCAGCGCGGCCCGGGCCGCCACGATTGCGTCGGTCAGCACGGCATTGGCGCCCTCGGCTTTGAGGGTAGCGAGGGGAATGACCTCCACGTCGGCGCAGGCCTGGACGACATGGGCGAGGTCGAACTGGACTGCGAGGCCGCCCGCCTTCGCATCGAGCCAGACAGTCATCGCAGGCGGCCCATCGCCATCTTGCGTCGATACCGCCTCCCGGCACTCGTCGTCGTCGGCATCCGCCTTCGCCTGACCGGTCCTGGGGCGATAAGCCTTGAGGTAGAGGTCGAAGAGCCGCTTCGAGGACAGGGACACCATCCTGCTTCCATCCATCTCGGTCTGGAGCGCGACCTTGCCGGTGAGAGCGGGCGGAAGCAGCGCGGTCCAATCGACGGGAGCACCGGAAACGAGGTCGTAGACGATTGCCGAGGTGCCGGTATTGGGATGTGCGCCGCCGCAGAAGGCGCTGTCCGTCATCGTGTAGCTAAGGAAGCGGGGGCCCCGCATCGTCACGTCGATATGCCGGCCGTAATCGGCATGTTTGCCTCCCTGCGCCAGACACTCGGCCGCGGCTTTACGCGCCGCTCCGTCTAGGCGCTGAACGGCGGCGTTGATCCGCCGCTCGGCGTCGTCGACGGGGTTGTCGATCCGCGGCATCGCCGACAGATCTTTGACGAGATCGGGGGGAACCTCGAGGGCCACCGTCCTGTCCGCTGCCGCGGCCGGCACCAGCGTCGCCAGGAGGCACCCGGCGGCGGCAGCGGTTCGGATGAAGGCCGTCACGGCTGCAGGCTCTCGCTACCACCAGCCAGCCCCACCGCCCGAAGGGCGAAGGCATAGATCAGGGCCACTTCTTCCAGCCGGTCGAAGCGTCCCGCCGCCCCGCCATGGCCGGCTTCCATGTTGATCCGCATCAGGACGGGGCCGCCGCCGGTCATGGTGGCGCGCAGGCGCGCCACCCATTTCGCCGGCTCCCAATAGGTCACGCGCGGGTCGGTGAGGCCGCCGAGCGCCAGGATCGCCGGGTAGTTCTGCGCCGAGACGTTGTCGTAGGGCGAGTAGGACAGGATGCTCTCGAAATCCTCGACGCTCGCGCCCGGATTGCCCCATTCCGGCCATTCCGGCGGGGTCAGCGGCAGGTCGCCGTCGAGCATGGTGTTGAGCACGTCGACGAAGGGCACGTCTGCGACGATCCCGGCGAAGAGGTCCGGCGCGAGGTTGGCCACAGCCCCCATCAGCATCCCCCCAGCCGATCCGCCATGGGCGACGATGCGCCCCGACGTCGTGTATCCGGCGTCCGCCAGGGCGCGACCGCAGGCGACGAAGTCCGAGAAGGTGTTGGGCTTCTTGGCCCGCTTGCCGTCCATGTACCAGTGCCAGCCCTTCTCCGTTCCGCCGCGCACATGGGCGATGGCGTAGACGAAGCCGCGATCCACCAGCGACAGCAGGTTGGTGCGGAACGCGGCCGGCATCAGGGTGCCATAGGAGCCATAGCCATAGAGTAGCAGCGGAGACGAGCCGTCGAGGACGAGGTCACGACGGTGGAGGAGCGAGATCGGCACGCTCTCTCCGTCCGGTGCCGTGGCGAAAATCCGGCGTGTCACATAGGCGGCGGGATCGTGCCCGCTGGGGATGGTCTGGCGCTTGCGCAACTGACGGGCGCGGGTCGAACAATCGTAGTCGTAGGTCTCGGCCGGCGTCGTCATCGACGAATAGGTGAACCGGATCACCGCCGTCTCGAATTCATGGCCCGGCTGGAGGCCGAGGGAATAGGCTTCCTCGGCGAAGGCCACGATGTGCTCGTTGCCCTGCGTATCGCGGACGACGATGCGGGGCCGGGCATTCTCAATCTCGAGACGCACGAGATGCTGGGCGATGACATGCTGGTGGCGGATCATCACACCGCGCCGGTGTGGAATCAGATCGGTCCAATTGGCGCGGCCCGACGCACCGATGCGGGTGGTGACGATCTTGAAGTCCTCAGCCCCATCCGCATTGGTTAGAATGAAGAGGTGGTTCCCCCAATTCTCCACGGAGTAGATGAGCAGCGGCTCCCGCGGTTGAACGCATAGCAGTGTTGCATCCGGCGACCGGCGATCGAGGAGATGCACTTCCGAGGTTTCGTGGTCACTTGCCGTGATGGCCAGGTAATCGCGCGATTGGGTCGTCTCGATATGGACGAAGAAGCCAGAATCGCGCTCCTCATAGAGCATGCTGTCGGCGGACTGGTCCGTCCCGACGACGTGATGCATGACGCGGGCGGGACGATGGTTCTCGTCCACGGCCACGTAATGGAACGACAGGCCATTCGCTGCCCAGACCACCTCGCCGGTGGTCGATTCGACGCGGTCCGGAAGATCCTGTCCCGTGCCGAGATCGCGGACGCGGATCGTGTGAAGCTCGGACCCCTTGGAATCCGCGCTCCAGGCAAGGCGAGCATGGTCGTCCGAATGCACCGCCGCCGCGAGCTCGAAGAAGGCGAGTCCCCTGCCCTCCTCGTCACCATCGAGCAGGACGACTTCGCCCTCCTCAGCCCCACCCGTACCGGCCGTCTCCGCCCCATGACCGGGGATCACCACCACTGTGCGCGGCCGGCGGCAGACGAGGGGATGCTGCCCACCCTCGCGATGCCGGGTGTAATAGGCGAATGCACCATCCGGCTCGGGTACGCCGCTATCGTCCTCGCGGATGCGCCCGCGCATCTCCGCTACCAGCGTCTTCCGCAAGGGCTCGAGATCGCCGAGCGCGGCTTCCGTATAAGCATTCTCAGCATTGAGATGTTCGCGGATATCCGATGGAAGGGCAGTAGGATCCTTCAGGACGTCGCGCCAGTTCTCGGCTTTTAGCCAAGCATAATTGTCGGAAATTGATCGGCCATGCACCGTGAATGTGTGCGGGCGCACGTCAGGGACAGGCGACTTGCTTTCCAGGTGGAAAAGATCGTCCATGGATACACCTGCAAGGTTGCCAAACATCGTCGGCTGAATAGCGTAGCGGCGATCAATTCGGCTCGTGATCGCCTTCGATGTCTGCATGTGTCCCAGCTGAACGCTGTGGGCAAGGTGGAGCGGAAAGTCTTTTCCTGCCGTCTTCGGCCGAACTGTGCCAGACCGGTCAACCGATCGGGAATGCGCGGAATCAGAATGCGTCCGATCATGCATGCATAAGTGACGTCAAACTTGCGCCAATGCATGATCACGCTGAATTGAACTATTGTTCAAAAATCTTGATTCGGCATATCCAGAGGTTTGACTTATGTCTTGCAGGGCCAACTTGAATATCATAAAATGACTGACATGGCGATTACCATCGCCCATCATCATGGAACACCGCTGCGTGACGCCACGATGCCGAAAGTCAATGCCGTGGTTTGCCAAAACGCCTCTTGGCTCCTCGCCCGCATACTTAACAGACTGTTACCGGCATCGTGCTTAAGGGAACCGTTTAGACAATGAGCGACATTGAGAATTCGGCCGACTTCGTTGAACTGACGGTCGACATCGTCTCGGCCTATGTGAGTAACAATCCTGTGCCTGTCGGTGAGCTCGCACAGCTCATTACCAAGATCCACGCCTCGCTGACCCAGGTCGCGAGTGGGGAAACCGAGGCCAAAGTCGCAGCCGCCCCGCAGCAGCCTGCCGTTCCCGTCAAGAAGTCGGTGACTGCCGACCACATCATCTGCCTCGAGGACGGCCGCGTATTCAAATCGCTCAAGCGCCACCTTCGCGCGAAGTACGATATGAGCCCGGAACAGTACCGTGCGAAGTGGGGCTTGCCGTCGGACTACCCGATGGTCGCCCCGAACTACGCCAAGGCTCGTTCGGACCTCGCCAAGGCGATCGGGCTCGGCCAGACCCGCAACGGGACCTACGACGAAGCAGCGTAAATCGACCGGCCGGGCATTCGCGAAATCTCGCAGCCCGGCCTTTTCCCGTTCCGCAGGAGCGGGGATCGTTCGTACCCGTGAGCGACGCTGAACAAAAGCCGCTTGCGCTAGGATATTTTTCCTTTATTATTCCCTGAGCCAACGCGGCACCTGCTGTCACGCGCTAGGGAACATATCATGAACATATCCCGGATCGGCCAAACTCGCAGCACCAGCCGTCGACCAGTGTCGGTCAGTGTTCCGACGGAACTCGGCCGCGACGCGGCCCGCCTTCTCACGGCCCTCGACGCGGAGGGGGCCTACGCGTTGGCGGACCCTTTGACCGAGGGAGACATCATCGTCCGCAACGGTGGCGACGGGATCTCGGTAAGTCGCGGGCGCTACCTCGCGCAGGCCGGTCAGACCCTCCTGTCCTGCGATCTCGCCGAACAGGCGGACGGGCGTCGTGCCAGGCTGACCATCAGCGCCGCGGGCCGGGCCAGGCTACGGCGGGAACGGGCCGGCCGGGACACCCCCTATCTCGCACAGCATCTCGATCTCGAAGGCCGCGGGGAACCGAGCCGACCGGTTCGCGACACATCGGAAAGTCCACTTGCCTGGATGGCCCGGCGGCGGGATCGGGACGGGACGCCCCTGATCGACGCCGCCTGTTTCGAGGCGGGCGAGCGGCTGCGACGCGACATGACCATGGGGGCATTGATGCCCCGGATGGGTTCGGACTGGAGCGGGGTCAAGGTGGATGGTGGGGGCCCGCGCGATCCCTCGGCTGGGTCGGACGCCATGCTGGCGGCCCGGCAGCGAGTCCGCGCGGCACTCAGTGCGGTAGGCAGCGACCTGTCCGGATTATTGATCGATCTCTGCGGCTTCGTGAAAGGTCTGGAGATGATTGAAGCCGAGCGCCGTTGGCCGGCGCGTTCGGCCAAGGTCGTCATCCGTATCGCCCTGGCGCGGCTGGCGGAGCATTACGGGCTGGAGCGGGAAGCAGTAGGGCCTAGCCAGTCACGCCTGCGCCTATGGCGTGACCGTGCCTGAAGGGCTCAGGCGGCCAGTTGCGCGGCATCCCGGTGGATACGCTCGGCCATGGCCCGAACTCCGTTGGAGCGCTTCGACGTCAGGTGGGCACCAAGGCCGATCTGCTTGAAGACCTGGAAAACGTCGACTTGGGCGATCTCCTTCGGCGTCTTTCCATCGTGCAAGGCCATCACCAGGGCGATCAATCCTTTGGTGATGAACGAGTCGCTGGTTCCTCTCAAATGCAGACGCGGAGGCTGCTGCGAATGATCGACGTTAGAATCGACCCAAACCTGGCTTTCGCAACCATGGACTCGATTCTGCTCGGTGAGCAGTTCATCCGGGAAGGGCGGCAAGGCACGGCCGAGTTCCATCAGATACTCGAGCTGGTCCGGCCCGTCGTCGAGGATTTCGAAATTGTCGATGATCGTTTCGATGGGCGGAAGCATAATGGCGGGCTGAACTCTTACGAATGCCGACACGGCGCGCTGTGAAGGCGCGGCCCGTTGCAGCCATATAGGAAGCGGGGGCCACCCAAGCGACCCTCGCTGGCGCGAAAGTCCGTTATTCCGAGGGATGGACCAGAGCTTCGGGCAGTTGAAGCTCCATCGGATCCGAATGCGTTCCGGTGCCTCGCACCGCGATCTCGGCCTGTGCGGCATAGGCCGCCACCAGCCGGGGGCCAAGATTGGGCACATCCGCCACGCTGGCAGCCGGCTGATCGCCGCCGGAAACGATGGTGAGCCGAACCGGAGCGCCCGCCGTGGCATCGATGGTGATCGAGATCGTGCAGGACACGGAATCGGACGTGGCGTCGAGGCATTCGGCGACGACCTCGGCGACGATCATGCCCAATGCGTTGGCTGTCCTCGGCTCGACGAGGCTGGTGCCGCGCCCTCCCACCGTCACGCTGATCCGCCCGGCCCGCCGCAACTGGCCGAGGCCGGAGGCGAGCCGGTGGAGGTAATCGCGCAGGTCGATAGAGGCGATATGTGGCGCCTCATGCAGATGCTGCTGGACGAGGGCGATCGCGCGGACGCGCTGGCCGAGCGCCTCGAAGCTGCCGCGGCAAGGTGCCGGCGCGGCGCGGCCGTAAAGGCCGATCAGGCTCACCATCACCTGGAGGTTGTTTCTGACCCGGTGATACACTTCCGCGAGAAGGGCCTCCTTCTCGACGAGCGCGTGTTCGGCATGCTCCTCGGCGCGCTTGCGGTCGGTGATGTCGAAGCACGAGGCGAGATAGCCCTGGAACGTCCCGTTCTCGGTGAGAGGGCGGGCGTTGTTCAGCAGCCAGCGATAGGCACCGTCATGGCGGCGCAGGCGAAACTCGATGGAGTACGGCGCGCGCGATGCGAAGGCCTCTTCGACCAGCGCCGCGTGCCGGTCGAAATCGTCTGGATGCAAGCCACGCCGCCAGCCATGACCGAGCTCGTCGTCGCGGGACCGGCCGGTGAAGTCGAGCCAGCATTCGTTGTGGTGGATCGCCCCGCCCTCGGTATCGGAGCGCCACATCATCAGAGGCACGAAATCCGCGAAGCGACGGAAATCGTCGCACGGCACGGCCTCGTCGCTGTTTGCCTCGGTCGACTGTGTCTCCGCGGCCATGGTGCTCCTACTCTAACCGCTGCGCGACGCTCGCCCGACGATATCTATCGGCGCCGGTCAACGTATCGGACATGGCACCGTTCCTACGGCTTGGGTCTGCCGATGCACATAGATCGATAAACTAGCAAGCCTCGTGCAAACCCGGCTCCGGGCCGGAGGCGGCGACTTCAGAGCATGCTGGGCAGAATCCGGTCCGGCGGACGATGTCCATCCATGAAGGTCTTGATGTTGATGATGACCTTCTCGCCCATATCGGTCCGGCTCTCATGCGTCGCCGAGCCCATGTGAGGCAGGAGCACGACCTTGCCAGAACGCGCCAGCTTGACGAGGCGCGGGCTCACGGCCGGCTCCTGCTCGAACACGTCGAGGCCGGCGGCGGATATCTCGCCCGCTTCGATCAGGCGCGCGAGGGCCGTCTCGTCGATTACCTCGCCGCGGGCCGTGTTCACCACGATCGCCTCCGGCTTCAGCAGCTTCAAACGGCGGGCCGAGAGGAGGTGGTAGGTCGCGGGCGTGTGGGGGCAATTGACCGAGACGATGTCCACCCGCGCCAGCATCTGGTCGAGGGATTCCCAATAGGTCGCGTCGAGCTCGCGCTCGATCTGCGCCGGTGCCTTGCGCCGGTTGTGATAATGGATCTGCAGGCCGAACGCCTTCGCGCGGCGAGCGAGGGCCTGACCGATCCGCCCCATGCCGACGATACCGAGGCGCTTGCCGGTGATGCGGCGGCCGAGCATCCAGGTCGGGGACCAGCCTTCGTCCCAATTGTCGTCCGGAATGATCCGGGCGCCTTCAGCGACGCGGCGCGCCACAGCGAGGATCAGCGCCATCGTCATGTCGGCCGTGTCCTCGGTGAGGACGCCGGGGGTATTGGTGACGGTGATGCCGCGCTCCAGTGCGACCGCCACGTCGATATGGTCGACGCCATTGCCGAAATTCGCGATCAGGCGAAGGTTCGGGCCGGCCTGGGCGAGGAGACCGGAATCGATCTTGTCCGTGACGGTGGGAACGAGGACGTCGGCTTCGCGCAAAGCGGCGGCCAGCGCCTCGCTGCTCATCGGCTTGTCATCGGGGCTGAGGCGAATATCGAACAATTCGCGCATGCGTGCCTCGACCACCTCAGGCAGGCGACGCGTGACCACAACGAGTGGCTTGCGCTTCAACGACGACATGCACCCTCCGCGAACGTTTCTGCTAGGCCGGTCTCTGCCGTGAGCCGGAGTTCATGCCGAGGCTTGACCTCGCATTAACCACGCATCGGCCAGACAGGTCCCATAGCTCCGACGCCTTGGCTGCCGGTTCCCGAGGCTTCTCTACCAGAGAGGGCACGGAACACAACGTACCCCCGCGCCCGAAGCATCGCGCGGGGATCGCTATACGAGGATTCACGATGCCGATCGTGGCCATGACGATCATGGAGACATGGCCGTCCGGGAAAATGACGATCGCGAACCTTTGGGAAGACCGATGATGCGCCTGCCTGGATTCCTGTTCTTCACCTGCCTGACGCTGGCCTCCTCATGGGCAGCGCTGCCTTCGAGGGCGATCGCAGCCCCTGCAGGCGCGGGCGATGCGAATCGCGGCCCCGCGACGGGCCTGCCCCTACCCCGCTACGCGAGCCTCAAGACGGATCGCGTCAACCTGCGCGAGGGACCTTCGAAGGATCACCGCACACTATGGGTGTTCCAGCGTGCAGGCCTACCCATTGAGATCGTCGCCGAGTTCGAGACCTGGCGCCGTATCCGGGATTCCGAGGGGACCGAGGGCTGGGTGCTGCACTCCCTCCTTTCCGGCCGGCGCACCTCCATCGTCATGGCAGCCAAGGGAGGAGATTCTGCGATCCCGCTCCATGCGCGGGCGGAAGAAGGGGCGAGCGTGGAGGCGAAGCTCCAGCCCGGCGTCATCGGCAGCGTCAAGAGCTGCACCGGAAGCTGGTGCCGGGTCATCGTCGCGCTGCCACAGAAGAGCGGCGACGTGGACGGCTATATCCGCCAGGACCGCCTCTGGGGGGTGTACCCCAACGAGAAGATTGACTGAGCCGGAACGCGCAGTTCGGCGGACATGAAAAAGGCCCGGCTGAGCCGGGCCTTTTTCATGATGGCGGGCAGGAGGCCGTAGAGGTTCAGGACTGACGCGCACCGTGCCGACGGCGCAGGCGGACGATAACCTCGACCCCGGCGATCTCCATGCCTTCGGGCGCATCTGGGAGCGAATCGACGGTGATGCCGCAATCGGGCATGTCCAGCACCTGTCCCTCGTCTTCCAGGAAGAAGTGGTGGTGCTCACTCGGGTTGGTGTCGAAATAGGCCTTCGACCCATCGAGAGCCAACTGGCGTAGCAGGCCAGCCTCGGTGAACTGGTGCAGCGTATTGTAGACCGTTGCCAGTGAGACCGGCACCTTGGCGCGCATAGCCTCGTCATAGAGCATTTCCGCCGTGAGATGGCGGTCGCCGCGCCCGAACAGGAGCCAGCCGAGCGAAAGCCGCTGGCGGGTCGGACGGAGACCGGAGCGGCGCAAACGGTCGCGCAGGTCGGACAGGGGACATCCCCGACGACCGGCAGCCGAAGCGGCGTCGAGGGGAGCGCCACGAGCGTTCAGCATGGCTTGCAGCGGCAGCGAGTTGGACATCGGCGGTACTGACATCTCACGTAAATAACACAATACAGCGGGAACTCTATACGAACCTCCCCCCTCGTCGCAACCCGAGCTGGTTGATGGGTGGCCACGCGGTGTGAACATGAGGCTTGTTTAAAGTCATTCCATTGAACACGACGAAAACGAGGTGTTTTGAGGCGCAAAGCCGCTGTGTTAACGAAGCGCCGCTCGCGAGCTCGGATCGTGTCGTGGCCCTGGATGGCCATGCGCGTCCGATGTTTCGAGGGCGATGTCCGGCGTTTCGAGCGCGCCCTCCACCAAGGACCGACACACCGATCATGTCTTCCGATCCCGAATCGTCCGCCGCCGCCGGTTCAGCACAGACCGCCCCCCGCGCCTCCCACTACTCCCATGAGGAGTTGCTGGCCTGCGGTCGGGGCGAGCTGTTCGGTGCCGGAAACGCGCAGCTTCCCTTGCCGCCAATGCTGATGTTCGACCGCATCACCTCGATCGGGACCGAGGGCGGCGCCTTCGACAAGGGTCATGTCCTGGCGGAATTCGACGTGCGGCCGGACCTCTGGTTCTTCGGTTGTCACTTCAAGAACGACCCGGTCATGCCCGGCTGTCTTGGCCTCGATGCTCTCTGGCAGCTCGTGGGCTTCCATCTCGGATGGCTCGGTGCCCCAGGGCGCGGCCGGGCGCTCGGCGTCGGAGAAGTGAAGTTCAGCGACCAGGTGCTGCCCACCGTGAGCAAGGTCGTCTACGGGATCGACATCAAGCGCGTGCGCCAGGGCAAGCTCGTTCTCGGCATCGCCGATGGCTGGCTGGAGGCGGACGGCGCCCGGATCTACGACGCCAAGGATCTGAGGGTTGCCCTGTTCCAGGCACAAAGCTAACCCCGCTGCCGGTGCATCTCGGGGCCGACCGCCATCGCGGTGGTTGAGAATGCCCCGACATCATCCTACCTGACACGCGTCGGTGCGACGGCGCTTCGGCGAAAGAGAAGAGCGTTTCCATGCGGCGTGTCGTGATCACCGGGATGGGCATCGTCTCGTCCATCGGCAACAACACCCAGGAAGTCCTTGCCTCCCTGCGCGAGGCCAAGTCGGGCATCGGCCACTCGGCCTCCTATGCCGAACTCGGCTTCCGCAGCCAGGTCGAGGGACGACCGAGCATCGATCCTGAGGGGATCGTCGACCGGCGCGCCATGCGCTTCCATGGCGGCGGCACGGCCTGGAACCACATCGCCATGGATCAGGCGATCAGTGACGCCGGCTTGGAGGCTGGGGACGTTTCCAACGACCGCACCGGAATCATCATGGGCTCCGGCGGGCCCTCGACGAAGGCGATCGTCGAATCCGCCAACCTCGCCCGGGAAAAGGGCCCCAAGCGCGTCGGCCCCTTCGCCGTCCCCAAGGCGATGTGCTCGACGGCCTCGGCGACGCTCGCGACTTTCTTCAAGATCAAGGGCGTGAACTATTCGATTTCGTCCGCCTGCGCGACGTCCAACCACTGCATCGGCAACGCTGCCGAAGTGATTCAGGGCGGGCGTCAGGACATTATTTTCGCCGGCGGCTGCGAGGATCTGGACTGGACGCTTTCCGTCCTGTTCGACGCCATGGGCGCCATGTCCTCGCGCTACAACGACACCCCTGCCCGCGCCTCCCGTGCCTATGATGTCAACCGCGACGGTTTCGTGATCGCGGGTGGTGCGGGCGTCCTTGTTCTGGAAGAACTGGAGCATGCCAAGGCACGCGGCGCTCGCATCTACGGCGAGCTCGCGGGCTACGGGGCGACCTCCGACGGCCACGATATGGTGGCCCCCTCCGGCGAAGGCGCCGTGCGCTGCATGAGGCAGGCGATGGAAGGGCTCAAGGGCGCGAAGATCGATTACATCAACCCCCATGCCACCGCGACGCCGGTGGGCGATCTCAAGGAGATCGAGGCGATCCGCGAGGTCTTCGGGCGCGGCGACGATTGCCCACCGATCTCGGGCACCAAGTCGCTGACCGGTCATTCGCTGGGAGCCACCGGCGTCCATGAGGCGATCTATTCTCTCCTGATGATGCAGAACGGCTTCATCTGCGAGAGCGCCCATATCGACGAACTCGATCCGGCTTTCGCCGACATGCCGATCCTCAGGCAGCGCCGCGACAACGTTCAGCTCGGTCACGTCGTGTCGAATTCCTTCGGCTTCGGTGGAACCAATTCCACTCTGGTCCTGAAGCATATCGACGCTTGAACGGCTAAGCTTATCTAGCTCTACTTGGGTCATACTGTCCATATATCGGCCATTTTCTCGGAACCGCGAATTCGACTTCGCGTTTCCGGGATGGAGCCGAAAGTCTGCGATGGTGATGATCCTGATTTCCTTGAGTGCGCTGACTGGCCTCGGTGTCGCGGCCACGGCCTGCATTCGGGCTAAGCAGGCGCTCTTCGACACCGCACTCGACGAGACGCGCGGCTATTTTTGATCGCTCGCCATCCCCACAAGCCCAACGCGATAGTCGATCCGTACAAGGCCCGCACCCGAGTCCCGGTTCGCAGTGGGATTGGACAGTTCATCGATGCCCGCGCTAAGCGTCCTCGCAATGGCCGGAACTGTCTGACATTTCGGCGCGAGGGATGCGAGGATACGGATGACGGGTTTGATGGCAGGCAAGCGCGGCCTGATTCTAGGGGTCGCCAACGATCATTCCATCGCCTGGGGCATCGCCAAGTCCCTGCATGAGCACGGGGCCCAACTCGCGTTCACCTATCAGGGGGAAGCTCTCGGCCGCCGCGTGAAGCCGCTGGCCGCCTCCCTCGGCTCCGATATCGTGGTCCCCTGTGACGTGGAGGACATCGCCAGTGTGGACGCGCTGTTCGCTACCCTGGATGAACGCTTCACCGACGGGATCGATTTCGTGGTCCACGCCATCGGCTTTTCCGACAAGGGCCAGCTCAAGGGCCGCTATGTCGACGTGACCAGCCGCGAGAATTTCTCGCGGACCATGGTCATCTCCTGTTTCTCATTCACGGAGATCGCGCAGCGTGCGGCCAAGCGGATGCGCAAGGGTGGCGCGATGCTAACGCTGACCTATGGCGGTTCGACCCGGATCATGCCGAACTACAACGTCATGGGGGTCGCCAAGGCCGCGCTCGAGGCATCCGTGCGCTATCTCGCGGGCGATCTCGGCCCGGAGGGAATCCGCGTCAACGCCCTCTCGGCCGGCCCGATGCGGACTCTGGCCGGCGCCGGCATCGCCGATGCGCGCCTGATGTTCAATCACCAGCGCGCCCACGCTCCCCTGCGGCGCACGGTGACCCTCGAGGAAGTGGGCGGATCTGCGGTGTATCTGCTCTCGGACCTTTCCGGTGGCGTCACCGGCGAGGTCCATTTCGTCGATTCCGGCTACAACATCATCTCGATGCCCCGGCCCGACGTGCTTCAGGCACAAGACGAGGCCGGCGTCGCCGACGCCTGATCCTCCACCCGGCTCAGGCGCTGGCCGGTTCGGGCGGGTTGCTCTCCACCAGCCCGAGAATATCCTCCCAGCGGGACACGAAGGCGGCGACGCAATCCGGATCGAAATGGGTTCCGGCATGCTCTTCGAGGTGCCGGCGCGCCGCCTCGGGAGTCCAGGCCTTCTTGTAGACCCGCTCCGAAATCAGCGCATCGAACACGTCGGCGACGGCGACGATGCGGCCTGCCAGGGGGATCTGCGTCGTGCTGAGCCCCTGCGGATAACCGCCGCCATCCCAGCGCTCGTGATGGGTCAAGGCGATGTCGGAGGCGAGTTGCAGCAGATGCGAGGGGCTGTCGTACAGCATGCGATAGCCGCGGATCGCGTGGTGCTTCATCTCCTCGCGCTCGCTGTGGCTCAGCGGTCCCGGCTTCATCAGGATGCTGTCGGGGATGCTGATCTTGCCGATGTCGTGCATGGTCGAGGCCAGGGCGATATCGTTGGCGTCTCCCTCCGACAATCCGAGGCCCTCGGCGATGGCGATAGCGCAACCGGCGACCCGCGTGAGGTGGTCCCCCGCCTGATCGTCGCGGAACTCGGCCGCCAGCATCAGGCGGCGGATGATCTCGCGTTCCCGTGAGGCAGCCTCGGCGCCGGCACGGTCGACGTCACGGCTCATCGCATCCGATTGCCGGTCGAGTACCTGGCGAGCCAGAGCGAGTTCGAGCAGGTTGCAGACCCGGATCTGAAGGTCGAGTGGATCGATCGATCCGGTCATCACGTCGGTGGCGCCGGCCTCGACAGCCGGGCGCCGCAGGGCGGGGGAAGACCCGAGAAACAGGATTGCCGTGCGGGCGTGCCCCCCGTAGGCGCGCAGGTCCCGGATCACGGCCGAACCATCGATCCCGCTGTCGGGATCGTGCATCACGATGACGAGATCGGCCGGTTGGAACAGTTCGTCGCTCGCGGCGGCTTTCGCCCCGGTGACCAGCCGGATGGCGCAATCGAGACTTCGCAGGTTCAGGACGAGATGGACCGGCGCAGAGGCGCAGACGATGGCGATAAGGGCCGAAGCCGTCTCTACGGATGCGGGCATGGCAGGCATCAGAACACGGTCTCTCCCGACCTTCGAAAGCAGCGGCGGCTGCCGGACGATCCGGAAGACGGAACGCACGCGGGCGAGTCCGCGACGGACGCACGTTCCATCGCCGGAAGCACGGATACAAGGCTCATAGACGGAAATTGCGGCTGAGGATCGCGCCTCAGTTCTCTGACTTCGCGGCCCGCCTCCCGTGTCGCTTCTTGAGCGCTCTCCGCCGAAGTGGATGCCGGTTCGGCGAAAAAGGAGCGCGGCAGAACAAAGGCCTGAAGATGTGCCCCGACCCAACGTGGTCGGGCGCAGCTCTAGCGCCGGCCGGTCGATCCGAATCCACTTTCTCCGCGCCCGGATGGGGGTTCGGATTCGTCTGGATCGAGCGCGTCGACGATGGTGAAGTCCGGCCGTGTCACGCGGGTGAAGACCAGTTGCGCGATCCTGTCGCCGGGATGGATGACGATGGTCGCCGTCGGGTCGGCGTTGCGGTTCCAGGCCGAGACCATCAGAGGCCCCTCGTAATCCGCGTCGATGACGCCGGTCCCGTTGCCCAGCACCAGCCCCTCGCGATGTCCGAGGCCGGAGCGCGGGAAGACGAGGCCGCACCAGTTCGGGTCGCGGATCAGTACGCTGAACCCCGCAGCGATCAGCACGGGGGGAGCCTGAGGGGTAAGGAGCAGGGGCTCGTCGAGACAGGCATGGAGGTCGAGCCCCGCCGCCGCTGACGACCCCCAGCGCGGAAAACCCCATTCCCGCAGGCGGTTGTCGCGGATGAGCAGACCGACTGTCGGGGCGGCGGACTCGCCGCTCACGCCGCCCGTGCCGCGATGACGTCGGCGAGCGCGACGATGTGGGACGCCTCTACCGCATGGAGCCGCTCGATCATCCGGCCACGGAACGCGATGGCCCCGCGCGTCCGGTTCTCCGGCTCGGCGAAGACAGCGATGATTGCGCGCGCCTCCTCGATCTCATCCTCCGAGGGGCCGAACAATTCGTTGGCGGTGGCGATCTGGCCGGGATGGATCAGCATCTTGCCATCGAACCCGCTATCGCGACCCTGCTCGCATTCGGTGCGGAATCCGCTCTCGTCTCGGAATGCATTGTAGATGCCGTCGATCACGTCGATCTCGTAGGCCCGTGCCGCCATGACCACGTTCATTAGCCAGGGCATCAGGGCCGGACGGCCCGGTACTCCGAGCCGGACCCTACTGGTCTTGGCGAGATCGTTCGGCCCGACGAGCAGGCATGACAGGCGCGTATCCACGTCGCGGGCGGCGCTGGCGATCTCGTTGATGTGCAGGATGGCCAGAGGCGTCTCGATCATGGCCCAGACACGGGTATGGTCCGGAGCTCCGAGCCGGCGCAGGCGAGAGCCGATCGACACGAGGGCATCGGGGCCGGAGACTTTCGGAATCACGATCGCGTCCGGTCCCGCCGGCGCGATGCGGGCGAGGTCGGCCTCACCCCATTGGGTGTCGAGGCTGTTGATCCGCACCGCGACCTCGCGCCGGCCATAGGGCCGGGAGGCCACGGTGGCGGCGACGGCGTCCCGTCCCTCCGCCTTCATCTCGGGTGCGACGCCGTCTTCGAGGTCGATCATCACGACGTCGGTGGGCAGGCCGCGCGCCTTTTCCAGAACCCGCGGATTGGAACCGGGCATGGCAAGGACGCTGCGACGCGGACGGATGTCGGTCATGGGGCGTCGATTTCCCTGAAGCCGTGGCGTGATGCACGGCCGGCGATACCGCTCGCCCTCTCCGGTTTCAAGCTCTCACACTGTGGCGGGACCGTCCGAGACCCGATGCTCGGGCGCCGCTCGGATTTCGTGCAGGCCGGTCCGGTCTCGAAACCAGAACACCCGCTTGAACGGATTCGCCCCGGATTCCGGATACGAGGATGCCAATCTTCGAGCGAGCAAAACCGCTTCGCTCCGGGTCTGAATGGCATGGGCCAGCGTCTTCCAGGAGCTTTCGCCGTCACTGCCAATTCTTCGGACGTAGATCGAATGCGCCATGATTGACCTCCGCTGAACGAAAACTGGATGAACAATAGTTATCATTCAAGTCGCCCCGGCGGATTGTGGTGGCGCCAAATTCCTCGAAGGTTAACAGATTTTAATATAATCTCAGTTATTTTTAGCCCCGCCCCACCACGGGCGAAAAGCGCTAGAGCAATAGTGGCAAAGCATTAGCGGTGGGTCGAACACAAAGCCAAGCTCCGGCGGAACCGTCATCGGGTTCGGCATTTAAGTTCATATCGCGTGGTCCGTTTCGACCTGGGGGGTCATGTGGGCCAGGCGAAAAGACCCGTGCGCGAAAACTTCCCGTCATCCTCACCCGATCTCTCGAAACTGCTCTTTGACGAGGCCGCCGACGTCGATACCACCCAATGCGTTGGAAGGTCCGTTAGCATTTGATAGCGTACGCTGGTGGAAACCGCTCATGATCGGTGCCGACGCCATGTTCCCGAGACCATCGGCACCCGCCGCAATCGATGACCGACACTGCCCGACACAGGAAGCCGCGAGGCTCGCCGCCCTGCGCTCCTGCGGCATGATCGGCGCGGGCTCCGATGCCGGCCTCGACCGCATCGTCAGACTGACCGCGTCGAGCCTCAGGATGCCGATCGCTTGGGTTTCTCTCATCGACGAGGAGTTCTCGTGGCTCGTAGCCCGGATCGGCGTCGACCTGCAGCGGATGCCGCGGCATGGCCTTCCCTGCGAACAAATCATCGCGCGTTCCGATGTCGTGGTCGTCAACGAGGGTGACGGCACGCCGGGCCACCGGGATGGCGGCCTCTTTCGCGATCTGCCGGATGTCCGCTTCCACGCGGGCGCCCCTCTGATTACAGGCGACGGCCACCGGATCGGCTCACTCTGCGTGCTCGATACCGAGCCGCATGCAGATTTCGACGAAGCAGACCGGGACAGGCTCGCGGACTTCGCCGGCCTCGTGATGGACAGACTGGAAAACCATCGGACGCAATCGGCCAACGCCGCGGTGTTCGGGTTCGCCAAGGCTGCCGAATATGCCCTGTTGGTCGTCGATGGCGCGGGTACGATCGCCTTCTGCAATCCCGCGGCTGAGATCCTGTTCGGGCATGGTGCGGGCGAGATGCTCGGGCGGCCCATCGAAATCATCATTCCCGAACCGCTCCGGGCCGCTCACGCGGCGGGATTTCGACGGATCGCCGCCGGGAACGCGTCACATCTCGCTGGCCGCACCATCGAGTTGATGGCCCTTCATCGCGATGGCAGCACGTTCCCCATCGAATTCTCGATGTCGCTCTGGCAGGAGCCCGGCGGGATCGGGATGGGAGCGCTCATCCGCGACATCAGCGAGTGGCGCGCCCGCGACGCCAAACTGCTCCAGCTGGCCCATCACGATAAGCTGACCGGCCTCACCAACCGTGCTCTTTTCGACGAGCGCCTGGATGGAAGCCTCTCGACGGACCGCTACGCCACGGTGATGCTGCTCGATCTCGACGGCTTCAAGGAAGTCAACGACAGTCTTGGGCACGCCGTCGGAGACGCGTTACTCCAGGCTGTGGCGATACGGCTGTCGTCCTGCGTCACGCCCGAAATTACGGTGGCGCGTTTCGGCGGGGACGAATTCGCTCTTCTCCTGCCGGGACAGGGCAACCCGCTGAAAGCGGAAACCCTCTCCGCGAGAATCCTCGAGATCTTCCAGACCCCGTTCCCTGTGGCGGGACACGTCTTCCATGTAGGCCTCAGCATCGGAGCGGCGATTGGTGGTCCCGGCGCCGCCCGCGACGAGTTGATCGCCGATGCGGATCTGGCGCTCTATCAGGCCAAGCGGGACGGGCGGCGCTGCTTCCGTCTGTTCGAACAATCCATGCGTAGCGCGGTCGTCGCCCGCCGGGCGCTGCACGACGAACTGACCCGGGCAGTGGAGCATTCCGAACTGGTGCTGCACTACCAGCCGCAGGTCGATCTGGATTCCGGTCGGATCATCGGTGCGGAAGCCCTGCTGCGGTGGGCGCATCCCAGCCGCGGCCTGCTGTTACCTGCCACCTTCATCGACGCCCTCGAAGCCCATCCCCTCGCGGCCTCCGTCGGCCACTGGATCGTCGACGATGTGTGCCGGCAATCCGCCATCTGGCGCTCTCTCGGCCTCCCGCCCCTGCGGATCGCCGTGAACCTGTTCGGCGCTCAATTGAGGAAAGGCCGGCTGGCGGGCGAGGTGATCGCTGCGCTCGAGCGTCACGCCGTGCCACCGAGCCTCCTCGAGATCGAGGTGACGGAACGGATCGCCCTACAGGCCGACGACACCCTGCTGAACCCGTTGCGCGACTTGCACCGTCACGGGGTCTCCATCGCGTTCGACGATTTCGGCACCGGGTATGCCTCGCTCAGCTCGCTCAAGCGCTTCCCGCTGACACGGCTGAAGATCGACCGTGGCTTCATCCGCGACATCCTCACCGACCGCCATGACGCCGAGATCGTGCGGGCGGTACTCGGCATGGCTCAGAGTTTTGGCCTCGACGTCATCGCCGAGGGAATCGAGACGATCGAGCAGGATATGATGCTGCGCATGATGGGCTGCCGCGAGGGGCAAGGCTATCTCTATGGCCGGTCCATGTCAGCCGAGGCGCTGGCCGCCCTCGTCACGAGCATGCGGATGGAAGGAAGAACCGGACCGAAAGCGGCCTGACGGAACCTTGTATCAATCCGCAGTGGACCCAGCGGTCACGCGGAGAGCCGTCGATCGCGCGGCTCGGGCTCAGAGGGGACGAGTCGCGCTGGCCTTCTGGAGAAGCCAGCCCTTGGCGCGCTGGATCAGGGCCGGGCGGACCCGCGACACATCCTCGTCGTCCAGCAGGGGAGAGGTGGACAGGGCGGCGAGATACGCCGCTTCACTGCCGCGGCAGGATTTCACGGCGGATTCAGCGGCGAACGTCCGGCTCGTCAGGACGGCTTGCAGGCCGAAATGGCGTTGAAGGCATCCGCGCCAGGACGAATGCAGGGTGGCGACTTCGGAATCCTGCGCTGAGACATGAGGATTCTCGGCCAACGCCTGGGATATGCAGGACAACGGGACCAGGGCAGCCAGCAGGATGACTGCGGACACGCGGCTCAGCTTTGTCATGAGGAGAGTTTCCCGAACCCGGTCACCCTCGCCCATCCAAGCTTAACAAGTCGCTAATTCATCGCCTTTGAAGCGATCCCTCGACGGGATGCTGCCGCATCCGGGACCATGCTCTCTATCTGTTGGCCGTCGTCACCGGCGACGCGGCGCGGCCGAGGGAAACCCAGGCCATGGAGCTCTGGCTTTCGCGCTTGATGAAGGTGTAGCCGGTCTGGCGCCAGGGAAGGACATTGTTGGTCTTGTTGTCGAGGACGAGATCGCCGCGGTCGGTGATCAAGGTCAGGACGGCATGTCCCTCCCCCTTCTCGTCGATGACCACGGTCATCCGCATGGCCCGGCGCGGCAGGCCGGCTTCGGCGAGAAACTTGCGCTTCAGAAGCTGAAAATCCTCGCAATCGCCAGCGCCGGATTCCGCGAGGTCCCAGCGGTCGGCGACGCCGAGTTGCTCCATGTCGGTGACGGCGCGGATGGACTTGTTCACGCGGCGGTTCACCGAGACGATGGTGTTCCAGATCCCCGGGGTCAGCGTGATCGTGGCCGGCTCGGCGGCATTGACCGCGCATTCAGCGGCATAAGTCTCGCAGAACGTGACCCAGGCGCTGATGGGGCGGGCTGCGCCGGCGGTTGAGATGGCGCTCGGCACATTGGGGAGAGAGGCCAGCGTCTGAGCGGAAGCGACGTCCGGCACGGCGGCGAGGGACGCGAACGCGACACCCGAAACCAGGCTCAAACGCCCGATCGTCCGCCTAAGGGAGGCGACCGCATCGTGGAACTTCGAAATCGCGATCCGCATGGCCGCCGCTCGTCCCGTTAATCTGTTGTTAACGAAAGTCTCACGGCCACGGGGGAACGGCAATCGGCGGGTTAAGAAAAGGTTAACGCTGTGGATTTCAGGGTATCGCGGCGAAAGCCGGGGGACGTTGCACGGGCGCCACGAGGGTCCGCACCGACTGCGCGCCGCACACTACCCGGCTGAGCCGTGGCAGAGTGCGGCGGCCGGGGACGCCCTACGCGTCGGGGATGTCCTGGCTGATGCCGAGGGCAGCGAGGCCTTCGTCGAGGAGGTCACCGGCATCGGGCGAGCCCATGATCTCGCGCAGGGCGCCTTCGCCGACGGCTTCGCGTTCGCGGGCGAAGCGGACCGCCTCCCCCCATTCCTCGGCTTCCATGTCGCCACGCCCGACATAGAGAAGAGCCAGGAGGTTGGCCCGCTCGTCGTCGTTGAGGCCGTTGATCATGGAGCGGATCTCCGATTCCGTGGCATCGTCGGCGCTCGACGTGAGGACGTCGGTGGCGCCGTCATCGATCGGGTTGGACCCCGAATCGGGATCGGTCGGTCCTTCCTTCACGTCCAGCGCCCTGACCCGGAGAATGATCTCGGTGACCTTGTCGACGGCGATATCCATGAGACGATCCTGTGATGCGCACCGCCGGCGGCGGCGTTTCCTGGCCGGACGCGACGGCCCTTGTGGGGCGCCGTCCTTGAGCAGCGTCAACCCGCCAGAGCCGCCACGGTTCGCGTGACGCGCTGGATCGCCGGGCTCGATGGCTGCCGAGGCGCCTGGGCGGGCGTCCTCCTCGATCTGGATGATCCCGGCCGCTACCGCGCGATGCGGTTCACCCGCGTCGCCGATCTCCTCGACGGTCCGGAGGCGCCGGTCTGCATTGGGATCGACGTCCCGATCGGCTTGCCCGACCATATTGAAGGTAGGGGTCGCGTGGCCGACAGCGCGGCCAGGGCCTATCTCGCGGGCGGGAGATCGAGCGTCTTCCCGGTACCGCCGCGCGCGGCGGTTCATGCCGGCGACTACGAGGAGGCCAAGGCTCTCTCCCGCGCCGCCAGCACACCGCCCTTCGCGCCCTCCATTCAATGCTGGAACATCACCCGCTACATCCGCGAAGTCGATGACCTCCTTCTCTCGCGACCTGAAGCCCGCCGCGTGATCCACGAGGTTCACCCGGAGGTGGCGTTTCGCCGCCTCAACGGTGACCGGCCCCTCACATCCGCCAAGAAGGGACCAGAGCGGCAAGGGGGGCTGGCGGAACGCCGCGCGCTTCTGCGAAACGCCGGCCTTCCCGCCCCGCTGGTGGATGCGGCGCGACCACGGGGCGTAGGGGCCGACGACCACCTCGACGCTCTCGCCGCTTTGGTGGTGGCCCGCGACATCTTTCTGCGACGCGCCATCCCCCTGCCCGATCCGCCGGGACGCGACCGGCACGGTCTGCCCGTGGTGATCTGGGCTCCCGCTGGTCATGGTCCGATTCCCTGTTAAACCTTGACCATGATTCACCTTCCGACGACCGAAGTGCCCGGACGCTCTTCAAACGAAGAGACTCTCATTCATGGGTTTCGCAGGGAGGAAATTCTTGCCGCTCCCCTTCGCGACGCAGCACGTGCCCTGGTCTTCGACCCGCAGGACCGGCTGCTCCTGATCGCGTACGAGGCGCAACGGCCGATCGATCCCTCGAAGCCGGAGGATAGAACCTTCTGGTTCATGCCGGGTGGGGGTTTGGAACCCGGCGAAAGCCACGCGGAAGCCTGCCTCCGGGAACTGGGCGAGGAAATCGGGGTTTTCGATGCCGAGATCGGCCCACAGGTTGCCGCCTGCAATGGGCCGTTCTTGCTGTTCCCGCTGCTGCGCGATGCCCGCGAACGCTATTTCGTGGTGCGTTTGCCGAATGACGAAGTGGATACCACACGCCTCGCCGAAACCGAGGACAGCACGGTCCTCGGTACGCGCTGGTGGACGCTCGACGAGTTGGACGCCACCGGCGAACGGATCGAGCCGGCGGGCCTCGCTCGCATCGCCAGACGCATCGCGAACGGTGAGCGGCCCGATCCACCTGTCATGCTGGCTTGGCATAAGGTGTGAACCCGCACCGGGCCATCCACCGGAAGCTGGGCTAGGCCAGGCGTCGGAACCAAGTATGGCACGGGCCGTGGCTGCCAAAGCTACGTGTCGATAACCGGGCCGCTACGGCTGCCCTCAACAACAACGCTCAAGGAAGGCAAACGCATGTTTCCAGAAAAGCTGACCACAGGATACCGGTCGTTCCTCGATGGACGCTTGTCGGACGAGGCCAAACGCTACGCCGCACTGGCCAAAGGCCAGAATCCGGAAGTCCTGCTGATCGGCTGCTGTGACAGCCGCGTTTCGCCGGAAGTCATCTTCGATACCGGACCGGGCGAACTCTTCATCATCCGCAACGTGGCGAACCTCGTTCCCCCCTTCGAGGAGGGCGGCGAGTATCATGGCACATCGGCGGCCATCGAATTCGCCGTACAGGCTCTGGAAGTGAAGCACATCGTCGTGCTGGGCCACGCCACCTGCGGCGGCATCAAGGCCTATGCCAACCCGCCGGGCCCGCTATCCACGAGCGACTTCATCGGCAAATGGGTATCCCTGGTGAAGGGAGCCGAGGAGAAGCTCAAGGTTCAGAAGGGGCCGGATCACCTGACCCGCCTCGAATACGCGACCGTGGCTCAGAGCCTCGAGAATCTGCTGACGTTCCCCTTCGTCCGCGAGCGCGTCGCCGACGGCCGCCTGGCGCTCCATGGCGCGCATTTCGGCATCGCTCATGGCGAGCTTCGCCTGCGCAATCCCGAGACGGGGGATTTCGAGCCCGCCGTCGATGGTGGGGGGAAGCCGATGACGCCCGCCTCCCTGATGCATAGCAGCGAAGTCTGAGCAGATTCGCCCCCGTATCTGAATGGATACGGGGGCGGTCGTTTCAGCCAAGTCGGTCAGCCAAGTCGATTCACGAAGAAACGCCGGGCCTCGCCAGCCCGGCGTTTCTCGTTGCAAAGGATAGCGCCGCCGCTCCGAAGGACGGCGACGGGTCCCGAGACTTCAGCGAGCGCCGGGAAGACGCTGCGCCATCTGGTAATGCTGCTGCAGCACCGGAAGCGCCTGCTCGGCATGGGCGCGAAGCGCAGGGTTCGTGCCGGTCTGGGCATAGGACTGGTACATGCCGATCGACATCTCGTGCGACTTTACCTGGATCTGGCCGTAGAGGCGGTCGAAGCGCGGGCCGGCCGGGGCAGCGGCGAGTTCCGCGAGCATGGCCTGCTGCTCGGGGCTGACCGGGACCATGGTGGTGCCGGCGGTGGTGTCAACGTCGCCGTTGAAAGCCTGGCTACCGGCGGCGGCGCCACGGCTCGCGCCGCTACCGATTCCCTCGACGGCACCGACCGGGCCACCGCTCAGCGTACCGGCGACGACGCCGGTGGCAGCGCCCGTGGCCGCGCCGACTGCACCGCCGGCAATCGCCAGCGGGGCGCCGATCAGACCACTGGGGCCGCCGTTACCGGCAAAGGTGCGTTCGCCGCCGGCCAGGGCCACGTTGGCGGCGCGGTGGTCGCGCACGGCGTCACGGGCGAAACGGATCACCTGAGGGTTGCGGCTCTTCGACAGCGCGAGCTGGCTGGACTGAACCTCGAACGCATTGGCCTGCATCGCCTGCAGGCGGAAATCACCGGACATGGTCTGTGCGGCGGCGGGGGTCGCCATGGCGACGGCAATAGCGGAGAACGCAACGTACTTGTTCATGATGAGAACCTCTGGATAGGATCTGAAAACGTCTGGGCGGCGGTCAGGATCGCAGTTATGCAGATCGGCATGACCAACAACGCCACGTTTGGCGGACAACGATACGTCAACCGTTGGGTTCCAAACAAATGTCGTTCTGCATGCGGGCATTCTACTGACGTTCGTCATCATAGACCCAAGATGCACACCGTCTTATAGCCAAGCTTTATCGATACACCCGGCACCTACGATGAGCCCCCCACGGCGCGCCATCTTCCCCTACGCCGCAGAAAAAGCGGGGGTTCACGGGGAGGCGGAGTTTTCCCGAACGCGAAACCGCTTTAGCCTGCCGCCCCGACGACGTTGATGTGGATGGAGGCTCCCGGCGATGAAGACCCTGCTCGTTCCGGTGGCGCTCCATGACGCCCTGCCCTCGGTATTCGCCACGACGCTTCTGGTCGGACGTCGATTCGGCAGCTTGATCGAGGGAATTTCCCTGCGGCCGGCGCTCGCCGAATATGTGCCGGTGGACATGGTCGGCGGCATGACATGGCTGCGCGACGAAGAAGCCGACAAGGCCGAGGCCGAGGCCGCCGGGAAGCGCTTCGTCGATTTCCTCGTCGACGCCGGTATTCCCGTCGCTACCGAGGGTCCGTGCACCCCGGAATTCGTGGCCAGCGCCGGAACACGCTATCGCTGGCGGCCGGACGTACCGGCGGGCGATGCATTCCTCGGCCATCACGCCCGTCTGTTCACCGCCACCGTGGTCGGGCGCCCGGGCACGGGCGATGGCGCGCCGCGCATGACGACGTTCGAAACGGCGTTGTTCGAGAGCGGCCGGCCGATCCTGCTGGCGCCGCCAACTCCTCCGACGAGTGTCGGCGACGCGATCCTCATCGCCTGGAACGGGTCGAGCGAGACCGCCCGGGCTGTGGCCTTCGCCATGCCATTCCTGCGGAAAGCGTCCCGCATCCGCATCATCAGCGCGGAGGGCGGCATGGTACCGGGCCCGAGCGCGGAGGATCTGGCCAAGGCGCTCGCCTGCGAGGGAATCTTCGCAGACCACAAGGCCTTCTCCGAGGGTCGGCGCACACCCGGAGACATCTTCCTCAATGAGGCTCGGGATTTCGGCTGCGATCTTCTGATCAAGGGCGCCTACACGCAGAGCCGCCTGCGCCAGATGATCTTCGGGGGGGCAACCAGCCATGTCCTCGCCCATGCCACCATGCCGATGCTGATGGCGCACTGACAGCATCGGTCGCTCCCTGATAGCGCGCAATTGATTTGTGCGCATACGAACCCGATGCCACCCTGCGCGTTGTCGAAGCGCTTTCCGCCGCAATGGGGGAAGCGTTCGGCCCGGTTCCGAGAACCGGGACGGCTCCACCGCGAGGCATTTCATGACACGACGGATCATCACGGTCGGCACGCTGTGCCTCGGCCTCCTCTCGGGCCTGCCGGCAACGACTTCCTCCGTCCTCGCCGATCCCGCGGTGGTTCGCGTCCGGGGCACGATCGAGGCCGTCGAGGGCGACCACGTGACGATCAAGCCCCGGATCGGACAATCCGTATCGGTCAAGTTCGCCGATGCGATGAAGGTAGCGGCAGCCAGCAAGGCCGAGATCGGCGACATCAAGCCCGACAGCTATATCGGCACCGCCGCGACGCCTCAGGCCGACGGTACCCTCAAGGCCCTCGAAGTCGCCGTCTTCGCTCCGAGCATGCGCGGGACCGGCGACGGTCATTATCCGTGGGATCTCGAGAAGGAAAACACGATGACGAACGGCGCAGTGGGCGCGCTCACGGGCACTGCCGGCCGCACGATCACCGTGACCTATAAGGGCGGCGAGAAGACCATCACTGTCCCCGAGGACGTGCCGATCGTCGCCCTGAACCCGTCGGACAAGTCCGCCATCAAGGTCGGCGCCCGCGTGGTGGCGATCACCAAGGCGGATGCAACCGGCGCGGTCGTGGCCGACCGGTTGATCGTCGGCGAGAACGGTACCGTCCCGCCGATGTGACCCGCGCCTCAGCGCGACTTTGATCGTCCGGGGCATCGGCGCAGCCCCGGCACCGAGGTGTGATTCCTGCCGCCTGCCTCGGGTACTACGACGCCGAACTCCCACGCCTTGAGGGCACGCCATGCTCAAGTCCTTTCTGACGACGCTCACCTTGACGCTCGCCATGACGGCCACCGCCGCGCGGGCCGATGACATCACGCGCTATCGCGGGACCATCGAGAAGGTCGACGGGGCGGTCGTCACCATCAAGCCGCGCGTCGGGGAGTCGCTGACGGTGAGCATGGCGCCGGATGTGAAGGTGCTGGCGGCTTCCACCGGCAGGCTCTCCGACATCAAGCCCGACAGTTACATCGGCACGGCGGCGATCCCGCAGCCGGATGGAACGCAGAAGGCACTGCAGGTCACCGTCTTCGCCTCGTCCCTGCGCGGCACGGCCGACGGCCATTATCCGTGGGATCTCGGCTCCAACTCCACCATGACCAACGGCGCCATCGGAACGATCTCCGGCACCGAGGGTCGTAGCCTGCTGGTCAAGTATCAGGGCGGGGAGAAGAAGGTGACCGTACCGGAAGACGTGCCGGTGACCCAGGTCGATCCGGGCGACAAATCCATCGTCGTCGACGGCGCGAAGGTCGTCGCCTTCACCAAGAAGGGCGCCGATGGAAAGCCTTCCGCCGTGATCCTGATCGTCGGCCGCAACGGGACCGTTCCATCGATGTGACGGCGTTGTGCCCTCCCCTCTCTATGGGGGAGGGTACCGGCGGAGCAAATGGGAGTGGGCGGGGTACGCGAAACGCCGTTCGAGATGCATGTCAAAGGTCGAACACGCGATGTCACCGTCTGCCGCCGGCCACCCGCGCGTTGTGGTGATCCACCCCCTCCTTGTGCGCGTGACACATTGGATCAACGCGATCGCGGTGTTCTGTATGCTGTTCAGCGGGTGGGCGATCTATAATGCCTCTCCGCTCTTCCCCTTCGTATTCCCGAAATGGGCGACGCTCGGCGGATGGCTCGGCGGGGCGCTCGCCTGGCACTTCGCCGCCATGTGGCTGTTCGCCCTGAACGGCCTCATCTACGCACTCTACGGCCTGCTCTTCCGTCACTTCGCGCGTTCGTTCCTGCCGGTGAGCCCGGCGGCGTTCTGGCGCGACGCCACGGCCGCCCTCAAGCTGCGCCTGCCCCACCGGATCGGCCAGTACAACGCAGTGCAAAGGCTCGCCTATCTGGTGGCGTTCCTCCTCGGCATCCTGCTCCTCGCCTCGGGGCTCGCGTTGTGGAAGCCGGTTCAACTGCAGGGGCTGGCCAATCTCTTCGGCGGCTATGAAGCGGCACGGCGCGTCCATTTCCTCGCCATGTCCGGCCTCGTCGGCTTCATCCTGCTCCATCTCACACTGGTGATCCTGGTGCCGCGGACCCTCGTGGCAATGATCACCGGCCGCGCCCGTATCCCCGTCGATCCGGTGGAGGCACGCTCATGAGCCGTGATGAGAACGAGGCGAAACGCCTGAGCGGGCTCCGCCTCGAGATCCAGCCGGAACTGGTGAAGCTGGAGCGCCGCCTGTTCCTACGCTCCGGCCTGTCGCTCGGTGCCCTGTCGCTGCTCTCGGGCTGCGACCTCTCCACCGGCGCCAACGGCACGGTGATCGATCGGGCGCTCTGGGCGATGTCGCGGGCCAACGACCGGGTCCAGGCCTGGCTGTTCGATCCGAACACCCTCGCACCGACCTATCCGGCGAGCATGATCGACACGCCGTTCCGCTTCAACGCCTACTACCCACCCGACAATATACCCGAGATCGACGAGGCGACGTGGAAGCTCGATGTCGGCGGCCTCGTGGCCGACAAGACACCCTGGACTCTACAAAGGCTGCGCGCCCTGCCGCAGGAGAGCCAGATCACCCGGCATATCTGCATCGAGGGCTGGAGCCAGATCGGCCAGTGGAGCGGCGTACCGTTGAGGTCTTTTCTCGAACGGATCGGTGCCGACCTCACCGCGAAGTATGTCGGCTTCAAATGTGCCGACCGCTATTACGGCAGCCTCGACATGCCGAGCGCCCTCCACCCGCAGACCGTCCTGGCACTGGATTTCGGCGGTGTGCCGCTGCCCCTCGAATATGGCTATCCCCTCCGCGTGCGCGTGCCGACGAAGCTCGGCTTCAAGAGCCCCAAACACATCGTATCGGTCTTCGCGACCAATGATGATCCCGGCGGCTATTGGGAGGATCAGGGCTACAATTGGTTCAGCGGCATCTGACCCCGGGGCCCGGCGCACTGGGGCCGACGGTTAGTCCAGACATCGTCTCGGGCTCTAAAAGCACAAGCCTGCTCCAGCTTGATGAAGATGGGGGAGGATCTTTCCAGAAGCACCTGGACTTTGAAAATCCCTCTCGTTGACCCGGGAGGGTGAGAATAGGCACACTACATCCCAGCCGTAGAGAACGTCGTTTCTCCGCGAAATGCTTGCCAGGACTATCGTGTCCGGGCGCTGAGCTTCGATGGGATATCCGTGCCGAGCCACTTCGAGTCGCCCCCCGCCGATATCAACGCCTGTCCGGCAGCGATGAACGTCGCCGCCGCTGCAGAGCGGTCTGCAAGGCGGGCGCCGAGCGGAGCGAAACTACGGCAGCGTCGCGGACGCTGTTAGCGGTCCATAAATCCAGATCCCGTCCCTGCCGCCGCCCCCTCGAGGCCGAGGCCGGCCGGATGACGGTCCTCCCACATAGAAGACGACGCCCGTAGGAGCGAGTGATGGTTCTCGGAGATCAGGTCGTGTTTGCGAGGCTCGATGTCGCCGAAGCACTCGGAATCTGGCGCCATGCCACCGGACGCATTGTGGATGTCTTTCCCGCGGCCGGTGGCGCACAGGCCGTGGACGTCCACTTCGAAGGCCACGGCCTGCTCGTGGGCTACATCGCGACGCTGTTCCAGCGCGTCGGCTGATCTCTAACTCTTCGATCATGACAGGGCTCGTCCGAGCCCGCCCAGGACGCGAGACATATGACTGCCGGTGCTCAAGCCTCGCGCCGTTCCGGCGATCATCCGAACAGCAACATCCTGCGCCCGCCTCTGCGCAACGTGAGCCGGACCACGGCCGAATCCGACGTCTGGAACGCCATGCGCGCCGAGGCCGAGGCCGCGCTGATCGAGGAGCCGCTCTATGCCGGGATCATCCAGGCCACGGTCCTCGACCAGCCGAGCCTGATCCACGCCTTCGCCTACAGGCTCGCCCACCGCCTCGGCGACGGTGATCTCGCCCGCCTTTCCACCCGCGACCTCTGCCTCTCGGCTTTCCAGGCCGATCCTTACGCGGGCGACCATGCGGTGCGCGACCTCGTCGCCATCCGCGAGCGCGACCCCACCTGCCGACGCTACCTCGACCCCTTTCTGTTCTACAAGGGCCTTGCCGCCCTGGAGGGCTACCGCGTCGCCCATTGGCTCTGGCACCAGGGCCGCGTCACCCTCGCGCTGCATATCCAGAGCCGAATCTCCGAGGTGTTCGGAGCCGATATCCACCCGGCCGCGCGAATCGGCTCGGGGGTGTTCATCGACCACGCCACCGGGGTCGTCATCGGCGAGACCACGGTGATCGCCGATGACGTCTCGATCCTGCAATCGGTCACCCTCGGGGGCAACGGCAAGGAAAGCGGCGACCGGCACCCCAAGATCGAACGCGGGGTTCTGCTCAGCGTCGGAGCCAAGGTGCTGGGCAACATCCGCGTCGGCGAAGGCGCGAAGGTCGCCGCCGCCGCTGTGGTGCTGCACGACGTTCCCGCCCACACCACTGTGGCGGGCGTGCCGGCCCGCGTCGTCTCACGGATCGTCACGGCCGAAGATCCCGCACAAAGCATGGATCAGTTCTTCGGCGACGGGATCTAGCGAAACGATTTTTCAGCTCTTGGTTTTCGCCGAACCCCCTCGGGGTGGATTAAAAATCTCTCGATTTGGCGAATGATAGATCAGCATTATCATATAAGTCAGCGAATAGAATATCTGATCTAAGATATCCAAAAAATATAGAAATTAATTCCGTTGACCCGTTTCTGTAACAAGAGTTAGACACAGCCCATCCCTGCAGCGACGCTTTGTCTGATGCAGTGGATTATGGGCAAGATCAGCCCAAGATCATTCAATGGCGAAGGCGGACGCGCGACTGGTGCGGTTCCGATGCGGTCTTGCCGCGTCGCGGCTGATCGCTGCCTCCTGCCGGAATACGGAGATAAACCCCGATGAGTGGACCCGGTCTGAGCGTGAGCGCCTCGGCGGCACGCAATCTCGCGACGGCGACCGTCACTTCGGTTCAGAACGCGGCCAATACGCCACGCTGGTTCCATCGCCTGCTGCCCTTCGTCGACGTCGCCGGCGGCGTCTACCGGGTCAACCGCCGCGCGGTGGTGCTGGCCAAGCCCGGCCGCATCGAGCTCGCCACTGACGGCGGCACCCGCACCGTCCGCCCGGCCTCTCTGCGCAGCGTCCCGCTGTTCAGCCGTCTCGGCGACAACGAATTGTCGGCGCTGGCCTCCAAGTTCACCGTCTCCCAGCACAAGGCGGGCGAGATCATCGCTGAGGAGGGCTCCACCGGCCGCAGCCTCACCGTCGTGGCCGAGGGCACCGTCGAACTGACCCTGTCGGGCCCGTTCAAGAACCGCCTGCGCCAGGGCCTCGCCACCGGTGGCGACTATTTCGGCGACAGCGACCTTGTGAGCGAGAACGCCCCCGCCCCCGCCGTGAAGGCGCTCTCGGCGGTGACGCTCCTCACCCTCGACCGCTCCGCCATCGAGGATGAGGGCATCCGCTCGCGCATCGCCCAATACGTGGAAGAGCGTGACCGCCTCAAGGGGCACACCAACAGCGAGGGCGAGCAGGGCATCGAGCTTCTAGCGGTCCATACCGGCGAGCCGCGCCTGCCCACGACCTTCGTGGATTACGAAGTGAACCCGCGCGAGTACCACCTCTCCACGATCCAGACGATCCTCCACACCCACACCCGCGTCACCGATCTCTATTCCAACGAGATCGACCAGCTGCGCGAGCAAATCCGCCTCACGGTCGATGCCGTGAAGGAGCGGGAAGAGTGGGAGTTGTTCAACAATTCCGAGTTCGGCCTCCTCCACGAAGTCAGCCAGCGCCAGCGCATCCCCACCCGTGGCGGCCCGCCCACCCCGGACGATCTCGACGAGTTGCTGACCCTGGTCTGGAAGAAGCCCGCCTTCTTCGTGGCCCATCCCCGCGCCATCGCAGCCTTCGGTCGTGAAGCCACCCGCCGCGGCGTGCCCCCGGTGGTGATCCACCTGTTCGGCTCGCCCTTCCTCACCTGGCGCGGCGTTCCGATCGTGCCGAGCGACAAGCTCCCCATCGACATCGACCCGGTGTCCGGCGCCCAGACCACCTCGATCCTGCTGCTCCGCGTCGGCGAAGGCGAACAGGGCGTGGTCGGCCTGCAGAAATCCGGCGTCACCGGCGAGATCGAGACCGGCCTGTCGGTGCGCTACATGGGCACCAACGACCATTCCATCGCCTCGCACCTCGTGACCCGCTACTTCTCGGCTGCGGTGCTGGTGGAAGACGCCATCGCACGCCTCGATAACGTGCTGCTGGGCAACTACCATGACTACGCCTAACGCGCCGGGTCTCCCCACGGGCAGTCTCCCTACGGGGGTGTTCGGTGACACGGCGCATGCGGATCTCGTCGGGCGCCTCGCCCGCGAGATCTACGGTCAGGGTCAGGCGGCGTCCGCGCCCCTGACCCCCGCCCTGCCGCAGACGCCGCAAGCGCCGCAGGCCACCCCACAGCTGCCGCAGGCCCTGGAGAATGCGCCCCAGGGCTTCGGCCACCCGATCGCCCCCCAGGCCTTCGCCCCCAAAGCGGATCTCGGCACGCCGTCGATCCCCTCGGGCTCCGCGCCGTCGGGCCTCCAGCCCGACGCCTCGGCGCTGGCCGCCCGCTCGTTCGGAGCCCCTCCGGTCGGCCTCCCCGGCCTCACCGGTCCGGGCTTCGCGCCGCCCTCGGCGTTTCCCTCGGTCCATCCCGAGGCGCAGGCTCCCCGTGGGGGCCTGCCCGAGTTCTTCGTGCCGAGCGTCGCCGATGTCGCCGCCTTCCTCCCAGGCGGCCACGATCTCCACGCCACGATCGCCAAAGACCATCCGCGCGCCAATGCCTTCGCGCATGGGTTCGCGCCGTCCCTGGTGCCGGAAGCGCCCGGTCATCGGGGCCGGAACGCCTCGCATCAGGACGCCTCGCAGGAGACAGTCTCCCGCGCCGGCCGGACTTCTCCGAATGCAGGCCGGAAGGTGGAGATTGCCGACGAGCCGTTCTCGTCGGGCGAGTACTACTTCCTGACCGACCGCAGCCGGACGGGCAACGCCGCGCCTGCCCCGTCGCATCACCAAGAGCCTCGCCCCGGCCATGCGCCCCATGTCTCGTCGCAGGGCTCCAGCCCGGTGGCGGCCCCCTTCGACGTGGAGCGGGTGCGCAAGGACTTCCCGGCCCTGCACCAGAGCATCAACGGGCATCCGCTGGTCTGGCTCGACAATGCGGCCACCACCCACAAGCCGCAAAGCGTCATCGACGCGACGTCCGAGTTCTACGCCCGCCACAACTCGAACATTCACCGGGCCGCTCACACCCTTGCGGCGCGCTCCACGGACTTGTTCGAGGGCGGGCGCGAGAAGGTGCGTCGCTTCATCAACGGCGCCTCGACGGACGAGATCATCTTCCTCCGGGGCACCACCGAAGCGATCAACCTCGTCGCCAACTCCTACGGTCGCGCCAATATCGGCCCGGGCGACGAGATCATCATCTCGACCATCGAGCATCACGCCAACATCGTCCCTTGGCAACTCCTCACCCAGGCGACCGGGGCGACCCTGCGCGTGATTCCCGTGGACGATCGCGGCGAGATCATCTTCGAGCAGTTCGCGACCCTCCTGTCGGGCCGCACCAAGATCGTCTCGATCACCCATGTGGCCAACGCTCTGGGCACCATCAACCCGGTCCGTGAGATCATCGCCCTGTCGCATGCCTACGGGGTGCCTGTGCTGGTGGATGCGGCGCAATCATCGCCGCACATCCCCCTGGACGTGCAGGCGCTGGACGCCGACTTCCTCGTCTTCTCCGGGCACAAGGTGTTCGGGCCGACGGGCATCGGCGCCCTCTACGGCAAGCGCGCGCTGCTGGAGGCGATGCCCCCGTGGCAGGGCGGCGGCCACATGATCGAGGACGTCACCTTCTCGAAGACGGTCTACAAGGGCGTTCCCGAGAAGTTCGAGGCGGGCACGCCGGACATCGCGGGAGCGGTCGGGCTCGGCGCGGCTCTGGACTACCTCGAGAGCGTCGGCCTTCCCGGCATCGCGGCCTACGAGCACGACCTGCTCGAATACGCGCAAGCCGGGCTCGCCGAGGTGAAGGGCCTGCGCCTGATCGGAACCGCGCGACAGAAAGCCAGCGTCATGTCCTTCGTCGTCGACGGGCATGACAACGAAGCGGTGGCCAAGCACCTCGACGCCCGCGGCATCGCCGTGCGCTCGGGCCACCATTGCGCCCTGCCGGCCCTGCGCCGCTTCGGCGTCGACCAGTCGGTGCGCGCCTCGCTGGCCTTCTACAACACCCGCGCGGACGTCGACGCCTTCCTGAAGGGGCTCCACAGCCTGCCGCGCCGATAGCGTCGGGATCCGAGAACGCGATGCGACATCATTCGGCCCGGTCGGTTCTCCGACCGGGCCGAATGCATGTGCGTCTCACCTGCCGGATGCCGCAGCGGTGAAGCGATGGAGCACCATCCCCAAAATCATCGCGGCAACGAACCCAATGACCTGCGGCAGGCCCAGCGTCAGGCCCGCAAGCGCCGGGCCGGGGCAGAGGCCGACGAGGCCCCAACCGATGCCGAACAGAACGGCGCCCGCGATGAGGCTCGCCGTGATCGGGCGGTTGCGGGGAATCTCGAAACGCTGCGCGAGAACGGGTTTGTGCATCCGCGACACGAGCAGGTAGCCGAGCGCCGAGACGGCGACCGCGCCGGCCAGCACGAAGGCGAGGCTGGGGTCCCAGGCACCGGCCACGTCGAGGAAGCCGAGAACGCGCGCCGGGTCCATCATGCCCGACAGAGCGAGGCCGAATCCGAAGAGGAGGCCGGCAAGCAGCCCCACCGAGGCGCGCAGGGTTTCCATCACCATCCTCCGTGGCGGACGAGGAACACCGTCGCGGCGGCGGGGACCATGAAGGTCGCCACGGCCGCGATGGAGCGGGGCGACAGCCGGGCGAGGCCGCAGACGCCGTGGCCGCTGGTGCAGCCTCCGCCCAGCCGCGTCCCGTAGCCGACGAGGAGACCGCCGAGGACGATGAGGCTCCACGGCGCGTCGAGCTGCACGACGGGCCATGCACCGAAGGCGAGGCGATACAGGACCGGGCCGAGGAGCAGGCCGGCGAGAAAGGCCCAACGCCACGGCGTGTCCCGGCTCAACGGCATCATTGCCCCGGCGGTAATGCCGCTGATTCCGGCGATGCGACCGTTGAGGATGAGGAGCAGGGCGGCGGAGGTCCCGATCAGGGCACCACCGGCTAAGGCAGACAGGAAGGTACTCATGCCAGGCCACCGGCCCACCCGGAGGCGATTTGGCGGGAACCTCGCAATCCCGGCCTGGAACGACCGGCGCCGGCCGGTGACGGATCTGTTGCCATGGGTTTGAAAACTCGATGAGAGGCGGCTCGCCGTCTCAAGGAGAGGTCGAGCCGGCGAGCGCCGCTGTCAAGACAGTATTCCCGGGCGCGCTTGCCGATCGCCCCCAGGCCTGGAGATACAGGAGCCTCATCTCCGGAATCCCCGTTTCATGGTCCGCCGAGCCCCGCACCCGCCGGACCGTCCCTGCTCGTCGTGCCGGCCTCAGGCGGCCCGGACGGTCGCGAGGAACCGCTTGACCTCGGCGGTGAGATGCTCGGATTGATGTGAGAGTTCCGATGCGGAGGTCAGAACCTGGTTGGCCGCGGCCCCGGTCTCCTCGGCGGCGCTGGCCACGCCCGAGATGTTGCTCGTCACTTCGCTGGTACCCGTCGCGGCCTGGGACACGTTGCGGACGATCTCCTGGGTCGCGGCTCCCTGCTCCTCCACCGCCGCGGCGATCGTCGTGGCCACGGCGTCGATGTCGCGAATGCGCGTGGTGATGGTGGCGATCGCCGAGACCGCCTGCCCGGTCGCCCCCTGCATCTGGGTGATCTGCTCGGAGATCTCCTGCGTCGCCCGCGCGGTCTGGCCCGCCAGCTCCTTCACCTCCGTGGCCACCACCGCGAAGCCGCGTCCGGCCTCTCCGGCGCGGGCCGCCTCGATCGTGGCGTTGAGCGCCAGCAGGTTCGTCTGGCTCGCGATGTTCGAGATCAGCACGACGACGTCGCCGATGCGTGCGGCGGCCTGGCTCAGGGTCTGGACGAGGACCCCGCTCTGATCGGCCTCGACGACGGCACGCTGGGCGAGATCGGCCGACCCGCTCACCTGGCGGGCGATCTCCTGGACCGAGACGCCGAGTTCCTCGGCGGCGGCGGCGACCGTGTTGACGTTGGTGGCAGCTTCCTCGGCCGCGGCGGCCACGGTGGTGGATTGGCTCGCGGTCTCGGTGGCGGTGGAGGTCATGGTCTGCGCCGTCGCCTGCAATTCCGTGGCCGAAGACGAGACCATCCCGACGATTCCACCGATCGCCGCCTCGAAGGAATCCGCCATCTGAAGCATCCCGAGCTTGCGCTGCTCTTCGGCCGCCAGACGGGCCTGGACGGTCTCGGCTTCCAGGACGCGTGCCTGGATGATGCCGTCCTTGAACACCTGCACTGTGCCGGCCATCGTTCCGACCTCGTCGCGGCGATCCTGGAGGGTGACCTCCGTGGTGACATCGCCCAAGGCTAGCCGGCCCATGATGCCGGTGAGGCGTCCGATCGGCCGGGTGACGCCGACGATGACGACGAGGATCGCGACGATCATTCCCAGGCCGAGGCCGAGGCCGTTGATGAGGACCAGAGCGTGACGTGTCGCATTGGTCTGCGCGGTCAGGTCGGCGGCGGCATGGCCCACGAACTGCTGGAGATCGTCGGAGAGCTTGGCAATGGAGCCGGTGATTTGCGAGTAGATGGGATCGATCTTGTCATGGGCGACTGCCAAGGCCCTGCCGCGATCGTTCTTACGCGCTAGATCACGCACGTCTGTGGTCTGTCGGATATAGTTTTCGATCATGGTCGATTGCTCGGCCAGCCGCGCGGTGAATGTGGGAGCCTGCTCGTGAAGGAGCTTGAAAATGGCTCTGAGCCTTTCCGCAGCAACGTCGAAATTCGCGGAGGCCTCGTCCATCTGCTTCGGGTCCGTCTCGGCGATCAGCCGATAGACGTTGTAGTTGAGTTCGACGACGTGTCGGTTGGCTCGCCGCAAACTGGCAACCGCACGAGTCTCCCGCACGATGAACGAAGTGTAAGCATCATCGATTGCTGTCATGCGCGCTTCCGCATACCAGACGCAGCCGCCGACGATCATACCAATGAGCGCGATGACTGCACAAATCTTGTGAAGAATTTTGAAGCTTCCGAGATTCATATCAGTACCTACAATTGATATTGATATGAGATATCCCAAAAGAATGTATCTTTTATTACTATAGGCCCTGACGCTAACAATATGACTGGATATTAAGCGATCCTTCACCTTGCCCGGCGGTCTGTCGGTATCCTTTGCGAAGTGGCGGATGGCAAGGAGGCGGCCCTTGGATCTCCCAGTACCTCGTCTCATGGGGCCGATCCCGGCGAGGAGACCATTCACCACGAGGAGCTGGCTGCTTCGGCAAGAGCGGACAGGACAGCATTCATCGGGTGAATCCGGCCCCTCCCCATAGGCACATCCGAAACGCCCAGCACCGAGGATGCCGCACTTGACCGCTCGTGACGAACTCGTTGCCATGACCCGGAGGATGCGACGCAGTTCGCGGTGAGCTCGGTCGGCGGTCCCAACACGTCGGCGGCCGATTGGGGCCGGACGGGGACATAGCCGAGGAGGTGAGCGATCCGACCGCTCAGAACATTCCGTTCGGATTGGCGGAAGAATCCGGCAGGATCTGCAGCACGTCCCAGTGCTCGACGATCCTGCCGCCTTCATCGAGCCGGAAGATATCGATGGCCGCATAATCGTGGTCGCCCGGCCAGTGCTGCAGGCAATGCAGCACGACCAGATCGCCCTCGGCGACCGCCCGCTTCACCTCCACGCGCTTGCCCGGGCATTCGCGCGCCATGCGCTCGAAATAGGCGATGAAGCCGTCCTTGCCATTCGCCACATGCGGGTTGTGCTGGATGTAGTCGTCGCCCGCATAACGTTCGATGGCTTCTCGCGGCAGACACTCGTCGAACATCAACCGATAGAAGGCGATCACATTCGCCTTGTTCTGCTCCAGGTCGGTCATGTTGTCCCCTGAGCGAGGTGGATTCCAATCGAGAAAGGAGGCCCGCCTTTCTCGATACCATCCATCACGCCCTCGCGACCATGACCAGCCACCCGGCCCGGCCGTCAGTGACGTTCGGCCGACGCCGCCATCGCCCGGTCGAGGACCCGCGCGACATGGAGCGCTTCGAGCCCGAGACCGTCATGGATCTGGTGGCGGCAGCTGGTGCCGTCGGCCACGACGAGATCGTCGGGGCCGGCCTTGCGCAGGGCCGGGAACAGCGAGAGCTCGGCCATGGCGAGCGACACGTCGATGGTCTCGGCGCCGTATCCGAAGACGCCCGCCATGCCGCAGCAGCTCGACTCGATGACCCGCACGTCGAGTCCCGGCACCGCGCGCAGCACCGTCTCCACCGCGCCCATGGCGGCGAAAGCCTTCTGGTGGCAATGGCCGTGCAGATGGGCGACGCGGCCGCCCTGGTCCGCCAGAGGCAGGGCGATCCGCCCGGCATCGAGATCGACGGCGAGGAGCTCCTCGAACAGCAGGCTCGCCTTGCTCAGCTCCCCCGCCTCCGGGCCGGGGAGCAGGGACGCGAACTCGTCCCGGAAGGTCAGCAGGCAGGAAGGTTCGAGCCCGACGATCCGCGCGCCCGCCCGGATGAAGGGCAGTAGGGTGGTGAGCGTGCGTCGAGCCTCCTCGCGGGCCCGGTCGGTCTGGCCGGAGGCGAGGTAGGTGCGGCCGCAGCAGAGGGGGCGGCGTCCACGGTTGGGGAAGACCCGATGCAGACGGTAACCGGCGGCGATCAGCACACGCTCGGCCGCCTCCAGGTTCTCCCGCTCGAAGGCGCGGTTGAACGTGTCGCCGAACAGGACGATGTCGCGGAAGTCCCCGGTCACGTCGCCGGGATGCGCCGGCTCGCCCTGCTCGACCCAGGGCCTGCGCCAGCGCGGCAGGGTGCGGCGCGCCGAGAGCCCTGCCACCCGCTCCGACAGTTTAGCCAATGCGGGAAGGCGATCGCGCAGGTTGAGGAGCGGCGCCAGCCAGGCGGCGGTGCCGGCATAGAGCGGCAGGGCCGCCACCAGCCGTTCCTTCAGGGGTAGGCCGTGGCGGGCATGGTAATGGTGCAGGAACTCGACCTTCATCTTCGCCATGTCGATGCCGGTGGGGCATTCGCGGCGGCAGGCCTTACACGAGACGCAGAGATCCAGGGTCCGCTTCATCTCGGGGCTGGTAAAGGCGTCCTTACCGAGTTGGCCCGAAATCGCCAGCCGCAGGGAGTTCGCCCGGCCACGGGTGAGGTGCTGCTCGTCTTTCGTGGCCCGGTAGGACGGGCACATCGCCCCGCCCGCGAGCTTCCGGCAGGTGCCGTTGTTGTTGCACATCTCGACGGCGCCGCCGAAGCCACCCCATTCCGACCAGTCGAGGGCGGTCTTCGCCGGCTGGCTCACGGAATAGCCCGGCTGGAACCGCATCAGCGAGCGGTCGTCCATCTTGAGCGGCCGGACGATCTTGCCGGGGTTGAGCCGGTTCTCCGGGTCGAACCTGTCCTTCACCTGTTCGAAGGCGCGGGTCAGGCGTTCGCCGAACATCGGCGCGATGTATTCCGAGCGCGAGATGCCGTCGCCATGCTCGCCCGAATAGGAGCCCTTGAAGCGGCGGACCTGTTCGCTCGCGGCCTCCGCGATGGCGCGCATCTTGGCGACGTCCCCGCCCTGCTTCATGTCGAGGATCGGGCGCACGTGCAGACAGCCGACGGAGGCATGGGCGTACCAGGTGCCGCGCGTGCCGTGGCGGGTGAACACCTCCGTCACCGCGTCGGTGTAATCCGCGAGATGCTCCAGCGGCACCGCGCAATCCTCGATGAAGGAGACGGGCTTCGCATCCCCCTTCATCGACATCATGATGTTGAGGCAGGCCTCGCGTACCTCCCAGACCGATTTCTGGCGCACCGGTTCGGGAACCTCCACGACGGCGTCCACATGGCCGTTATCGGCCATGCACGCGTCGAGACGCCGAAGATCGGCCAGGAGCGCGTCCCGGTCGTCGCCGGCGAATTCCACCAGGAGCAGACTATTCGGCGTGCCACGGGTGATGTCGGCCAGCGTCGCCCGGAACAGCGGGATGTCGGCGCCGAGCACCAGCACGTTGTTGTCGACGAGCTCCACCGCCACGGGATCGAGATCGACGATCGCCTTCGTCGTCTCCATGGCGGAGCGGAACGAGGGAAAGTGGCAGACGCCCATGACCCGGTGCGTCGGCAGGCGCGACAGCTTCAACGTCACGCTGGTGGTGGCCGCCAGCGTGCCCTCCGAGCCGACGAGGAGATGGGCGAGGTTCGGCCTCGCCTCGATCAGCGCATCGAGATTGTAGCCGCCGACCCGGCGCTGCACGCGCGGGTACATGCGCAGGATCTCGTCGCGCTCGGATTCGGCCAGGGACCGCATGGCGGCGACGAGCTCGCCGGCCCGCCGCGAGCCGGTTACGCCCGTCGCCTCGTTGCCGGTGAGACCGAAGCCGAAGGGCTCGCCGTCATGGAACAGAGCCTCCATCCCGAGCACGTTATCGCTCATCTTGCCGAAGCGCAGGGAGCGGGCGCCGCAGGAATTGTTGCCGGCCATGCCGCCGATGGTGCAGCGGGTGGCGGTAGAGGGTTCCACGGGAAAGAACCAGCCGTCGGCCTTCACCCGCGTGTTCAACCGTTCCAGCACCATGCCGGGCTCGACGGTGATCGTTCCGGCTTGCGCGTCGTAGGCAATGATCCCGTTGAAATGGCGCGAGCAATCGACCACGAGGCCGCGCCCGATGGGCTGGCCGTTCTGGGAGGTGCCGCCGCCGCGTAGGATCACCGTCACATCGTGCTCGGCCGCGATCTTGAGGGTCGCTGCAATGTCGGCGGCGCTGCGGGGCAGGACCACCCCCGCCGGCATGATCTGGTAGATCGAAGCGTCGTTGGAATAGCGCCCCCGGGTGAAGGCATCGAACTTCGCCTCGCCGGCAAGGGCTTCGGCGAGGCGGCGCGGAAGGCCGGCGCCCTGGCGGTTGGCGGCGCGCGGACTGACCGGCCCCGCGACGGGCGAAGGGGCGCGGTTCGGGCCGGTGGCGGGCTCAGCCGTTGCGGTCATGATCCATCGTCCTCGTGGGAGTGCCGTCGGCCGGCTTCAAAGCGATGCAGGTTCCGGTAGGGTGGCGGGATCGTCCCGACCGGCTAGAATGGCCCGCACGGATTGCATGCAAAACAGGGCCGGCAGATGATCGATTTGTATAGCGATACGCAGACGCGGCCAACGCCCGGCATGCGCGACGCCATGGCACGCGCGGAGGTCGGCGACGAGCAATCCGATTCCGATCCGACGACCCTTGCCTTGTGCGAGCGCGTCGCTGACCTGCTCGGCATGGAAGCGGGGGTGTTCATGCCCTCGGGCACGATGTGCAACCTCGTCTCGATCCTGGTCCAAACCCGGCCCGGCGACGAGATCGTGGTCGACGATCAGTCCCATATCTACAACACCGAGGCTGCCGGTTCGGCGGCCATCGGCGGCGTCTCGGTGAAGGCCTTGGCGACCCCGGCCGGCATCTACACGCCCAAGGCGTTCGAGGCGGCGATCCGCCCGCCCGCCCGCACGGCGCCGCGCTCGGCCCTGGTCTCGGTGGAGCAGACCACGAGCTTTTCCGGCGGCTCGGTCTGGCCGCTCACCGACATGCGCCGCATCCGCGACCTCGCCCATCACAAGGGCATGAAGGCGCATATCGACGGGGCGCGCCTGCTCAACGCGGTGGCCGCCACCGACATCTCCGCCAGAGATTATGCCAAAGGCTTCGACAGCGCCTGGATCGACCTGAGCAAGGGCCTCGGTTGCCCGGTCGGCGCCGTTCTGTGCGGCTCGTCGCACTTTATCGTCGAGGCGTGGCGGTGGAAGTACCGGCTCGGTGGCGCCATGCGTCAGTCGGGCATCCTCGCTGCGGCCGGCCTCTACGCTCTCGATCACCATGTGGACCAGCTGGAACTCGACAATGCCAATGCCGGCGAGTTGAAGACCCGTATCGCTGGCGCGCCCGGCCTCGCCATCGCGCCCGATGCGGCCCAGTCCAACATCCTGTGCTTCTCGGTGGAGCCGCTGGGCATCACCGCAACGGCCTTTGCCGAAGCCTGCCTCACCGAGGGCATCCGCATCCGCGCCATCGGGCAGCACCAGATCCGCGCGACCACCCATCTCGACGTCGATCGGGCCGGAATCCTGGAAGCGGCGGAAGTGATCCAGGCCCAAGCCGAGCGATTTCACGGCGAGCGCCGCTGAACCGCCATCACGACGCGGCGGAGGCATCGTCCGGCGGAGGCGCCGTCTCCCGCCCTTCCGCCGCGCGGCGCTTATTTCGTAGGTGCCTGAACAAAATGTCGCTGAGCTCGCTGCCGGCGCGCCGACGCAACGCGTCGAGAATTTCCTCGTGCTCGCGCATCGCCTCGCCCCAGCGGTCACGGTTCTCGTCCAGATTGGCGGAGTAGCGCACACGGCGCAGGCGCCCCGCGAAGTTGGCGTAGCTCGTCCGCAACGGCTCGTTATCGGCCGCCTGAACGATCCGGTCGTGGATCGCCTGATTGCAGGCAAAATAGCCATGCAGATCGCGCCGCATGTAGCTGCTGTACATCTCGTGATGGAGACGCTCGATCTCCGCATAGGCTTCCGGCGTGATCTTTTCGCAGGCTAGGCGCCCGGCCAAGGCCTCAAGACCACCCATCACGTCGAACAGGTCCACCAGTTCCTCGGCGCCGAGCTGGCGCACCCGTGCGCCCCGGTTCGGCAGAAGCTCGATCAACCCCTCGGAGGCCAGGACCTTCAGCGCCTCGCGCAAGGGCGTACGCGAGATGCCGAAATGCTCGCAGAGCATGCGCTCCGGCACCCGTGCGCCAGCGGCGAGATTACCCTCGACGATGTAGTCCCGCAGGCGGGCCAGGAGCTCGCCGTGAAGAGATTTCACCAGTGATGGGAACGCGGGGAAACGCGCTCCGTCGATCGCGGCGAGGCCGGCATCGGCCTCCGGCTCTGTGACAGGGTCAAGCACCATAATGCGAACTTAGCAGCCGAGAGCGCGGAGGTCGAGGATGGATGTCCGCATAATAGTTCTTGCCCTCTCAAAAAATGAATGCAATTTTCCGCCCCGTTACCTCTTGAAGCATCGATCCGGGGTACAGCTTTCCCTCGACGGGCCATCGCGGAGATCTCGATGACGACACGGACCGGACGCCATTTCCTGCATATTCCGGGCCCCAGTCCGGTACCCGAGCGCGTCCTACGGGCCATGGACATGCCCGTGATCGACCATCGCGGTCCCGATTTCGCCGGGCTTGGCAAGGCGGTGCTGGAAGGCGCCCAGGCCGTCTTCCAGACGCGCTCGCCAGTGATCATCTATCCGGGTTCCGGCACAGGCGCTTGGGAATCCGCCATCGTCAATACGCTCTCCGCGGGCGACCGGGTATTGATGTTCGAGACGGGCCATTTCGCCACCCTATGGCGACAGATGGCGGCGCGCTGGGGCATCGAAGTGGAGTTCGTCCCCGGCGACTGGCGCCGCGGGGTCGATCCGGCGCAGGTCGAGGCGATCCTGGCCGAGGACCGCACTAAGTCGATCAAGGCGGTGATGGTGGTCCACAACGAGACCTCCACCGGGGCCACGAGCCGGATCGCGGACATCCGCAAAGCCATCGACCGGGCGAACCACCCTGCTCTCTTCCTCGTCGACACGATCTCGGGTCTCGGCTCGGCCGAATACGCCCATGACGAATGGGGCGTCGACGTCGCTGTGAGTTGCTCGCAGAAGGGCTTGATGCTGCCGCCGGGCCTCGGCCTCGTCGCTGTGTCGGATAAGGCCCTGGCCGCAGCGAAGACAGCGACCCTACCGCGCTCCTATTGGGATTGGGAGGACATGCTGAAGCCGAATGCCGGCGGTTACTTCCCTTATACGCCCGCCACGAACCTGCTCTACGGCCTGCGCGAAGCCATCGCCATGTTGATGGAGGAAGGCTTGGCCCAGGTTTTCGCCCGCCATCAGCGTCTCGCCGCCGCCACGCGCGCCGCCGTGGAGGGGTGGGGCCTGGAGGTACTCTGCCAGGAGCCGTCCGAATACTCGCCCGTGCTCACCGCCGTGGTGATGCCGGAGGGCCATGACGCGGATGCCCTGCGCAATCTGATCCTGGAGAAGTACGACCTCTCGCTCGGCACCGGCCTCGCCAAGGTGGCGGGCAAGGTCTTCCGCATCGGCCATCTCGGCGAATGCAACGACCTGATGCTGATGGCGGCGCTGTCGGGCGTCGAAATGGGCCTCAAGGCCGGCGGCGTCCCGCACACGCGCGGCGGCGTGCTGGCGGCCATGGACGCCCTGCGCTCCGGTATCGACGATTGAGTAGCAGGTCCCCTCCCCCTTGTAGGGAGGAGAGCCGCGCCGATCATACCAACCACGCGTGATCCCACAAACAACCGGTGATCAAACCGGGGCGGGTGGCGCGCTCAACCCAAGGAAACCCCGATGACGCCAGCCAAAAGACGCGTCTCAGCGTCGAACATGGTGCTGTTCCTGCTCTGCCTGATGTATTTCGTCACCTATCTCGACCGGGTGAACATCGCCACGGCGGGCGGCGAGATCATGAAAGATCTCGGGATGTCGAACACTCAGTTCGGCCTGATCCTGTCCGCCTTCGCCTATCCCTATGCCATCTTCCAAGTCATCGGCGGATCGGTGGGTGACAAGTTCGGCGCGAGGCGCACGCTCCTCGTATGTGGCCTGATCTGGGCCTCGGCGACGATCCTGACTGGAATGGTGGGCGGCCTCATCAGCCTGTTCCTCGCCCGGGTGCTCCTCGGCTTCGGTGAGGGAGCCACCTTCCCCACCGCCACCCGCGCCATGCAGAACTGGACCGCGCCGGGCAAGCGTGGCTTCGCGCAGGGCATCACGCATGCCTTCGCGCGACTGGGCAACGCAGTGGCGCCGCCCATCGTGGCCTTCCTGATCTACCAGTTCGGCTGGCGCCTCGGCTTCGTCATCTTAGGCGTGGCGAGCTTCGCCTGGGTCGTCGTCTGGTTCTGGTACTTCCGCGACGATCCGAAAGAACACCCGGCGATCACCCCGGAGGAACTCGCGGTCCTGCCACCTCCGAGCAAGGTCGGCGCCAAGCAGAACGTGCCTTGGGGCCGCCTCACTCGGCGCATGTTGCCGGTGACGCTGACCTATTTCTGCTACGGCTGGACCCTGTGGCTGTTCCTCGGCTGGCTCCCGAGCTTCTTCAAGCTCAATTATGGGCTCGATCTGAAGAACTCGGCCCTGTTTGCGTCGGGCGTGTTCTTCGCCGGTGTCGTCGGCGACACCCTGGGCGGCGTGTTCAGCGACCGCATCCTGAAGCGCACCGGCGATCTAAAGCTCGCCCGGCTCAGCGTCATCGTGGTCGGCTTCCTCGGCGCGGCGGCGAGCCTCACCGGCGTGTTCTTCACCAGGGACCTGACACTTGTGGCGTTGCTGCTCAGCTCCGGCTTCTTCTTCGCAGAACTGGTGATCGGCCCGATCTGGTCGGTGCCGATGGACATCGCACCGAAATATTCGGGCACGGCGGCGGGCCTCATGAACACCGGCTCGGCGGTGGCGGCGATCATCTCGCCGATCGTATTCGGAATGATCGTGGACATGACGGGGAGCTGGACACTGCCCTTCGTCGGCTCCATCGGCCTCTGCCTCCTGGGCGCGGGCCTCGCCTTCACCATGCACCCGGAACGGCCGTTCGAAGAGGAACCGGTGGTACCGCTCGGGCGGGCCGTGCCGGCGGAGTAGTGGGCATTCTACTTTCCCCTCTGCGGGCGGTGGCCTGCGCAGGGGGGCGATTGCAGATGCCAATCTGTCCGGCGGAAACCCACGCGCAGCACTAGGTCATCCCGGGGCCGCGCAGCGGAGCCCGGGATCCAGAAACATAGGTGGTGCAGGACTTTACAGCGTCGGCGGCTCTGGATTCCGGGCTCGCCTGCGGCGCCCCGGAATGACGGCGTGGTGCTCTGCGAGCGAGGCAAGGAGATGCGGGCAGACTTTGCCCCCGTCAGCGACATTCCAGCCGGCGGGCTACGTCCGCCCCCGGCGCAAAACAGGAAACGAGCACGATGGATCACTCCGTGCACGATGGCCCCCGCCCCCTCCCCCTCGCGGGCATCCGGGTTCTCGACGTGACGCAGGTGATGGCGGGGCCGTTCTGCAGCATGCTGCTCGCCGATCTCGGAGCGGATGTCATCAAGATCGAGCCGCCGGGCACGGGCGACCAGACGCGCGGCGCCATGGGGTTCAAGATGAAGGGGCCCGACAGCATGGGCTTCCTCAACATGAACCGGAACAAGCGCAGCGTTGCCCTGAACCTCAAATCCGATGCGGGGCGCGACCTTCTTCTCGATATGGCCGCCACTGCGGACGTGCTGGTCGAGAATTACCGACCCGGCGTCATGGCACGCCTCGGCCTCGGATACGAGGCGATGCGCGCCCGCAATCCGGGACTGATCTATGCGAGCATCTCGGGCTTCGGCCAGTCCGGCCCCTGGGCGAAGCGCCCCGGCTACGACCTGATGGCGCAGGCGATGTCGGGGGTCATGAGCGTCACCGGCCATCCGGGCGGCCCGCCGGTCAAGGCCGGCGTGCCCGTCGCCGATATCGGCTGCGCCTTGTTCACCGTCTACGCGATTCTTTCCGCCTATATTGGCCGGCAGGCCAGCGGCGAGGGCCAGTATATCGATGCCTCGCTCTTCGACGCGGCCTTGGCTTTCTCGATCTGGGACGTGTCGGAATATTGGGGGACGGGCCGGATCCCGCAGCCGCTCGGCACCTCCAACCGCATGAGCGCCCCCTACCAGGCGGTGCGCGCCTCCGATGGCTACTTCGTCATGGGGGCCACGAACCAGAAGCTCTGGCGCCTACTCTGTGATGTACTCGGCCGCGCCGAACTCTTCCAGGATAGCCGCTTCGTCGACATTCCCGCGCGGCTCGCCAACCGCGAGGAACTGATCGAGGAGTTGGAGCGGAGCTTTGCCGCCAAGACCGCCGAGGAATGGGTGTCCCTGCTCCTCGAAGCCGGCATTCCGGCCGGCCGCATGAACACTTATCCGGAGGCGTTCGAGAGCGAGCATGGCCGTCACCGGGAGATGCGCATCGAGGTACCCCATCCGATCGAGGGCACGGTGCCGAATATTGGTTTCCCCGTGAAGCTCACCGGCACGCCGCAACGCGCCCGCAGGCACGCGCCGCTTCTCGGCGAGCATACCGAGGACGTGCTCTCGGAATTCGGCCTCTCGACGGAGGAGATCGCGGCCCTGCGCTCGCGTGGCGCCTTCGCGGCCTGAGCGGGGTGCCGGCCCTCATATGCATATCGGACCCGTGTGAGGTGATTTGCGTGTGGGGCAACCTAGGCTTTGCCGGGCTCGCGGAGAATGGCAGAACCGCGCGGGCGGAGCCGCCTCCGGTGCCATGAAGGGAAGACGACATGACGGTGTCGAACGACGACGAGCTTGCCGGCCTGAAGCAGATCGGGCGCATCGTCGCCGACACCCTCGAGGCGATGGGTAAGGCCATCGAGCCCGGCATGACCACCCGCGAACTCGACGGGATCGGGCGGCGGATCATGGAGGCGGCCGGAGCTCGCCCGGCACCGGAACTGGTCTACGCCTTTCCCGGAGCCACCTGCATCAGCGTCAACGAGGAGATCGCGCACGGCATTCCGAGCGACCGCAGGATCAATCCGGGCGATCTCGTCAATATCGACGTGTCCGCCGAGAAAGATGGCTTCTTCGCCGATACGGGCGCGTCCTTCGCCGTGCCGCCGGTGACGCGGGCGGTGGAGCGACTGTGCAGGGACGGGCGCCGGGCGATGTGGACGGGATTGCGCCAAGTCGGCGCCGGCAAGCCCCTGGCCGATATCGGACGGGCCGTCGGAGCCTTCGCGCGGAAGAACGGCTACACCCTGGTCCGCAACCTCGCCAGCCACGGCGTAGGCCTGTCACTGCACGAGGAGCCGACTGAGATCGCCACTTGGCCCGACGCCTCCGAGCGACGGATCATGCAGGAGGGGCTGGTCTTCACCGTCGAGCCGTTCCTGTCCCTCGGCGCGGAGTTCGCCGAGGACGGCGACGATCCCTGGACCCTCTACAGCCAGCCGAAGGCCCTCACCGTGCAATACGAGCATACGGTCATCGCCTCGCGCAGCGGGCCGCTGATCCTCACCATGCCGGGGCAATAGCGGACAGATACCGAGCAGGACGGGGGAAGGCCGGCGGCACTGCGTCCAAACGGACCTTGCATGAAGACCGGACACGTCATAATCCCAAAGAAAGGCCAATGTTTACAGTAGATTAGACTGTTTAAAAACTATACTCGCCGCGAGAAGCAGGGAGGCTCCGGATGTCCGAAGGGAGGCCCTGTCACGTCGCGCACCGGTTCGCGGATCGATCGCCGCGTCATTCGAGGCCGGTAAAGTGCCTTCTCGGAGGAGCCGGCGTGTCCGGCGCAGGAGGATGGTTCCCAAGGTCCATGCCTATCCTCGACGGGCAACCGAGCCGAGCGGCGCGGATCGCATGAGCGGGATCTGGGTCGAGGGAGCGTCCAGGGCGTGGCGCCGGGCGCGGCCCCTGCTGCCGTTCTTCAGCCTCTACATCACCTTCGGGACCACGCTCGGCTTCCTGGCCAGCGGCGCCCCGCTGATCCTGCGGGCACGCGGCGTCGAACTCGCCGAAATCGGGCTGTTGCAGCTCATTAACTTGCCTGTCGGTCTGACGTTTCTCTGGGCCGTCGCCATCGACAGGCTGCGCCTGCCCGGTCTCCCGCATCGCATCGGTTGGATCGCGCTGATGCAGGGCGCGACCATCGCATTGCTGCTGGTGCTGAGCCTGGGCGAGGCTTGGCCGCTCGGCCTGCTCCTCGGCCTCGCAGTGGCGACCTGCTTCTGCGTCGCCACCATGGACATCGCCCTCGAAGCTTTGGTGGTCGAGACGGTGACCGCCGACCGGCGGCCCTTCGTGGCGTCGGCCAAACTCTCCGGTGCGTCGCTGGGCGGAATCGCCGGCGCGGGGCTACTGGTCGGGTACTACGACACGGTCGGCTGGCAGGCCGCCGTGCTGGGCATCGCCGGCCTCAACCTTCTCTGCCTGCTGCCGATGCTGCGCTACCCGGAAGTCCGGCTCCGCCGCGATGCCGCTGAGGCGGAGCGCGTGGCAGCTCCGTTCGAACGCCTGCGCCTCCTGGCGCCGCGCATCCTGGTCCTGGGCCTGTACTTCGCGGCCATGTTCGCCCTTTCCGGCCTGAACAACCTCACCCTGCTGGATCTCGGAGTGCCGTTGCGGGAGGTCGGATTCGTCACCGGTTCTCTCTCGCCTGTCATCAACCTCGTCATGGCCGTGGTCTCGGGCGTCCTCGTGCGACGGGTCGGGACCCTGCGGCTCATCACGGTCTCCGCGCTGGGCGTGATCGCCGGCGGCGGGTTGATGATTGCCAGCGCTGCCATCGGTTCGGCCACGCTCGCCATAGCCGCGACGATCCTCGGAATCGTCGGCGGCGGAGGGCTCGGAGTGCCGGTGTTCAACATGATCTATCGCTGGGCGCAGGGGCCTCGCCCCGCCACCGATTACGCGCTCCTGTTCGGGGCGGCATTCTTTGCCGCGATGCCCCTGCGCGTCGCCGCGCCGGCGCTCGCGGCGCATGTGGGCTGGCCGGGCTACTTTACCGCCGCGATCCTGTTCTACACCGTCGCCTTCGCCGCTCTGCGCGCGACGATTCGCCGGACCCTCGATGCCGATCGGGTCGCGGGGGTCGCATGATCGATCAACTCGCCGCCCTGGTTCCACCGTCGCTGTCGGCCTTCGGCTGCCGGATCGCCACGGCGCCGTCCGGGTCCGGCACCCGGCCGCTCTCGATCCTCACCAGCAAGGCCAGGTTCGACGAGGTGGTGGACGGGTTCGGCAGGGCATCAGGCGAAGGCTTCGAGACCGCCGACCGCCGCGCCCTCGTCTCGCTCTGGACGCAGTACTACCTCCCCGCCCTGATCATCCCCTACTTCACCGCGCTCAGCCGCCTCGGCCGTGCCCTGCCGATCGGGTTCGACCGGGTCGGCTTCGAACTCGACGAGGGCGGCATCGTCTCCCGCTTCATCGTGGCGGAGGAGGACGACCGGCGCGCAGCCCCGGAGCCCGGGCTCGAACCCCTGATCGAGGGGCATCTGCGACCGTTCTTCGACCTGTGCCAGACGCATTACGGCCTCTCCCGCCATGTCCTCTGGTGCAATGCCGGCGTGACCGCCGATTTCGCCCTACGCGAGTTGAGCGGGGACGCCCTGCCGGCCTCCTCCCGCGTCGAGGCATGCCTCGGACGTTGCGGCAGCGATGCGTTCGGCTGCTGCCCGCTGGCCCAGGCTTTCCGTGGCGGCGAGGAGCGGCGGCGGCGGGTTTGCTGTATGCGCTACCGCATACCGGGCGTCCCTTCCTGCGGTGCCCTCTGCCCCGTCGATCACCTGACGAAAGCATCATGCTGAAGGACTTCCTCGCTTATTACCGCCCGCACCGGACCCTGTTCCTTGTCGATTTCGGCTGCGCGGTCCTGTCGGGCCTGCTCGAACTGGGCTTTCCCATGGCCGTGAAGGCCTTCGTGGATGTGCTGCTGCCGCGCCAGGACTGGCAGTTGATCGTGCTCGCCGCCCTCGGCCTCGGCGTGATCTACGTGGCCAATGCCGGCCTCATGGTGGTGGTGACCTATTGGGGGCACGTGCTCGGCATCAATATCGAGACCGAGATGCGTCGCCGTGCCTTCGATCATCTGCAGAAGCTCTCGTTCCGCTATTTCGACAACCAGAAGACCGGTCACCTCGTCGCCCGCGTCACCAAGGATCTGGAGGAGATCGGCGAGGTCGCCCATCACGGCCCGGAGGACCTCTTCATCGCGGTGATGACCTTGGTCGGCGCCTTCGCGCTGATGGTCTACGTCCACCCGCCGCTGGCCTTCCTGACCGCCGCCATCCTGCCGGTGATCGCCTTCGTCACCCTCCGCTACGGCGGTCGCATGACACGGAACTGGCAGACGCAATACGGTCGTGTCGCCGCCTTCAATGCCCGGATCGAGGAGAATGTCGGCGGCATCCGCGTGGTGCAGGCCTTCGCCAACGAGCCGCATGAGCGGCGCCTGTTCGCCTCCGACAACCGGAAATACCGCGAAACCAAGCTCGAAGCCTACCGGATCATGGCCGCCAGCCTGTCGATCAATTATCTCGGCATGCGGCTCGTCCAGATCGTCGTGCTGCTGGGCGGCGCGGCCTTCGTGGTGCGCGGTGAGCTCTCGCCCGGTGGGTTCATCGGGTTCCTGCTGCTGGTGGGCGTCTTCTACAGACCGCTCGAGAAGATCGGCGCCGTCGTCGAGACCTACCCGAAGGGGGTCGCGGGCTTCCGGCGCTACGCCGAGCTGCTCGCCACCGAACCCGACATCGTCGACCGCCCCGGCGCCGTCTCCGTGCCGGCGCTGAAGGGCGACATCCGCTTCGAGGAGGTGAGTTTCGGCTACACCACCGGCCGGCCCGTCCTGTCGGGGCTCGATCTCGACATCGCGGCCGGAGAGACCGTCGCTTTCGTAGGCCCGTCCGGGGCCGGCAAGACGACGTTGTGCTCCCTCATTCCGCGGTTTTACGAGGTAGAGAGCGGGCGTATCACCATCGACGGCATCGACATCCGCGACCTCACCCTGGCCTCCCTGCGCCGGCAGATCGGCATCGTGCAGCAGGACGTCTTCCTGTTCGCGGGCACGATCCGCGAGAACATCGCCTATGGCCGGCTCGACGCCACCGAAGCGGAGCTCGCGCAGGCCGCGGAGCGGGCCAAGCTCACCGCCCTGATCGAGGGCCTGCCCAACGGCCTCGCTACCGTCGTCGGCGAACGCGGCGTCAAACTCTCGGGTGGCCAGAAACAGCGCCTTGCCATTGCCCGCGTGTTTCTCAAGAACCCGCCGATCCTGATCCTGGATGAGGCCACCTCGGCCCTCGACAGCGAGACCGAACAGGCGATCCAGGGTTCCCTCGTGGAACTCTCCGAGGGCCGCACCACCCTCGTCATCGCCCACCGGCTCGCCACGATCCGCAAGGCGGACCGGATCGTCGTGGTCGGTCCCGAAGGCATCGTGGAGCAGGGACGGCACGAGGCGCTTCTCTCGGCGAACGGGGCATACCGGCGCCTCTACAACGCGCAATTCGCCCAGGCCGACGATGCAGCGGACCGGGTGCGGATGGCCGCCCGGAAGGTCATCTTGGAGAACGCTATGCCGTGATCCCGAGGGCCGGCGCGTCCTTTCGGATCGGCCCTGCCGTTCTGACGGCCCCCTTCCTTGGCAATGGCACGAACCAAATGCAGGGACGTCAGGACGCCATTCAAGAGATGCCATCGCGCCGCAAAGGCGGATGCTCGGCTTCTTGCTCCAACACAGTCGCTGAGCGCCGATAACTTCCTGTTCTAGACCGCGCCTTCAAGCGGCAAAGAACGCGGCGCGTGCCATCCCATGGACCGGACCGGAATTGCATCCGAGCCGGCCCATGAATCCCGTCTCGACCGGGATGACCGATGCGAAACGCTTCATTTCGGTCGGCCGGGAGGCGAGCGAGAACCACCAGCATCGTGGATGCGACCGTGTCCGCGACGGTGGAACCGATGCGTTTCGGGCTCCGGGCTCGATTCTTCCTCTCCACGCTCTTGAAGCGACGCATAACGATGTGCGGAGCGGGGATTCCGACGCCCGAACGAGAAGGTCGCCAGCGTAACGACGCTCGCATCGACGACATCAATGGATGAATGTGCAGTTTATCGATAGGTTTCGCTAACTGCCACTCGTGATGCTGTTTGCAAAACGCGAGTTCACCATGCGAAATCCCCTCGCCATGTGAGGATCATTACGATGAAGCCATGCATTCCCGCCCTGGTCGCTATCTGCAGTTTGGCATCGGTGCCTGCGATGGCCTTTCCCATCGCCTCAAATCTTGCGAGTGAGGCTCCGGTGCTGGGCGTTGCCGGAGGCTGCGGCCCGGGAGCGTGGCGTGGCCCATGGGGCCATTGCCGCTCGACGCCTTATGTCGGACGCCTGCCGGGCGGCTGGTATCAGGCACGGGCCGGCAATGGCTGCCCTCCCGGTTACTGGCGCGGGCCGTGGGGGCATTGTCGCAACACGCCCTATCACGGCCGCCTGCCCGGTGGCGGCTGGAAGTAGCGGGTCCGGTTTCCCGAAGCCTGGGGCAAGGCTCACTCTCCGTGAGCACCGGTCGCCGGCACCCGGCATCTGAACAGGTCGGCGGCGAGCCAGGAAGTCGCGGCTTTATAGAGGAAATCCCGTCTCGATCAGACCTCTATTATAACTTAAGGCAAAAGTTCCGAGTTTTTTAAACCGTACCCCGGCAGGCTCGCCTCTAATTGGCGAAAGGCTGTCGTTGGATGTATCGTGCATTTTTGTGCATGACCGAGGAGCATCACTGGTGGGTCGTACCACTGGCGATCCTCGTATGTTGGGTGTCGAGTCACACCGCTCTGCGGCTCGTTCGCCACGTCTTTCGAAGCCAGGGCTTCGAGACATGGGCTTGGCTGTTCGCGGCTGGTTTCTCGGCCGGTGCCGGCATGTGGAGCACCCACTTCATCGGGATGCTCGGCTATGATCCAGGCCTCGCGACCGGCTACGATCTGACGCTCACCCTCGTTTCCCTTCTCGTCGGCATTCTCGGTTCGATGGTGGCGCTCGCCTTGTCCCGATGGAGCGCGGCCCCCGCAGTGGCTGTCGCGGCCGCGGTGATCCTGGGCATCAGCATGACGGGGATGCATCTCGCGGGGATGGCGAGCCTGCAGGTCGCCGCTACCCCTGTGATGAACTGGCCGCTTCTCGCCACGGCGCTGCTCATCGGCTGGTCGCTGACGGCCATCGCCTTCGTGATTTTTGCACGCGACACGCTTCGATACGCCACCACCGTGGCGGCAACGCTCCTGACGATTTCCGTCGCGGGCGTGCATTTCGCCGCCATGGGCGCAGCCGAGCTGATCCCGAACATGGCCGCGCCCGAGATTGCGTCGAGCCTGCCGCGTTTCGCGCTGGCGTCGGGCATCGCCGCGACCATGCTGACGATTGTCGGTTTCGCGGGACTCGCCCTGTTCGTCGACCGCATGCGCCGGGCCAACCAAGCCTTGCGCACGAGCGAAGCCGCTTATCGGCTTCTCGCGGAGAACACCAAAGACGTCATCATCTGGTCCGACCTCGATACCATCCGCCGTTATGTCTCGCCCGCGTCGGTGGCGGTGCTCGGTTATCCTCCCGAAGACATCATCGGCACCCGGCCCATCGATTTCGTCCATCCCGAGGATGTCGCCCAATACCGACATGTTCTCTCCGACCTTGTCGAGGGCCGGATCGAGGGAGCTATCACGACCCAGCGCTATCGTCGGCAGGACGGCTCCTGGGTATGGATCGAAGCGTGCCTCAAGGTCACGCGCCTGCCCGGCTCGTCCGAGCCCATCGGCTACGTGTCGTCGTTACGCGACGTCACCGACCGCAAGGCCGCGGAAACGGCGTTACGATCCAGCGAAGAACGGCTCGCTTTCGCCCTGGACAGCGGCAGCGACGGCCTTTGGGACTGGGACCTCCCGACGGGCAAGGTGTGGCTCTCGGACCGTTGGCAGAGCATGCTCGGCTACGATCCCGGCGAGATCGAGGGGCATATCAAGGCATGCGAACAGCTAACGCATCCCGTCGATGTCGTGACGGTCCGGCGACTCCTCCTCGACCATATCGGCGGGCGAACGCCGATTTTCGAATGCGAACTTCGCATGCGAAAGAAGGACGGGGGCCATACCTGGATCTTATCGCGCGGCAAGGTGGTGACACGCGACGCAACCGGACGCCCGCTGCGCATGGTCGGCACGCATATCGACATCGCGGAACGCAAGCATGCGGAACATCAGCTCGAACATCTGGCCACGCATGATGTGCTGACCGGCCTGCCCAACCGCGCGCTGTTCCGGGACCGGCTCGGCCGGGAAATGGACAATGCCCAACGACGCGGGCACATCTTCGCCGTCCTCGCCTGCGACCTCGACCGCTTCAAAGCGGTCAATGACAGCCTCGGCCATCCGGCGGGAGACAGCCTCCTTCGAGCCGTCGCCGAGCGGTTGACGTCGGTCATTCACGAGGGCGACACCGTTGCGCGATTGGGCGGCGACGAATTTGCCATCGTGCTGAGAGAACCCGATCTCCTTCAGACTGCCACCACCACGGCGCAGCAGGTGATCGAGGCGCTGCAATCGCCCTTCGACCTCGGCGGCCGCTCCGTCAGTGTCGGCGTCAGCATCGGCATCGCTGTCGGGCCGCAGGATGGCGGCGACCCGGATCAGTTGTTCAAGAATGCCGACATCGCCCTTTACCGCGCCAAGGCGGCCGGGCGGAACACGTTCCGCTTCTATGAGCCCGGCATGGATGCGGCGATCGCCGCGCGCAACGTTCTCGAACTCGATCTGCGCGAAGCCGTGCGGCTGGGTCAGTTCGAATTGTACTATCAACCGATCATCGAGCTTGCCACCGACACGACCAGCGGCTTCGAGGCCCTGATGCGCTGGCGTCACCCCGTCAAAGGCTTGGTTTCGCCGGCTGATTTCATCCCATTGGCCGAGGAGACCGGCCTGATCGTTCCCCTCGGCAGCTGGGCCCTGCGGGAAGCCTGCCGCGAAGCGGCGGCTTGGCCAGGCGACCTCCGGGTGGCGGTGAACGTCTCGGCCGCGCAATTCACGACGCCCGGCCTAGAGCATTGCGTCGTATCGGCTTTGGCCGCGTCCGGTCTGCGGCCGGACCGCCTGGAGCTGGAGATCACCGAGAGCGTGCTCATTGGTGATGCGGACAGCGTGACGGCTTGCCTTCACCGGCTTCGTGCGCTCGGGATCCGCATCGCGCTGGACGATTTCGGCACCGGCTACTCATCCCTCAACTACCTGCGTCGATTTCCCTTCGACAAGATCAAGATCGACCGGTCGTTCGTTTCCGAGATCGCCGATGCGGACACCGCCGCCATCGTCCGCGCCATCGTCGGACTTGGCGGACGCATGGGAGCGAGCATCACGGCGGAAGGGGTCGAGAACGACGTTCAACTGTCCTGCATTCGTCGCGAAGGATGCACGGAAGCTCAGGGCTATCTTCTGAGCAGGCCCCTCCCTGCCCTGGAAGCGTTCGAGTTCGCTTCCACCAGGAAGCAAAGCGCTGCCGCTTGAAGCTGGTCACGAACTCCCGGTGATGGATCGGTCTCCCCCGGGGAGTCAACGCAAAGGAAGACTCGTCAGAAACGTCCTGTCCTACCTGACCGCAAACCCGGGAGACTTCGCATCGGCCAAAGCGGCGTCAGCGGTCTTCACTCAGGATTCTCAAGGCGCAAATTTTCTGGTCGAGCGCGATCAGCATGTCGATGAGGGTGTAAGGCGCGGGTCCGCGATGCGCCATCTCCCGCGCAAGGGCCTGCTTTTCCAATTCCAGCTGATCGATGAGCGTGTCGAAGCAGATCATGCCCGAGATACGCGGCAACCAAGGCAATAGTTTCACCTCCTGTGACGGACGCGTCTTGAGCGCATGTTTCGACACCGCCGCAAAGAGGGCGAGGTTAATTATCTGTTAACGATAGGGTGGCTCATCGGGCCCGGCGGCCAATCTCCGCCTCGGATTTCCGCCGCGCGACGTTCGCTCCCCCGCGATGGCCCGTCACTCGTCCGCTGGACTCGATCGAGCCCCGAAACACGGGCGGCGCGACGACCAGATCGACGGCGAGGGCCATCCCCTCCGGCCCCCAGAGCCCTATCTTACGTGGCACGGGGCGAACGCGCGCCGCAGGACACCGCATGGCCCTTTCCCGCGACATTCTGGATATCAGGACGATCTACCACGAGCCTGCGGTTTCGAATTTTCCGCGCGGCCTCGCCATCCTCGACCGCTTCCCCGACGCCGAGCGGATCGAGGTGCCGTCGCACTGGAACATCCCCTCCCTGCACGGCAACGAAGGCTCGGCGGAGGACTGGCTGCGGATCAAGCGCTCGACCTTGGTGCTCGGGGTGAAGAAGGGCCTGACGATGCGGCCGAATGGGCGCAGCGCCCATTTCATCGCGCCCTCCACCTCGAATGGCTGCGCCATGGCCTGCGCCTATTGCTACGTCCCCCGTCGCAAGGGTTTCGCCAACCCGATTTCCCTCTTCGTCAATGTCGAGCAGGTCTGCGCCGCCATCGCCCGCCATGCCGCGCGCCAGGGACGGCTCCCCGAGCCGGATACGGTGGATGCGGACCATTGGGTCTACGATCTCGGCGAGAATGGCGATCTTTCCGTGGATGCGAGCCTCTCGGACAACGTGCGCGACATGGTCGGTCTGTTTCGGGATCTCACGAACGCCAAGGCCTCCTTCGCCACGAAGGCCGTGAACCGGGAGTTGCTGACCTACGATCCACAGGGCAAGACCCGGATCCGCTTCTCCCTGATGCCAGAGCGGATCGCGAAGGTGGTGGATGTGCGCACGGCCCCGATGCGTGAACGCATCGCAGCCATCGACGACTTCGTGGCGGCAGGGTTCGAAGTCCATGTGAACTTCTCGCCGGTCATCCTCTACGAAGGCTGGGAGGCCGATTGGCGAGAACTGTTCACCGCCATCGATGACGGGATCGGGGCGGCGGCGAAGGCGCAGCTCAAGGCCGAGATCATCCTGCTCACGCACAATGCGGATCTCCATGCCGTCAACCTGAATTGGCATCCGCGCGCAGAGGACCTGCTCTGGCGGCCCGATATCCAGGAGGGAAAACGGTCACAGGGTGGCGGCGACAACCTGCGCTATCGAAGCGGCTGGAAAGGGCGGTGGATCGCGCGTTTCAAGGATCATCTGGCCGAGCTGATGCCCTATTGCCAAGTCCGCTATGCCTTCTGAAGCGATGGCGTCCGAGGTGCCGATGCACCCGGCCTAGGTTTCAGACCGGCTTGAGGAACTTGCACTTCCCCTCCTGCGACCAGGGCCCCTTTACGCCGGCTTCCGCGCAGAAGGCGTCGACCGCCCGCGTGACCCCGGGGAAGCTCCCACCCAGGCGGTCATAATCGTCGGCGACGAACAGGCCGCCCGGGCGCAGAACCGGCCACCACGCCCGAAGGTCCGCCGCCACGGAGGCCTCTTCGTGGCCGGCATCCAGATGGATGACGTCGGCCGTGACGTTGCGTAGGCGCATCAGTTCCGCAGCGTTCACCGAGTCCAGTGGAAGCGGCACGACCCGGTCCGCCAGCCCCTCGCGCAGGACGTTGGCAAGGAAGCTCCGGTAGAGGCTCGGATAGCCGTGTTCGGTGGCAAGTTCGGCGAACAGACCCGAATCCGCCCAATGATCGACGGCGCCGAGCCAGGTATCCACCGCGATGACGGTTCCCTCGATGCCATGCGCCGCCATGGTCCTGGCCAGATGCAGTGTGCTCGCGCCCTTCCAGGCGCCGATCTCCACCACCACGTGAGGCCGGAATTCGATGACGGCTTCGTCGAGATAGGGATGGACGCTGCGCCAGCCCTGGAGATCGAGGGGCCGCAGGTCATCCGGCGGGTTCGCGAAGGGATCGCGGCCGTGCCAGAGGGCGTCGATGACTGCGCGGCGGGTCCAGGGAATGGGGCTCATGGGCGGCTCACGAAGAGGTTGCGCCCAACCTCGGGGCGGGCATCCGGAGGGGCGAGGGAACTCAGGGCCGCTTCACCTGCGCCTGCACTTGCGCGTAGAGGGCCTCGCAGCGTTCCAGCCAGAGATCGCGGGTGAACAGGCGCATGACACGGGCGTGCGGGACCTCGCGCGGGATCGTGAGGGTCTCACCGATCGCGACGGCGAGCGCAGAAATGTCGTCCGGCGGCACGAGGTATCCGGCCTCGCCCACGACCTCCGCGGCGGCCCCCATCATGATCCCGGCCACCGGCACGCCGCAGGCCATGGCCTCGATCGCCACGAGGCCGAAGGGCTCGTCCCAGCAGGGCGTGAACAGGAAGACGGAGGCGCGGCCGACCTCCTTCGCAAGGGTGTCGCCGGAGAGGTGGCCGCCGTAGCGGATGGCGCCGCCGAGCTGCGGGGCGACCCGCGCGTCCCAGTATTCCCGATCCTCGATCGGACCGAACAACGTCAGGGGGAGGTCGGCGCGCTGCGCCGCCGCGACGGCGAGATGAGTGCCCTTGATGGGCGCGATGCGCCCGGACCAGACGGCGCTGCCATCGCCGCGATCACGATAAGGCCAGGCGCGAGGATCGATGCCGTTATGGAGGACGGACACATTCTCCGGTGGCGCATCGGGCCACCAGACCCGGCGCTGGGCCTCCGACGTGACGGTGATCCGGTGCCCAGGCACGAGGCTCTCGTGCACGAACCAGCGCAGGGCGTCGTAGGGCGGGACGTGGAGCGACGTCACGGTCGGCACCGCCGCCAAGCGCCGACGCTCCAGGGGCAGGCGGCTCAGCGAGTTGTTGTGCAGCACGTCGAAGCCGCCGGCCGCGATCCGGTCGCAGGCGGCGGCGTAGCCGGCATCCACATGAGCCTTGAGCCCGGAATCGCCCCGGTGCTCCAGACCGGGGAAGCTGCGCTCGTGATGCACCGGGATCACCGGATCGATCGCGAAGCGCGGGTCGCTGTCCCCGGCGGCGAACAGCACCACCTCGTGTCCCCGCGCCATCAGCCCCTCGGCGAGGGTCCAGCAATGGGCTTCCATGCCGCCGGCGAAGGGGGCCGCCACCGGATGGCGCAGATGGGCGAGGAGCGCGATCCTCACGCGGTGAGAGCCGTGGCCGACTGGGCTTCGAGGTACCGGATGACGGAGGCCGAATTGCTGTAGGGCTGATGGCTCTGCTGGCCGGTGAGTGCGAAATCACCGGGCTCCGGCCGGCGCAGGATGCGGATCGGCTGGTCGGGAGTGTCGTCGATCAGGCCCATCACCTTGAAGGCGTAGAGCCAGTGGCCCATCGTCCGGTAGCCCCACTTGGCCTCGAACAGTTCGGCGTTGCGCACCACACTGTCGAGATGGTGGACAGGTGGCATGTGGTGCGGATGGTACTGGTGATAGGCGAGGCCGCCCTTCATCCAGGCGATGGGAATCCCACCCTGGTCGAGGATCTTGCCGAAATCCGTGTCCTCGCCGCCATAGCCGGTATAGCGCTCGTCGAAGCCGCCGGTGGCTAGGAAGGTCGATCGCCGGATGGCGAAGTTGAGGGACCAGAAGCAGCGATAATCGGGACAGATTTCGAGGCCGGAGGCCGGGGGGCCCCGGCGGTCGGAATGCTTCTCCGCGACCGCTGCAAAATCCGCGATGGTCCAGTCGCCCGCAGTGGCGTGCTCAGGCAGGTGGAGCACCTCACCCATCAGCAGGCCGTCGAGTTCGGCGAGGCCTCTTGCATAGTCGGCGACGAGTTCGGGGGCCGGGATGCAGTCGACGTCGAGGAAGATGACCGCGTCCCCGCTGGCTTCCGCGACACCCCGGTTGCGGGCCGCCGCCAGCGGCAGATCCGTACCCGGCACCAGGATCTGGCGGACCGGGAAGCCGACCTCGGGCAGGTCGTAGGGCATGTCCTGCATCACCGCGATGATGAACTCGGCGGGCCTCTGCGTCTGGCGCTCCAAGCCCCGCAGCACGTTGCGCAGGTGCGCGGGCCGTCCCTTGGCCAAGGTCACGACGGAAACGGTGGACATCGGTCGGTCTGGCTCCGGGCGGGTTTCAACGATGGGGTCGAGGGGCATTCAGCCTGCGGCAACGACGGTGAGCGCGGGATGCTCCGCTGCGCCCTGCCAGAGTTCGTCGGTCAGCCCTTCGAGCCAGCCGGCGGCACGACGGGCGGCGTCCGGCGCGTAGAGGCTGCGCAAGGGCGCGGGGTCGAGGGCGCGGGCCCGGTCGAGGAGATCGCGCCAGCCCTGCAGGTCGCCGGGCCAGACCGGGGCCTGGACGGCCGCACCAAGCCGGACCAGGGCCTCGGCTTTGCGGGTCTGCTCACCGAAGTAGCGCCATTCCGGCATGACGATCAGACGCCCGCCGACGCGCGCGACCTCGTGGATCGTGTTGTCGCCCGCCGACGCCACGACGATGTCGGCCGCGGCGAGATAATCGGTCACCGAGGGTACCCAGCCGAGTTCGCGCAGGTTGGAGAAATCCGTCTCGTGCCCCTCGCGGTGGGTGGGCCCGAGAGTCAGCCAAAGGGCTTCGGGCGCGGCGCGTGCGGCCACCGTCAGGGGGGCGTAGGGGGTGCCACTGCCCCCTCCCCCCGTGACCGCGACGACAACCTCGCGGTCGGGGTCGAGGCCGAGCTTCGCACGTGCCTCGGCGCGGCCCAGGACTCCGTCGACGCTGGTGCAAAGGCCGCCGCTGTAGAAAGTCTTGGCCCGCAGCTGAGCCGGGTAGTCGTCCTGTTCCATGCGTTCGTCGAACGGGGCCAGCATGCCGACACAGGCCTCGTAGGCGCCCAGATGGCCAATGTCGGAGCGGTCCCCGTGCATGCGAATCTGCACCGCCGGAACGCTGGCGATGCGCGCGAGCAGCGCGATCTCGGCGGAGACGTCGACCACGAACAGGCCGACGTCGCGCTCGTCGAGATGGTCGAGGATGCGCCGCATGGTCCGGCGCATCTCGGTGAGGCCGAGGGGCACGCAGTGCATCACCTGCGGCGTCGGCTCCGCATAGAGTCGCGGGGTCGGTACCTCGGCGCCGATCATGTTCGGCAGCGTCACGATCTCGATATCGCGGGAAAACCCCTCGAACAGCTGCGGGCCGGCGGTGAGCACGGAAACGGGCCGGTCCCGCGCGAACTCGGCCGCCACCGCCATCGTGCGGTTGGCATGGCCGCGTCCCTGGTGGTGGACGAAGAACGCGATGGGCTTCTTGATCGATGTCACGGGTCGCATTTCGTCAGGAGTAAAGGGCGTCGGGCCGCAGGGCGGCGGCGATTTCGGCGGTACTCGGATGGCGGATGACCCGGATCGCGGGGGAGTCCGCGTCCCAGGCGATCAATCCGACAGCCTCGAACTGACCGAGCCAGTAGGTCATGCACCAGCGTCCATGCGCCCGGCGGAAGCGGGTGGCATTGGCGAGGATGGGCTCGAAATGCTGCAGCGGCGGCACGTGGACCGGGTGGTACTGATGATAGGCGCGCGCCCCCGCGACCCAGAACGTCGGGAGACCGGAGGCGTCGAGGCGGGTGGCGAGGTCGGTCTCCTCGCCGCCATAGCCGGCATAGGCCTCGTCCATGCCGCCGACGGCGCGCCAGGCGCGGGCTGGCAGCGCGAAGGACAGGCCCCAGAGTTGGCCGGGATCGGGCTCCCGGCGCAGGCCCGTTCGCGGGACCGCCGGCCGTGCCGGATGTGCCCGGCCGTGTCGGGCCAAAGCCGCGTCGTCGGAAGCCGTCTCCGCGTCCAACCCCGGCGGCAAATAAAGCACCTCGCCGAGGAAGAGGCCGTCCGTCTCCGACGCAGCCCGGCGATAGGCATCGACGAGGCCGGGCGAGGCAATGCAGTCCACGTCGAGGAAAACCAGCAGGTCTCCGGTTGCGGCCTCGGCCGCGCGGTTGCGGGCGGCGGCCAGCGGCATCGGCTCCCCGGCCACGAGAATATGGCGCACGGGGCAGCCCGGATCGGGCAAGTCCGCCTCCGGTTCTGGCTGCATCCAGGCGATCACGAGCTCATGTGGCCGCACGGACTGCCGGGCCAAACCACGCATCAGATTGCGCAGGCGGTCGGCCCGGCTGCGCACGAGCGTGAGCACGCTCGCGGAAGGCCGGTCCAAAGGCTCAGCCCGCATCGACCAGCATCCTGCGGAAATGGCCGACGCCTTCGATGATGCCACGGGCGTGCGAGGTCCGGGCGACGTAGGAATGCTTCAGGGCCGCATGGCTCGCCAGGTCGTCGGAATAATTGGCGACGATGATGGCCTGCGCCTCGGCGCGCAGCATCTCCACGTCGTTTCCGGAATCGCCCGCCACGAACACGGCTCTCTCCGGCAAGCCGTAGAGGGCGCGGACATGACGCACCGCGGTGCCCTTCGATGCCGTCACCGGCAGGACGTCGAGGTAACGTCCGTGGCTGTGGATCACGTTGGCGAGGAGGTCCGCTTGCATGAGGCGGTTTCGTACCGCCTCAGCCGCCGCGGCATCCCCGAAATAGCTCAGCTTGTGCCCGCGCTGCTCCAGCCCCCCCTGGGGCACGAGCCCATCGAGACTGGCGAGCACCGCCTGCATGCCGGCACGGTCCCACCCGGTCGAGACGGCGTCGCGCCAAGCCAGATCGGCCGTGTAGGTCACGCCGTTGGGATCGAGATGGTAGATCTCCGATCCCACCGAAGTGATCATCACCTGCGGGCGCGGACTGGCCTGCTGCTCGAGGATCGCCATGGCGCTGTGAAAGGAGCGACCGGTGGCGACACCGAAGGCCAAACCTGCCTGCCAGCTGCGCCAGCGCCGGAAGATGCCGAGCGCCGCCTCGCAACCCACCAGCGTGTTGTCGATATCGCAGATCAGCAATTGCCGTGGCTCCGCCATGGGCGGCTCGGGTGCCAGGAGCGCCCGCAGTAGGTCGTGGTAGCGCGCCGCATGCTGATCCCAGTCATAGGCGGCGGCCGCGCGCGCGCCTCCCGCCACACACCGCGCGTAGAGGTCGGGCTCGCCGAGGATGCGCAGGCACGCGGCCGCGATCGCGTCTGGCGCGCGCGGATCGACGAGGAGACCGTTGCCGCAGGTCTCGACGATGTCGTTGGGGCCGCCGCTATCGGTGGCGACCAGCGGCAACCCTGACGCCGAGGCTTCCAGCAATGTCAGACCGAACGGCTCGTTGAGGGCGGGGTTCACGAACAGGCCGCCGCGCACGCGGGCATAGGCGTAGATCGCCGGCACATCCTCCGGGTCGTGGGTCTTCGGATAGGCGACGCGTCCGTAGAGATCGTAGCGGTCGATCAGCACCAGGATCTCACGCAGAGTGGCGGCCATGTCGCCGTCGAGCGCATCGATGTCCTCGCGCGTGCCGGCCATGAGGACGAGGTTGGCGCGGGACTGCAGGGCCGGGCTTTCGCCATAGGCCCGCAGCAGAGCCGCCAGATTCTTGCGCGCCACCGGCCGGGCGAGGGCAAGCAAGGCGGGCTTGCCCGGATCCTGCAGAAAGCGGTCGATGGTGGCATCGACCCGCGAAAGGGGCACGGCAGACGCGAACCGTGCGAGATCGCTGCCCGGTGGTAGGACCCGGATGCGTCCGGGATCGTAGGCGACGTATCCGGCATATTGCACTTCCGCCTCGTCGCGGGACGAGGCGATGACGAGACTGGCGCGAGCCAGCGCCCCCTCTTCTGCAGCGATGCGGTGGGCGAGAACGGCGGAGGTCTCCGCTCCTACACCCAACATCGATGCCTTGACCCGCCCGAGCGAATGGGCGGTGAACACGAAGGGTATTCCGAGTTCATCCGTCACGAGCCTCGCGACCGAGGCGGCATCGGCGTAATGGGCATGGATCATGTCCGGCGCCCGAGGCTGCCGTGCGATCCAGTCCATGAGGCTCCGGGCGAAGCTCGCCACCTCCTCGTGCATCTCCTCCTTGGCGCGATAGACGGGGGACGCGCTCGCGAGCCGCACGAGCTCGACCTTGTCGGAGATCCGCTCTTCGGGCACGGCGTAATCCGGGCCATGCGTGCCGTCGAACAGACGTGTCGCCATGACGATCCTGTCGATGCCGGCATCCTGTGACGAGGCGGCTACGAGATCGAGCAGGTAGCGGATATGGCCGCCGGTATCGGCGGTGAGCCCAAACACCACTCCACCGCCGCGCAGGCAGCCCTGAAGGGCGATATGCAAGATAAACATCAGGCCGACAGCGTTGTAAGCGCGCTGAGACAAGCAAATTCTGTAGTTGAGGTCCGCTCCGTGATTCGCGTCGCCCAAGTCGCCCCGAACATTTTCCCTGTTCCTCCCGAGCATCACGGTGGCACGGAGCGGGTCATTCATGACCTCAGCACGGCACTACGAAACCTCAGCGTCGAAATAACGCTGTTCGCGCCGTCCGACAGTGCGACAGACTTACCACGCATCGGCGACCATCCCAGTCTGGCGGCCCTCGAAAGCGGGCACGGTCGCGTTGCACCCGGCGTCCCTGCGGCGCTCGATGCGCTGCAATTGGAGGCGCTGCGGCTGAGGATGGACGAGTTCGACATCATCCATTGCCACGGCGAGTTCGCACATGCGGCGCTCCTCGGAGCCCGCCGGCGGCACAGCCTGACCACGATCCACTGGCGGGTGGACGAGCTCGACCGGGCGCTGTTCTTCGCGGGGTTTCCCGACCTGCCGGTCGCGGCGATCTCGGCGGCGCAGGAGGCCGGCATCCCGGCCTCGAACCGCGCCGGGATCGTCCATCACGGCATCGCGCGGGACCGCTACGGCTTGCAGACGCAGCCCGGCGACCATGTCGCCTTCGTGGGTCGGATGACCGACCAGAAGCGGCCGGACACCGCCATCCGTGTCGCGCGCGCCGCCGGCCTGCCGATCCGGCTCGGCGGCACGATCGACGTCGGGAACCCCGACTATTTCGAACGCCACGTGCGCCCGCTTCTCGGCGAGGACGCGACCTATCTCGGTCCCGTGGACGATCCCCGGAAGGCGGATCTCCTGGGAAGCGCGCGGGCTCTGCTTTTTCCCATCGACTGGCCCGAGCCCTTCGGCCTCGTGATGATCGAGGCGATGGCCTGTGGCACGCCAGTGATCGCCTGGAACCGCGGCTCGGTGCCGGAGATCGTCGAGGACGGCGTGACCGGCTTCGTCGTCTCCTCCGAGGCCGAGGCGGTGGAGGCCCTGGGCCGGATCGGCCGCCTCGACCGCGCCGTCATCCGCCGCCGCTTCGAGGCGCGCTTCACCGCCGAGCGCATGGCGACCGATTACCTCGCCATCTATCGCCGCCTGCTTGCTGCCTGATGCGCGTCGCGCTCCTTACATGGGATTATCCGCCGGCACCGAGCGGCCTCTCGACCGCCGCCCGGGAGATCGCCGAAAGCCTCGCCGAGGCCGGCGCCGACGTCACGGTCTTCACCCTCGACCGCGTCGGCCGCGAACGGGTCGAGGGCGTGACGGTTGCGGGGATTGGCCTGCCGCCGGACGGCGGGCTGGCCCGCCTGCGCCGCTGGGGTTCGGCCGGGCACGTCGCCGCACCGCTGGCCTTCCGCCATGCCATCCTCGCCGACCATGCCCGAGCTCCCTTCGACGTCGTGGAGGCAACGAACTGGTACGCCCCCGCCGCGCTGCTGACCGGCCGCCGAGACCTGCCGCTGGTCACGCGTAGCTCGACGCCCGCCGCTTTCTCGCGCCCACCCGCCGGCTCGTTGCGCGATGACCTGGACGGAAGAGCCGCCGATGCCCTGGAACGCCGCCAGGCACGCGGCAGCGCCGGGTTGATCGCCAACACCGTCGAGCACGGGGCCGTGATCGCCCGAGCCTACGGCCTGTCCGGCCGACAACCGGAGGCAGTGATCGGCCTCAGCCTGCCGCCGGAGATCGCGGCGGCGGCGCGCGGCGCGTTGTATCCGGAGGATGAAGGGCCGGTACGCCTGCTCTTCGTCGGCCGGGCAGAAGCACGAAAAGGCTTCGACGCGCTTCTCGCTGCGGTTGCGATCCTGGCCGAGGAAGCGAGGCGCGGCGGCGTGCCCGCCTTCGTGCTCGATCTCGTCGGCGTGCCGGCAACGGATCTCCCGGCCGACATTCCTGAAGCGGCGCGGGCCTGCATTCGCGCACGCGGCCGGATGCCCGCGGAAGACCTCGCCGACGCCTATGCCAAGGCGCACGCAGTCCTCGCCCCCTCACGCTACGAAAGCTTCGGCCTCGTCTACCAGGAGGCCCTCGCCTATGGCCGGCCGGTGGTGGCCTGTGCGCAGGACGCGAGCGCGCGCAGGTTCGTAGGCGGGCCCGGCGCCGGGCCGCTGGCCAAGGAGGCTACCGGCCCGGCTCTGGCCGATGTCGTTCGTCCGCTGCTGGCCGATCCGGCTCTGCGCCGCACTTATCGGACCAACGCACTGGCGGCGGCTGGCCGCTTCAGCCGGGAGGTGCTCGCCAGAGAGACCCTCGACCTCTACGCCCGGGCTATCGCGGCGGCCCAGGCCCACGGGTCAGCGCGGCCTCACTCCCGGTAGGGCTGCAGCAGCGCGGCCTCCTCCTCGGGACGTCCGCGTCCCGGGTCCAGGCTCTCGTAGCGCCGTGAACGCGCCAGGACATGGCCCCGGCTCAGACGGTGCTCGATCGCCCCGTGCAGGGCGATGAAGCTGCGTGGCCAGCCGCCGTCGAGGACCGGCCGCTCATGCACGCGCCCAGCATAGCGCACGGACTTGCGATTGAGCCGATACTGCACGTCCGGGTAGACGTCCGAGAGGATGCCGTCGACACGGTTCCGGCGCGCCAAGCCGACGCAGAGGACAACGTCCGCCTCCGCCATGGCAGCCAGCGCCGGAAGGAGCTGGCCGGAATCGGCAGTGAGGCTCTCGTCGGCATCGAGCTGTAGCATCCAGGGATTGCGGGCGAGATCCTGAAGGACGTTGCGCTGCGTACTGAAATCACCGTCCATGGGCCGGGCGCCCACCCGCACGGCACTCGGTGGAAATCCGGCCGTGGGCACGGCTCGCGGCGGATGCGCCGGCGCGTCGAGCAGGATTACGACATCGTCGGTCCAGCCCGCATGGCTCGCCACGTTAGCCAGGACGGCGTCGAGCTCTGCCGGCCGGCAGAGCATGCCCAGGGAGACCGGCACTCCCGCCGCCCCGTCTAGGGCGTAGAGGTCCGCCCGCGCGGCACGGTCGCCATGCGGATGTCGAAGGTCGGTCCGCCCCTCGTCGTCGAGCGCACGAACGCCGAGGCCGAAGCCGGTCGCGGCACTGCGCAGGGTGTAGAGATCCAACCCGTAGCCGCCCTCCGGGTCGGGAAGGAAAATCGGGCCCGAAAGGCGCTCGGCGAGATCCGCGCGGCATCGCTCAGGGTCTGCATCCGCCGCCAGCAGGAGGCCGCAGGACGCGCAGGCGAGCGGAAAGGCGCGGCGGCGTCCACCCGGATAGATGAGGTGCCGGTCGGTCGGCTGCAGCATGGCGGCGCCACAGACAAAGCATCGACGCATCATCGGTCCCCCTCCCCGCTCGCACCTTGCCGCGCGGGTCCGACGCCATACCTCCGCTGTTCCTCGTACCCCTGCCGCAAGTGAACACCCAGGTCGACTCCCCCCTCTCCCACGACGTGCTGCGGTTACCGGATTCGCCGCTCGCCATCGTCGGCAACGCGCCGGGGATCGAGGCCGCCGCCGCCATCGACGCCGCCGCCTCTGTCGTGCGCTTCAACAACACGGCGGGTTTCGGCGGGAGCACCGGCTCCCGGGTCACGCACCTCGCCCTGGTCAATCGCGGCGGACAGATGCGCGAATGGCTGGCCGACCCACGCTTCCTCGATCGCCCCGTCGTCCGGTGCGCCGAAGCGTTCATCCTGCCATTCCCGATGCTCGCCGCAGAGGAGAACCAGCCTGAACAGATGTGCTGGACCCGCGAGGTGCTGGCCTTGCTGGCTCCCCTCGGCAAACCGGTCCACGTGCTGTCCGACGATCTGCACCGCGAGGGGCGGCGTCGCCTCGCGCCTGGCACCACGGGACGGCCGAACCCCAGCACCGGATTCCTCGTGACGCTGGCGCTCCTCCTCGGCCGGCGACCACAATCCGAGCCGATCGATGCCTATGGCTTCGGCTTTGCCGGCTGGCCCGGCCATCCCTGGGCCGCCGAGCGCGCGTGGTTCGCAGAGGCCGAGGCGGCCGGGCGGCTTCGACTGCACACCTCCACGTGAACCGCCCATCCCTGGGCCGGGCTCCTCACAAGACCGAGTTTCCCACATGACCACGCTGATCACCGTCCTGAAGGGCGGCGGCCGTTACGACGCGAGCTGGGTCGAGCGCCTCGCTCGCGGCGTGCGCCGCCACGCCCCGGCCTTCGACACGATACTCTGTCTCACGGACCTTCCCCTCAACGTAACCGGCGTGGAGCGCGTGGGGCTTAGGCACGATTGGCCGGCATGGTGGGCGAAGATGGAGGCGTTTCGTCCCGGCCTGACGCGGGGAACGTCGGTGCTGTGCGATCTCGACACCGTCTTCACTGGGCCGGCCGACGCCCTCGCCTCGCCGGGATTGGCCGCGATGGAGGATTATTTCCACAAGGGCCGTCTCTCCAGCGCCCTGATGCGCTGGGAGGGCGGCGAACTCGACTTCCTCTCCACCGCCTTTACGGCGGACCCTGCGCGCTGGATGGAGGCGGGGTCATGCGGACCGGTCCCGAACGCCGTGCACGGCGATCAGGTCGTCATCGACCACCTGCTACGACGGGAAGGCGTGTGCCCGGACTATATCCAGCGCCTTCACCCGAACCTGCTCGATTTCTACGACCCGCGCCGGGCCGATCACGGTCCGGTGGTGATCTTCATCGGTGATGCGAAGCCGGACAATGCGACCGGCCCGGTCCGGGCGGCATGGGAACAGCCTTGACCCGTCTCATGCCACCGGTCCGCTTCCCGCTCATGAAGGGCTGATCGCTTTCGTGATGGGAAGGCGTCCTCCACCGGGACGATTTCGCTTTCCGGCCCTCAGCCTGCTTGGCCACCGTCAGACAGGGTGCCGACCCTTTCCGCTGCGAAGCGCTCGCGCAGCCACGCCGCAGAGGGGCCGCAGGGGCGCTGCTTGTGCCAGACCAGTTCCAGGGCGATCGGCCAATCGCCCTTGTCGAATTGCAGGTCCGGCGTGACGAGGTACGGCGCGGTCTGCGATGCCGCGATGACGTGGTCGGTGACGAAGGCCCAGCCGATCCCGTGTTTTACCAGTTCGAGGATCACCCAGTGGCTCTCCACCCACCAGACCTCGGCGGCCACCCGCAGGCGGCGCTTTTCCGGCCCGTCGCTGCGCGCGGCGACGAGGATCTGGCGGTGGCGCTTCAGTTCCTCCCACTCCACGCGTGCTTTCGCCAGCGGGTGATCGCATCCGCAGACGAGCTTGAGCGGTACCCAGCCGATGGTCTGGAAGCCCAGTTCCGTGGGCAGGACCTCCTGGCGCCACATGACACCGAGATCGGCGGCGCCGGATTGAACCATGCGGCTGACATCCTCCATCAGCGGGAAGAGCAGTTCCAGTTCCACGAAGGGGAAATGCCGCGCGAAATCGGCGAAGAGGGCGCCGAGCGCATGTTCGGGGTAGAGTTCGTCGATGGCGACCACCAGCCGGTTCTCCACCCGCCGCTCCAGGCTGCTCGCCACGCCGATGAGATGCTCCCGCCGGTCGAGTACCACGCGCGCTTCGAGCAGCAGCCGCTCTCCCGCCGGTGTGAGCACCGGGTTCCTGCCCGCCCGGCTGAATAACGCCACGCCCAGATCCGTCTCCAGGTTCGCCACCTGGGTGCTGATGGCCGACTGCGCCTTGCGCAATGTCCGGGCTGCGCCAGAGAAGGACCCGGCCTCGGCCGCTGCCACGAAGGCCTGAAGCTGGTCGAGTGAGACGGCCATCTATCTGAATCCGAGATACATACCAACTTGATACTCTGGGTATCGCAGATAGGAAGCGGTCAACCAACGAGATTGTTCAAGGTATGACCATGCGCAGCACACGCGACCGTATCCGCCACGCCCTCTTGTTCGAGATGTTCGGGCTCGCGCTGATCATCCCGTTCGGCACCGTGCTGTTCGGATTGCACGCCTCCGATATGGGAATGATCGGCGTGGGCAGCGCCGTGATCGCAACGGCCTGGAACTACGTCTACAATCTCGGTTTCGATCGAGCCATGCAACGGCTCGCCGGTCACACGCGAAAGAGCCTCCCCCTGCGGGTGGGGCACGCCGTTCTGTTCGAGGCAGGTCTGCTCATGATCCTGCTGCCGCCGATCGCCTGGTATCTCGGGATCGGCCTCGCGCAAGCCTTCTTCATGGATCTCGCGATCGCGGCTTTCTACGTGGTCTACGCCTTCCTCTTCAATCTCGGCTACGACCGGGCCTTCCCATTGCGGAGCTGGAGCGAGACCGCGGCGGAGCCGTGCCGCTGAGCGGCGCCCGTCGCCTGCAGCAGAGGCCCAGGCTTCGAAAGTGCACCCTGGGGGCGGATCGGCGACGATCCCCCCTGCTTTCAGACGGATTCCGCGCTCCTGACGGGCCGTTGCTCACGAGAAACGAAATTCGAGACGATGGCTGAAAATTCGGGCGTGCGCAGGTAGCCGTAGGATTTATGGTGGTTCGGCTCCCCGCCGGGACGCCGGTACGCATTCATGACTCTCCGGTCGTCGATGCGGATGCAGGTCTCGTTTGGGGGGTAGTCCGTCGCCAGATCACCCATGATGGCGACGACGTCTTCTCCATCGGCGAGGTTCGTCCAAGCCGCGACGTTGTTCGGCACGCGTAATGTGTCGTGCTCGGCCTCGAATTTGAGTTTCACCTTCGCCAGGCCCAGTGGCGACGCCGCCGTGACGAGGTGGTCGATCCTCAATGATGGTTCGTCCCGTTCCAGCATCCGCAAGACGTCGTAGGCGATGACCGACCCCATCGAATGGGCGACAAGAAGGATGCGATGGGCGCTGAATGCCTTCAGGCGTTCGATCAGCCGCGTGCGAACCCGACGGGCGAAGTCCTGTTCGGCGTGATAGTGCCAGAGGTCGTCGAAGCGATGTTCGAGAATGACATCGTCGACGAGAGTCACGCCGGTCGCCTCCTCGACGGCGTCGATCCCGGCATAGACCGGCGCCAACATGGCGTTGGTGGTGAGCGTCGGCGCGGTCTCCCCGCGTGGCAGAGGTCCCGTCCCCTCGTAAGGCCGGTATGGCTCGCGGTTGCCATCCCCGGACAGCGGCGCGTCGTAGCGAAGATCGGCCCAGTAGACGAAGTCGAACGCGAAGTGGGGATCGGCGATGCCTTCGTTGCGAACGAGGCCCTCGTCGATGGCCGCCTTCCACCAGCGCGTTTTCTCATCTGCGGGTGGTTTATTCGCGAGACCGTGGATGCCGATAACGACGCAATCGCGCTCCATAGGTCCGGTGGGTTCCTCTCGATGAAGGCGCGCGCTTCACCACGCCCGCCTTTGTCAGGTCGGTCCATGAACGCGAATCCCCGGATTTCGATGCATGGCGAAGGGTGAAGTTGGCGACGCATGCCCATCGCCCATGCAGCCGTCGGTGCTTGCGTCAGGGCATGTCAGGTCCGGGCATCGTCCTCCGGCGCGCGCAGGCGGTAGCCGATTCCGGTCTCGGTGAGGAGGATGCGCGGCCGCTCGGGATCGGCCTCAAGCTTGAGGCGCAGCTGGCGCATGTAGACCCGCAGGTATTGCGGGTCCGACGAGGTCGAGACCTCCTTCATGAGTTGGGCGTGTGTGAGCGCCTTGCCGGCATGCTGGATCAGCACGCGCAGGAAATCGTACTCGCGCGGGGTGAGCTTCACTTCCGCTCCGCGCACCCGGACGATGCGGCGCACGAGATCGACGCTAAGGCCATCGACCTCGAACAGGGCGCGCTCGCCCTGGACGGCGAGCTGATGGCGCAGGGCCGCGCGGATGCGGGCGAGGAGTTCGCCCATGCCGAAGGGCTTCGTCACATAGTCGTCGGCCCCGAGATCGAGGGCCTCGACCTTGCCGGGCTCGTCGTCGCGGCTCGATAGGACGACCACCGGCAGGTCGCGATGGTCTTCGCGGATGCGGCGCAAGAGGTCGTGCCCCCGCATGTCCGGCAGCCCGAGGTCGAGGATGATCAGGTCGATCGCCTCCTTGGCCAGGAGGTCGAGGGCGATGCGGGCGTTCGGCGCCTCGAAGATCGCGTAGCCTTGGGTCGCGAGCCCCATGCGCAGCAACTTGCGGATCGGCGGTTCGTCGTCGATGACGAGGATGTTCAGGCTCATGCGGCGATGTCCGCCCGGCGGTGTCCGGGCACCGGCAGGATAATGGTGAAGATCGCGCCGAGGCGGTCACGGCGGTTTCCCGCCGTCATTGTGCCACCCATGGCCTCGACGAAACCGCGTGCGATGGCGAGGCCGAGCCCCGTTCCCGCCCTTACGCTGTCACCTTTGCGGACGCGATAGAACTTGTCGAAGACGCGCTCGACATCGGCCTCAGGCAGGCCGTCGCCCTCGTCGAGCACCGCGAGGCGGACCCACCCACCCTCGGCCGAGCCCCGGACGGTGACGGTGGACTCCTCCGGGGCATATTTGGCGGCGTTGTCGAGGAGGTTGACCAGCACCTGCTCGAACAGGACGGGGTCGAGGCGCAGGGCTGGCAAACCCGCCGGCAGATCCAGCACGACACGGTGTCCTGCCAGAATGGGCCCGAGGCGACGCAGGGCCGTGTCCACGATCTCGGCGACATCCTGAAGGGTGAGGTTGGCGGCGACCGCTCCCGCCTCGAGCCGTGTCATGTCGAGGAGGTTGACGATGAAGCGGTTCAGACGCTCCGATTCCACGATGACGGTCGTGAGCAGGTCGGCCTTGGCCTCGTAGGCCAAAGCCCCATCGAGGTCGCGCAGGGTCGTGGCCGCCCCCAGCACCGAAGCGAGCGGCGTGCGCAGATCGTGCGAGATCGAGGTGAGCAGTGCCTGGCGCAGGCGGTCGGTCTCGGCGGCGCGCTCGGCGCGGTCGAGATCCTCCACGAGGCGGACGCGCTCGATGGCGAGCGCCGCCATATCGGCCAAAGTGTCGAACAGGCGTCGTTCCTCCGGGGTGAGGATGGGGCCGATGCGATCCGCATCGAGGCCGATCACGCCGACGATGCCGCGCCCCGTGCGCATCGGCAGGAAGAGCCGCCTGGCGCCCGGCAGGGTGTCGGCGCCGCGTCCCGCCGGCCTTTCGTTGTCGAAGGCCCATTTCGCCGCGCCGAAATCGGCCGCATCCAGCCTGTCCTCGGGTGGGAAGCCGGCGCGCACCGAGACGACGTCGTTCTCGGGCAACAGGAGCACGACGCGGACCTTGAGCATGGCGGCGATCTGGGCCGAGGTGGCCCAGAGCACGTCGTCGAGGGTTCCGCAGCCGGCGAGCTTGCGGCTGAAACCGTAGAGTCGCTCCGTTGCACGGGCACGCCCTTGCGAGACCCTGGCCTCCCGGCGGGTCTGCGAGGCGAGGTTCGAGACCACCACGGCCACCACCGTAAAGAGCAGGAACGCGGCGACGTTGGTCGGGTCGGCGATGGTGAGTGTGTAGACCGGCGGGAGAAAGAAGAAGTTGTAGGAGAGCGAGGCGGCCAGCACCGCGGCCAGCGACGGCCCCAGCCCGAGGCGCACCGCCACCGCCACCACCGCGGTCAGCAGGATGAGGTCGGCATTCTCGACGCCGAGAAAGGGCTGCAAAACGAGCGCGAGTCCGAGCCCTAAAGCCGTGGCGGTCAGGGCGAGGACATAGTGACCGGGACTGAAGGCACGCACGGCCGGGGCCGTCGCCACCGTCTTCGGCGGAACCGGACCTGCCTCGATCGCCTCGCCGGCGATGACGTGGATACTGATCGTGCCGGAGCGCCGGACGATATCGTGCACCACCGAGCCATGGAACAACTCGAACAAGGGCGAGCGGTCGGCCTTGCCGAGAATGATGTGGTTGACGTTCGCCGATCGGGCATAGGCGAGGATGTCGTCGGCGACGCGACGGCCACCCGGGATCGTCACGGCATCGCCGCCGAGGCGGTCGGCGAGGCGCAGGGTGTCGGCGATGCGGTCGCGCGCGGCCTCGTCGAGGGAGAGGGTTCGAGGGCCCTCGACCGTGATGGCGGTCCAGGGCGCGTGCAGCCGGTCCGCGAGACGTTTGGCGTGGCGCACGAGGCCGGCCGAGCGCGGATCCTCACTGATACAGACGAGGACCCGTTCGCCCGCGCCCCACGGACCCGCGATGGCATTGGCCCGCATGTGGCTGAGAAGTTCGTCATCGACCCGGTCGGCGGTGCGTCGGAGCGCGAGTTCCCGCAGGGCCGTGAGATTGCCCCGGGAAAAGTAGTGTTTCAGCGCGCGCTCGGCGTTCCCCTTCACGTAGACTTTGCCGTCGCGCAGACGCTGGATCAGGTCGTCGGGGCTGAGATCGACCACCTCGATGTCGTCGGCCCGGTCCAAGACACCGTCCGGCACGGTTTCCCGCACGCGGATGCGGGTGATCTGGGCGACGACGTCGTTGAGGCTCTCGACATGCTGGATGTTCAGAGTGGTGTAGACGTCGATGCCAGCGTCGAGGAGTTCCTCGACGTCCTGGTAGCGCTTGGGATGGCGCGAGCCGGGCGCGTTGGTGTGGGCGAGCTCGTCCACGAGGGCCAGGGCGGGCCGACGCAGGAGCAAGGCGTCGAGGTCCATCTCATCCAGCATCGTGCCGTGATACGCGATGGAATGCCGGGCCATCACCTCGAAGCCCTCGACGAGAGTCTCGGTCTCGGACCGGCCATGTGTCTCGACCACGCCAACGACGACGTCCGTCCCGGCCTTGAGCCGGGCACGTCCGACGGTCAGCATCTCGTAGGTCTTGCCGACGCCGGGCGCCGCCCCCAGGAACACCTTGAGGCGGCCGCGATGTCCCTCTTCTCGGCGGACGGCCTCGAGCAGCGCGTCGGGCGAGGGACGGTCCGGATCGCGATGAGGCATCAGCATGGGCGGCCCGACATGCGGAAAGAATGACGCGGCAAGATTATCTTGGCTTCAGATCGTCCAGGGCGAGGTTGAGGGCAAGGACGTTCACGCGCGGCTCGCCGAGGATGCCGACGAGCCGGCCCTGGATCTGAACCTCCACGAGGGAGCGCACCCTGTCCTCCGACAGGCCGCGCTCCCTGGCGACGCGGGGAACCTGGAACTGGGCCGCGTCCGGCGAGATGTCCGGATCGAGACCAGATCCGCTCGCAGTGACGAGATCGACCGGTACCGGCTGGCCGGGATTCCCGGCCTTCAGAGCGTCGAGGTCACCCTTGACCCGTTCCGCCAGGACGGCGCTCGTCGGACCGAGGTTCGAGCCCGAGGAATTCGCGGCATTGTAGGGCGACGGGACAATCTTGGTGGCATCGGCCGGGTCGGCGGCGCTCGTCGCCGAGGGGCGACCGTGGAAATACCCGGCACCGGTGAAAGACTGTCCGATCAGGCTGGAGCCGACGATCCTGCCGTCGCGCTCGATCAGGCTGCCGGCGGCCTTGGCCGGGAAGATCGCCCCCGCGAGGCCGGTCATCGCGAGGGGATAGGCGAGCCCCGTAAGTGCCGTCAGGGCGATCAGCAGGACGAAAGCGGGGCGAAGCTGGGTCAACATGGACGTATGCCTGTCGTGAGTTGGCGTGACGGCTCGGACGAGGTGCGGGGAGATCAGACGAGGTGAAGCGCGGTGATGGCGAGATCGATGGCCTTGATGCCGATGAACGGCACCAGGATACCGCCGAGGCCGTAGATCAGGAGGTTGCGCCGCAGAAGTGCGCCGGCCCCCACCGCCCGGTAGGACACGCCGCGCAGCGCCAGCGGGATCAGCACGACGATGATGAGCGCGTTGAAGATGATCGCCGACAGGATCGCGCTCTCGGGCGAGGCCAGCCGCATGATGTTGAGCGCCCCAAGCTGCGGGTAGAGCACGAGGAACATCGCCGGGATGATGGCGAAGTACTTGGCGACGTCGTTGGCGATGGAGAACGTGGTCAGCGCGCCTCGCGTCATCAGCAGTTGCTTGCCGATGCCGACGATCTCGATGAGCTTGGTCGGATCGGAATCGAGGTCGACCATGTTGCCGGCTTCGCGGGCCGCCACCGTGCCGGTATTCATGGCCACGCCGACATCGGCCTGGGCAAGCGCCGGGGCGTCGTTGGTGCCGTCGCCGCACATGGCCACGAGCTTGCCCTGGGACTGTTCCTTGCGGATCAGGGCCAGCTTGTCCTCTGGCGTGGCCTGGGCCAGGAAATCGTCCACGCCGGCCTCGGCCGCGATGGCCGCCGCCGTCATCGGGTTGTCGCCGGTGATCATCACCGTTCGGATGCCCATCTGGCGCAACTCGGCGAAGCGCTCGCGGATGCCGCCCTTCACGATGTCCTTCAGGTAGACGACGCCGAGCAGTTGCCCGTCGCGTGCCACAGCGAGCGGTGTCCCGCCGGCCTTCGCGACGTCGTCGGCAATGGCCTGGATCTCACGCACGATGTCGGTGGCGGGTCCGGGGGCGTAGGCCAGGGCGGCGTTCGATCTGCGCGCGGCTACGGGCTGAGGGCTCACAGAGGCGATGATCGACTCCACCGCGCCCTTGCGGATCGAGGAACCGTCGACATCGACGCCGCTCATTCGCGTTTGAGCGGTGAAGGGCACGAAGGTGGCGTTCAGGCTTCCCATGTCGCGGGCGCGGATGCCGTACTTGTCCTTGGCCAGCACCACGATGGAACGACCCTCGGGCGTCTCGTCCGCCAGCGAAGCGAGCTGGGCGGCGTCGGCCAGTTCCTGCTCGGAGACACCGCGCACGGGTCGGAACTCGGTGGCTTGCCGGTTGCCCAGAGTGATGGTCCCGGTCTTGTCGAGGAGCAGGGTATCGACGTCGCCGGCCGCCTCCACGGCGCGGCCCGACATGGCGAGGACGTTGAACCGGACCAGCCGGTCCATCCCGGCGATGCCGATGGCCGAGAGGAGCGCGCCGATCGTCGTCGGGATCAGCGTGACGAACAGCGCGACGAGAACGATGACCGGGATCGCGCCGCCGGCATAACTAGCGAAACTCGGGATGCTCGCCACCGCGAACAGGAAGATGAGGGTCAAGCCGGCAAGCAGGATGTTGAGCGCGATCTCGTTGGGCGTCTTCTGTCGCGAGGCGCCCTCCACCAGGGCGATCATGCGGTCGACGAAGGTCGAGCCGGCGGCGGCGGTGATGCGCACGCGGATCTCGTCGGAAAGCACCTGAGTGCCGCCGGTGACGGCCGAGCGGTCGCCGCCGGATTCGCGGATGACCGGGGCGGATTCGCCGGTGATGGCGGCCTCGTTGACGGAGGCGACGCCGGCTATGACCTCGCCATCGGATGGGATCAGATCCCCCGCCTCCACCAGCACCACATCACCGACCTTGAGTGACGTGCCCGGAACGGTCTCGACCTCGCGGCCGGAGCCGGTGAGGCGCTTGGCCGTCATCTCGGTCCGGGTGCGGCGCAAGCTGTCCGCCTGCGCTTTACCACGCCCCTCCGCGAGGGCTTCGGCGAAATTGGCGAAGATCAGGGTGAACCAGAGCCACAGGATGATCTGACCGGAAAAGGCGAGGTTGGCCCCGCTGGTGAGAACGTCGCGAGCGAAGAGGATCGTGGTCAGGGCAGCCACGACCTCGACCACGAACATGACCGGGTTGCGGATCATCCTGCGGGGATCGAGCTTGGTCAGGGCGCCAAGGAGTGCCGGCCCGACGAGGGAGGCGCTGAACAGGCTGGAGGAGTTTGGGCGGGCCATTGCGGTTGTCCGATAGGGAGGCATTTGGGGGCGGCGCCGTCGAGCGGAGCTCAGGGTGCCAGCGCGCGGGTCAGCAGGTCGGCTCCCGCCATGATGCAGAGGGCGCCGAGGAGGATCAGGCCGAGCATGCCGAGGATCACATCCGAAATGCGGAGGTCGTGGCGGTCTCGTTGAACCCGGCTCCAAGTCGGGGGACGGGGTCGGTGCAGGGCGAGCGCCCGGCGGACGACGGATCGTTTCGGCGCGGAGTGGGGAAGCGACAGGCGACGCATCTCAGCCCCCCGCCGGAAATGTCTGCCCGAGGCCGCCGGCGAGGTGCTCCACCACCGGTCCGAGAGCGAGCGCCGGGAAGAAGGTCAGTCCACCAACGATGAGGATCACCCCCACCAGCAGTCCTACGAACAGGCCGCCATGGGTCGGGAAGGTCCCGGCCGAGGCCGGCACGGTCTTCTTGGCCGCCAGCGATCCCGCGATGGCCAGCGCCGGGATGATGACGAAGAAGCGACCGAACAGCATGCCGAGGCCGAGGGTGGTGTTGTAGAAGGTCGTGTTGGCCGTGAGCCCGCCGAAAGCGGAGCCGTTATTGGCCGCCGCCGAGGTGAAGGCGTAGAGGATCTCCGAAAAGCCGTGCGGTCCGGCATTGGCGGGCCCCGCGAGGCCGGCCGCGACGACGGTGGCCAGCGCCGTGAAGCCCAGCATCATCAGGGGCAGGCACAGGATGGCGAGCATCGCCATCTTGACCTCGCGGCCCTCGATCTTCTTGCCGAGATATTCCGGCGTACGGCCCACCATGAGACCGGCCACGAAGATCGTCACGATGACGAAGACCAGGATGCCGTAGAGACCCGCACCGACGCCGCCGACGATGATCTCGCCGAGTTCCATGTTGATCAGCGGGATGATGCCGCCGAGCGCCGTGAAGCTGTCATGCATCGCGTTGACCGCGCCACAGGAGGCCGCCGTGGTAATGGCGGCGAATAGTGAAGAGCCGAGAATCCCGAAGCGGACCTCCTTGCCCTCCATGTTGCCCCCGGTGAGCCCGAGGCCGTTGAGGACGGGGCTGCCCGCGCTCTCGGCCCAGTAGACGATGGCGGTTCCAGCCAGGAACAGCGCGCCCATGGCGGCGAGGATGGCCCAACCCTGGCGCTCGTCACCGACCATGCGGCCGAACACGTTGGTCATCGCCGCGCCGAGGGCGAAGATCGAGACCATCTGGACGAAGTTCGAGAGCGCGGTGGGGTTCTCGAACGGATGCGCGGCGTTGGCGTTGAAGAAGCCGCCGCCATTGGTGCCCAGCATCTTAATGGCGACCTGGCTCGCCACGGGGCCGACCGCGAGGGTCTGCTTCGCGCCCTCCAGAGTGGTCGCCTCGACGGCGCCGGAGAGCGTCTGGGGAATGCCCTGCCAGACGTAGAACAGCGTCAGCACCATGCAGAGCGGGAGCAGCAGGTAGAGGGTCGTGCGGGTCACATCGACCCAGAACGAGCCCACGGTTTTCGCCGAGGCCCGTGAAAAGCCACGCACGAGCGCGACGGCGAGCGCGATACCAGTGGCTGCCGAAAGGAAGTTCTGGTGCGTCAGGCCCAGCATCTGCGTGAGGTACGACAGCGTCGTCTCGCCACCATAGGATTGCCAGTTGGTGTTGGTGACGAAGCTCGTCGCGGTGTTGAAGGCGAGGTCCGGCGCGACGCCGGCTTGTCCGTCCGGGTTGAACGGCAGCAGCGCCTGGACGCGCAGAAGAGCGTAGAGCGACAGGAAGCCGAGGACGTGAAAGGCGAGCATCGCCAGCGCGTAGGCCAGCCAGTGTTGCTCCTGCTCGGCATCGATGCCGGCGACGCGGTAGAGTCCGCGCTCGACGGGTGAGAGCACGGGCGAGAGCAGCGTACGCTCGCCCGTGAAGACACGGGACATGTAGCCGCCAAGCGGACGGGCAAGCGCGACGACGACCGCGCAGAACAGCGCGATCTGGAACCAGCCATTGAGACTCATCGGGGAATTCCTTCAGAACCGCTCGGGGCGGACGAGGGCATAAGTGAGGTATCCGAGCAGCCCCAGGGTCACGAGGGCGCCCAGCATCAGGTCGAGGGTCATGGCGGGGGCCTCAGAGGCGTTCGCAGAGGGCGGCGTAGCCGGCAGCAAGGCCGAAAAAGCCGAGGCCCAGGGCAATGAAGGTGAGATCGAGCATGGAGCGTCCGTTTCGGTTCGGCGCGCCGGTGCCGTGACCGGCCGCGCTCGCCCTCCGATGTGGCTCGGAACCGCATTAGGGTTCGAGAGGGACGCGAGGACGATCTTATAAGGATCGCATGAGGATTCGTGCCGTCTTGGATGTCGAGGGTGGTCCCGTGGCAGGACCAGTGCATGGCGTCCCCGTCTGACGCCCGGCACTGAATCCGACGGGCTCCGGGCAATCCGTACCGGCATTTGCGGTCCCGCCGCGCCGACTCATGCGAAGAGGTTGCGATGAAGGCGATTTTTGGCGAAGCTGATGCCGGTCAATGCATGGGAAAAACGCTCACATGTCTACCGAGGCCGCCAAGGGACCTGCATCTTACTTTCCATCCATCGAGAAGAAGTACGGACGCCCGATCGGTGACTGGCAACAATTGGTGAGAGACCGACTTCCCGCCAAGCACATGGAACTGGTGTCGATGCTGAAGGAAGAACACGGAATGGGTCACGGTCACGCCAACGCGATCGTCGCTCATGTGCTGTCCGCGCAGAACGCGTAGCCGACCCCGGCCGGCACTGCGACGTGGCAGCACCGCCCTCATTCCGCTGGATCGCGTGGTTCGGAATTCTTCCACCGCAACGTATCGACCAATGCTCGAAGCGCGGGCGAGATCTGGCGGTTGGGAAAGTAGAGATGACAGCCTGGAAATGGCGGGCACCAATCGTCCAGCACCTGGATCAACCGGCCGGCCGCCACATCCTCTACGACATCCGTCTCCAGCATGTAGCCGAGGCCCGCGCCCGCACGTATCGCGGAGGCTGCCAGCGCGCCATCATTGACGATGAACTGGCCGCCTGCGCGCACGCGTATGTCGCGTCGGTCCCGAGCGAACTCCCATGGCAGGAGGCCGCCTCCGCCGATCAGACGGTAGCTGACACAATTGTGGTGCTCCAGATCGGCCGGGGTCTCGGGCCGAGGATGGCGTGCGAAGTAATCCGGCGTGCCGACGACCACCGTGCGGAGATCGGGGCCGACGCGCACCGCCACCATGTCGCCTTCCACGGCTTCGCCGAAGCGGATCCCTGCGTCGAAGCCGGCAGCGACCAGATCGGCGAGACGGTCGTCGACGAGAACCTCGACGGAGATCGCCGGATGGTCGAGGAGGAATTGGGGAAGCGACGGTTCGAGGATCGTGCGGGCGGCGTAGGAAAACGTGGTGAGCCGGATGGTACCCGAGGGCTCGCTCCGCCAGTCGGCGAGCGCCGCGAGTCCTCGAGCGATCTCTTCCAGCGCCGGGTTGATCGTGCGCAGGAGCCGGTCGCCGGCTGGCGTCGGGGCGACGCTCCGCGTCGTGCGTGCGAGAAGGCGAACACCGAGACGCGTCTCCAATCCACGAATCGCGTGGCTGAGGGCCGAGGGCGAAAGGCCGAGTTCGGCCGCCGCGCGGGTGAAGCTGCAGACGCGCGCCACGGCCGCGAAGGCCGCCAGATCGTCGAGATCCCCGCGCCGCATTGATGCATTCCGCTCACAAACCCATGCCGACCAGCGGAGCTAATCGCCGGGTTGCCACGACCCTATCCTCATCTCGGTGATTAGCGAGGTGCAACAATGGATCTGACGCATTATCGGACGCTCGGCCGCTCGGGCCTGGCCGTGAGCCCCCTGGCGCTGGGCACCATGACCTTCGGCACGGCACGCTGGGGCCTCGACGAAGACGGCAGCCGCGCAGTGTTCGATGCCTATGTCGCGCAAGGCGGCAACTTCGTCGACACAGCCGACATCTACGCAAGCGGCGCCAGCGAGACGATGCTCGGCCGCTTCGTCGCCGAGCGGGGCCTGCGCGACCAAATCGTTCTCTCCACCAAGTCGGGTTTCGCCGCTGGGAACGGACCGCATGCGGGTGGCTGCGGTGCCAAGCATGTCCACGCCGCGATCAACGGATCGCTTCGCCGCCTGGGAACGGATTATGTCGATCTGTACTGGCTGCACGTCTGGGACGGACTCACGCCGGCGGAGGAACTGCTCGAGACGATGGCCGGCCTCGTTCGGTCGGGCAAGATTCGCTACTGGGGCTTGTCGAATACACCTGCCTGGTACGCGGCCAAGCTCGCGACGCTCGCTTCCGTGCGTGGCCTGCCGGGACCGATCGGGTTGCAGTATTTCTACTCGCTCGTGAACCGGGAGGTCGAGGACGAGCACATCCCGCTCGGTGCCGAGTTCGGCATGGGGATGGTGCCCTGGTCTCCCCTCGCCTACGGGCTGCTCACGGGCAAGTACGAACGTGCTTCCGTCGAGGCGGGCTCCCCGCGTGGCTCGGGGCTACCAACGGACACGGCCAAGGCTGGGCAGGAGCGGACGGCCAAAGACAGACGTCTCGATGGCGCCAACCCCTTCGGGGACAGCCTGTTCACGCCACGCAATTGGGACATCGTGGACTCGGTGCGCCAGATCGCTAGCGAGATCGGGCAGCCCCCGGCAAGGATCGCCCTGGCATGGGTCGTAGGCCAGCCGGGCGTGGCCTCGACCCTGATGGGCGTGAGCCGGCCGGCGCAAGTGAAGGACAACGTAGCGGCCCTCGACCTTACTTTATCGCCTGAGCATCGTGCCGCCCTCGACACTGTCAGCGCCTTCGCCGAACCACGCCTCATCTACGGCCTGTCCCGCCCCCCTTTGCAGCAGCAGGTCATCTTCGGTGGCAGTCGGGTCCACGCATCGACCGGGATGCTGCCCCTCTGAGCAGACCATGCGAACCTGATCCAGAACCGGATCCCGGATACTCGCGACCTCGTGGCGTTTCCGAGCGTGATACAGACCTGTTGAGCCATGACCCGGCGTCACCACGTGACAATCAAAAAACCCGCCACGGCGCGAACCGGGCGGGTCTGATGTCGGTATTATCGCGGATGGACGATCAGCAATCGTCGCCCTTCTTGCCGACGGCCTGATTCTCGCCGGCATTGTTCATTGCGCCAACGGTGCCCGGGGCGGCGGGCTGCTGGCCACCTGCGAGATTCTTGCTGCCGGGCTCCTCATTTCCCTTGGTGGCGGAAGCGCCCGCACCCGGCTTATCGCCAAGGCCCTGGTTGGCACCGACATTGTTCATCGCGCCGACGGTGCCTGGGGATGCAGGCTGCTCGCCACCAGCGAGGTTCTTGCTGCCGGTATCGGACTTGGAGCTCTTATCGGTGGTTGAACCGGTATTGCATGGTGCAGCCAGAGTAGTCCCGGCCGTGAAAGCAAGAACCATTGCCGCGCCGGCGATCGCAGTAAACTTCATGGGGCGTCCCTCCAAGATCGGTGTCGGGAGGAATAATTCCGAGCCTCAATATTGGTTCCCGTCGAATGGGCCGCAGGTAATACCACTTGCCAATCCGCCCCCCAGTATCACCACCGAAGCAGGATGGAATTCATCACATCCGCAATCACAGAATCCGAGTGATCGAGAAGGCCGGAAAAAACCGACTCCTCCGCCGCTCATAACTGTGACGGCTAATCTTGCTCACAAGAACATGCCGGCACTGACGACGTTGGCGTTTCCTTCAGAAATCTAACCGGTGAGCGATACAGGCTTGCGTTATCGACATCGTCCCGTCTGACGATCGCGTCCATCGAGACGTCGACGGTGTCATCCAAGAAGGTACGTCCGGCCATGTCGAGGACATGCACGTGGTCGTGCTGGGCATTCTCGCCGTGCCGACGAACGCTGAACAGCAAAGTCACGACGATCCTTCGTAATTGAGAGGGGCACACCCAACGACCAAGATGGCGCCGTCATGTGTTCGGCTCCAGCTTAGTCACCATGCACGATGCCGCTGCGACGGCTCCGGCCAGCAGGGCGATTCCAGCCCACGACAAGCGGCTCGGTCCGGCGGTTTCGAGGATGATGCCGCCCAGGACGGCTCCGCCGAAAATGGCGATATTCCAAGCCGTGACGATCATCGCCTGCGCCACATCGGCCGCTGGGCCTGCCGTACGTGCCGATGCGGTCTGAAGAACCGTCGCCGACCCGCCGAATGCCAGACCCCAGATCAATACGGCGCCATAGATCGCGAGGGACGCTCCACTCGTAACGGCAAGCATGAAGGCCGCGACGATAAACAATCCGATCGCGGCGAAAAGCAAAGCCCGCAGCCATCTGTCGATCAGCACGCCCGTCAGTCCGATACTGACGAGTGCGGAACCCCCGAAGACCAGTAGAACATCGTCGATCCGGTCGGGCATGCGGTAGTCGGCCAGGATGGGCGCGATGTAGGTGTAGAGGAGATTATGGGCCAGCACGAAGCAGAGCGTCACCGCCAGTACCGGCCGCACGCCCGGCACTGCAAAGACTTGAGTCAGCGATGGGCGTTGCGTTTCAGGTTCGCCAGGGAAATCCGGAACTTTTGCGATGATCCAGCCAACCAGTAGCAGCGCGATGAGGCTGAGCAGGCCGAAGGTGAGCCGCCAGCCGGCGAGCATGCCCAGAAACGTACCGGCCGGTACCCCGATAGAAAGTGCCACGGGCGTTCCTGCCATCGCCACGGCCATGGCTCGCCCCGCGAGACGGGGAGGTGCCATGCGAACCGCATAGCCAGCGAGGAGCGCCCATAGCAGGCCGGCCGATACCCCGCCGACAAAACGCGCCGCCATCGCGACGGCGAAACTCCCGGTCAGGGCCGTTATCAGGTTGGCGATCATGAACCCGACGATGGAGCCAAGCAGAAGCGGTCGTCGGCGCCAGCTTCGCGTCGCCGCGGTCAAAGGGATCGCAGCGAGGAGCGATCCCAAGGCGTAGACACTGATCCATTGGCCGGCCATGGCCTCGCTCACCCCCAGCGATCCCCCGATCTGCGGAAGAAGTCCGGCCGGCAGGGCCTCGGTCAGGATCGTGACGAAGCCCGCGACCGCCAGAGCACATAGCCCGGCCATCGGCAGCCGATCGGCTCGCGCCGTCATGCCGAAGCCCTCGGAAGTACAAGGTCGCCCACCGTGTAGGTGTGAAACTCGCTGGACGAAACAGTTTCGAGCGCCTGAAACTTGTCGACGAACACCGGATCGGAGAAGAAGATCTCAACATCTTTCGGATCTGATATCGCCTCGATATTCACGACGGTCAGTCCATCGGTGCTCCTGGCAAGGTTGCTCCATAGAAATCCGGGCTTCCGCTCGGCCACATAGTGAACGACATCCTGGATGAGCCGGAACGCGTCTTCCTGCTTGCCAGGGTGAACGTGAATTACGTTGACGATGAAGGTGGTCGGGATCGGATGAATCGTGAAGGCTGGGATCATGTTCGCTTCCCTGGTTTTGCGAGGTCCAGGGGATAGCGACCGGACCGTTGCGGAAAAACGGGCCAGCGTTCCGGTGACTGCGGAAGGAAATTCGCTTAACCGTGACGACATGGACAAGCTCACGGCGTTCGATGCCTTCGTGCAGTCGGCTGAAACCGGCAGCTTCGTCGCGGCGGGCCGCAAGCTCGGCCTGTCAGCCTCGGCAGTCGGCAAGGCGGTGGCGCGGCTCGAGCAACGGCTGGACGCGCGGCTGTTCCATCGCAACACGCGCAACATGACCCTGACCGAGGAAGGGCGACTGTTCCTGGAACGCTGTCACCGCATCTTCGAGGAGATCGAGGCGGCCGAAGCCGAGCTGGCCCGGTCCAATCGAACCCCGAGGGGCCGGTTGCGTGTGAGTCTCCCGCTGGTCGGCATGTTGCTGACGCCGGTGATGGCTCATTTCATGCGCACTTGGCCCGAGGTTCAACTCGACCTGGATTTCACGGACCGGCTGGTGGATGTCGTGGAGGAAGGGTTCGACGCCGTCATTCGGACCGGGCACCCCTCTGACAGCTTGTTGATGAGCCGCCATCTTGGACGGTTCCGCCTGAGAATCGTCGCGTCACCCAACTACTTGGCGCAATATGGAGTGCCGCTCACCCCTGACGACCTGCACCAGCATCACTGTCTTCATCAGCGTTCGCCGGACACCGGAAAGCTGCGGCCCTGGCCCTTTGTGCGTGCTTCAGGCCAGGGGAAGCCCGTCTTGCCCGAGCGGATGAGCGCGACAGCGGTCGACCCCCTGATCGAACTGGCGAGCGAGGGAATGGGCATCGCCTGTCTGCCGCCCTTCGCGATCCGCGACGAAATCGCCGATGGCCGTCTCGTGTCCATCCTGGACGAGTGGTTGACCGGGACCGATCAGTTCCATGTCCTGTGGCCGGCCAGCCGGCAGATCACGCCCAGACTACGTGCGTTCGTCGATTTCATGGCCGAACATCTACAGCCGCAGTAAAGACGATACGCGAGATCGCCAAGAGTGGTCCCGCTGTCTATTCGAGTGCTCCAGCGATGATCTCAGAAGCGAAACTTAGTCGTTCAAGCTGCACAACACAGGGGTGTCGAGGCGAGCGCAGAAATCCGGCTGGAAGTCTTCAGGGTGTTTCGCACCGGGCTGGAAGAGTCGAGAACCGGCCGGCGCAACATCTCTCGTGCCTACCTACGGCGCTCGACGATGCTTCTGTGTACAATCGGCTCGGTGGCGACGGCGGACGATCCACTCGGCATGCACCATATCCATCGACATGGCATTCCGATCGTGACGGACTTGACAGCGTGCGTTTTCGGCATCCGCACTCAAGCTGTTGATTCAGCTCGCGACAGCAACAAATTGATGAAATTGCTTCACGAGAAAGCGATTTCTTTCGGCGATCATCGAGCATGGCGAGGAATCCGCACGCAACCAGAGGATATGCTTCGGCAATCGCCGTTGGTGGCCTCGTTGTGCTGATGGTGCAGGAAGTGCCGAACTGGAACGCGACCCTCATAGGTCTGCTCTCCCTGATCGCGTTTGCCGTACTCTGGATACTGGCAGGACGCGAGGTCATCGAGGAGGGGGCGCGCGCGCCGGTTCGGGTCGCCGTCACGGTTCATGACATCGAGGCCGATGACGCGGCCATGTCAGAGCACCGCTTGCTTCTCGGCCCGCCGGGACACCTCGAATTACTCGAACCTCGACGCTCACCGACGATCTTGTCCCTTCGACGGCTCCCGAAGCTGCGTTGGAAATAGCGGCACCCAGAGAGTGCGTGTCCGAGCGAGCGGCTCGACGGACGCGATCCCTTCGTTCGTGGAGCGGTTGTCAGCTCTTCCCTTCTTTCCAGGCACAAGGTGCCGGAAAGACCTGCGCACGGCGCGAACCTGTTTGGGGCCGCAGGATCATGACAGGGTCAAGTCTCATGAGCACCCCTGACTGACTCAAGAGAGCTCCGCTTCGAGGAGCCGATTGGTGTCGACAATCTTGTCGGCCAGTTCCAGAATGAGAAAACGTTGAACGTACAGCGCCAGGTCAGGGCGTTCACGCTCCATCCGGGCCAGAGCGGCCCGATCGATGCCGACGGTGCGGCAGGGGCTTTCGGCGATCGCCGTGGCGGTGCGCCGCCCCCCCTGGGCCAAGCCGATTTCGCCGATGACAGTGCCGGCTGTGGTCGTGCGCAAACGATGGTTGGAGCGGCCGGGCATCTCCAAGCGGATGGAAATGAGGCCGTGTTCGAGGAAGTAAAAAGCGTCAGCAGGCTCACCCTGACGCATCAGCGCCTCGCCGGCCGCCAGAGTGCGGAGACTGAGATACGGTTCCAGTTCGCCAGCCCCGACCGTGCAGCCGAGCCTATCGGCAAGGTGCTGAGCAAACGATGTCGCTTCACCTTCGTCGCTGGTCCCGGCCTCTGACAAGAGAGCCGTCTCCGCTGCCCGCATGGCCGCATCGCGGGTGCGAAAGATCCGTATTCGCGGCTCTACGAGAAGTCCGTCACGTTCGATCTGTTGATGAGCGATTGGGCCGAGATTCACCAGCAGAACGTCGAAGCGCGCCTGCTCGGCGAACTGCCCGATCTTACGGAAGACAAGCAGCGCGGAACTGTCCAGTCCGACACATTCACGGAAATCCAGAATCAGGAAACGGAAATCGGGAGTTGCTTCCACGTCAGCGGCGGCTTGGCGCAAGATCGTCTGCGCGTTCAGGAAAAACAGGTACCCTTGCAGGATGTAGATCCGCGTCCGCTCCCCTGATGCATGCAGCAGATCGGTGATGTGGGGCGCGCGAATGATACTGCTTCGACGCTCAGCTCCGGTGTCCTATCTCCTGACCGCCTCACCGTCGATGATCTGCAGCTTCGAGGTGGGCGGCCGCAACGCACCGACATTCATCAGTGAGAATGTCCGGGACCTTCTCGGCTACGAGCCGAGCGAGTATCTCGAGGGCCCCGATTTCTGGCTCGAGCGGCTTCATCCCGACGACCGGGACCGAGTTCTGGCCGAGTTCCCCCATCTTCTCGCGAATGGCCACCACGTCGTCGAGTACCGGTTCCGGCGCAAGGACGGTATCTATCGCTGGGTAAGGGACGAGCAGCGCCTGATCAGCGGCCCGCATGGCGAACCTGTCGAGGTCGTCGAATCCTGGAGCGACATCACCGAGCGCAAGGAGGCGGAATTCGCACTTCGGGAGCAGACGACTCTCGTCGAGCTCCTGCAGGTCACGGCAGCCGCGGCCAACGAGGCGCTCAACGTCGAGGATGCCTTGCCGATCTGCCTGGGTCGGATCTCGGCACATACCGGATGGCCGCTCGGGCACGCCTACATGCTTGCCAATGACGGCAGCGAAACCCTGGTGTCGTCCGGCATCTGGCATTGCGATACGCCGGAGCGCTTTGCGCGCTTCCAGGCCGTCGCTTCGGAGACGCCGCTTCCTGTCGGCATAGGGCTGCCGGGACGCGTGTTGGCATCCGGCGAAGCGATGTGGGTCCTCGATCTCGATGCGGGACCCGACCATTCCCGTGCCGGTGCCGCCGCTGCGGAGGGGTTCCGGGCGGCTTTCGGGTTCCCCGTCACGATCGGTCGTGAGGTCGTCGCGGTGCTGGAGTTCTTCGCGGCTGAAGCGCAGGCACCGAACCGGGCGCTCCTCGACGTCATGGCCAATATCGGCGCGCAGCTCGGCCGGGTGATCGAGCGCAAACGTGCCGAGGAGAACCTGCGGGAGGCCAAGGACGCGGCAGAGAACGCCAGCAGATCCAAGAGCAGCTTCCTGGCCAACATGAGCCACGAATTGCGGACGCCGCTCAACGCCATCATCGGCTTCACGCGGCTCATCATGCGTCGCGCCAAGGACGTGCTGCCCATCAAGCAGTTCGAAAACTTGGAAAAGATCCTGCTGAGTTCCGAGCATCTGCTCTCCCTGATCAACACCATCCTCGATCTCGCCAAGGTCGAAGCGGGCCGGATGGAAGTGAAGACATCGGAATTCTCGCTCGAATCCACCCTCGACCTCTGTCTCCGTACGGTCGAGCCCTTGGTCAAAAGCGAGCACGTGCGACTGGTCAAAGATTTCGAGGGCCTGCCGGAGACGATCAGCACCGATCAGGAGAAGCTGAGGCAGATCCTGATCAACCTTCTCAGCAACGCCATCAAGTTTACTGAAACCGGCTCGGTGACCCTGCGGGCACGCGCGGTCGGGGACCGGATCGCACTCGCGGTGATCGATACGGGCATCGGCATCCCGAGCGGGGCGCTGACCCTGATCTTCGAGGAGTTCCAACAGGTCGATAATTCCGCAAGCCGAACACATAGTGGAACCGGGCTCGGCCTCGCCATCAGCCACCGACTGGCCCGGATGCTCGGCGGCGACGTGGGCGTGGACAGCCAGGAGGGTAAGGGCTCGACCTTCACCCTCACTCTTCCGCGGCGTATCGACGGCAACGTCGAACCTCCGCCCAGCCCTCGGGCGCCTGTGACCGAAGCCGTAAATCGGACCTCGTCCAGGACCGTGCTCGCCATCGATGACGACCCGAACGTCGTCTACCTCCTCAAGGAAAATCTGCTCGACGCGGGCTACGACGTAATCGGCGCCCCCAATGGCCAGGACGGCCTGAGGAAGGCACGGGAGCTTCAGCCGCGCGCCATCACGCTCGATATCATGATGCCGGGAACGGATGGGTGGCAGGTCCTGCATGCGCTCAAGACCGACCCTCTGACGCGTGAGATTCCCGTCATCCTGATCTCGATCGTCGACCAGAAGGAGCTCGGCTTCCACCTCGGAGCCAGCGACTACATCGTCAAACCATTCGAGCGCGAGTCACTGATCGGCGCCCTTGGGCGCGCGGCCCCCGACAGCGAACGCATCCTCGTGATCGATGACGACCCGAACGTGGTCGACCTCGTCCGGCAGTTGCTGGATACCGAGCGCTGTACGATCGAATGGGCGCGCGACGGCGTCGCGGGCCTCGAACGGATCGCGCAGGCGCGCCCGAGCGTCATTCTCCTGGATCTCCTGATGCCGGGCATGGACGGCCTCACTTTCCTCGATCACCTGCAGGCCGATCCCGTGGCCCGCACGATCCCCGTTGTCGTCTTGACGGCGGCATCCTTGAACGCAGCCGACCATGGCATGCTTCGGGAACGCGTGCGCGGGCTCATCGACAAGCAGGGCCTCGACCGTGACGCACTCATCCGAGAGGTCAGGCGGGTGTTGCCGCTACTGGAAACCCAGGGCGCCGAGATCGCCCAATGAACTGCGCCGTGGAAGCGAGAATGCGTTCGATGAACAGCCTGGTTGGGCGCAGCGGCATCGGCCGGCAGCGAGCCATGGATCGGCGCAGGATTTGCCGAGTCCTCACCGGAAAATCGAACCGGACAAAAACAGGACTTGCCAGCACCGGGCAGCGCCCCGGCTATCTCTTCGTAGACTACGAAGGTTTCGCGCGATGAAGACCATCCTCATTGTCGAAGATGGCCCTCTCAATCGCGATCTGCTGACCCAGCTCCTCGAGGACGACTACGCGCTGTTGATCGCCGTCGATGGTGGTGCGGGCGTCGCGATGGCCGCGAGCCATATCCCGGATCTCATCCTCATGGATCTTTCCCTGCCCGTCATCGACGGCTGGGAGGCGACGCGTCGGATCAAGGCCAACCCGGCGACGGGAAACATTCCCGTCATCGCGATCACGGCCAACGCGATGAGCGGCGACGAGGACAAGGCCAAGATGGCGGGGTGCGACGATTTCATGACGAAGCCTGTCGACGAAGACCTGCTTTTCGCCAAGCTACATCAATGGCTCGATTGAACGCAGCCGGTCCTGAAGCGGCTGCGACCTGGAGATAACGAGACCTGTGGACCCCGCACGCATCCTCATCGTCGACGATGAAGCCTTCAACCTCGATCTGCTGGAGCAGGAACTCGAGCTTCTCGGACACGAGAGCGTTCGGGCCGCCAACGGACGCGCTGCGCTCGATCTCCTGAATACCGAGCCGTTCGATCTGGTCCTGCTCGACGTGATGATGCCAATACTGGACGGCTACGCCGTCTTGGACAGCATAAAGTCGAACGACCGGCTCCGTCATACCCCAGTGGTCATGATCTCGGCGCTGACAGAGATCAGCAGCGTCGTGCGCTGTATCGAGATGGGGGCCGAAGATTACCTTCCCAAGCCCTTCGAGCCGGTACTGCTCGAAGCGCGGATCCGTGCCTGCCTCGACAGGAAGCGGCTGCACGACCGGGAAGTGGCCCATCTGGAAACCATCAAGCTCCAGCAGAAACGAGCGGACGACCTGCTGCACGCGATCCTGCCCGTCGCGGCAGTGAGCGAGCTGATGAGCACCGGCCAGGTCAAGCCGCGGCTTTTTCACGATGTCGCAGTGCTCTTCATCGATCTCGTCGGCTTCACGGCGTGGTGCCACAGCAAAGGCCCCGAAGACGTCGTGGCCGAAGTTCAGCGTCTGGCCGAAGCGTTCGAGGTCGTGGCGCACAAGCACGGCATGGAGAAAATCAAGACGATCGGCGACGCCTTCATGGCAACCGCCAATTTGTTATCGCCCCATACCGATCCGGTGACCGCGGCCATCCGCTGCGCGCAGGACATGGTGTCCATCGCTGGTGATGGCTCCACCGGATGGCGAATCCGGGCTGGAATTCACATCGGCGCCGTCGTTGGCGGCATCGTCGGGCGGTCGAAGTTCACCTTCGATCTCTGGGGCGACACGGTGAACGTGGCCGCTCGTCTGTGTTCGCTCGGCGACGGATGTTCCGTTCATCTCTCCGAGGAAGCCTCAGCCCGCGTGCATGACGGCAGCGCGATCAACCATATCGGCAAGGTGTCTCTCAAGGGAAAAGGCGAGATCGAGGTTTATTGTTTTAAATTTACGTAGTGCCGTATTTTCTATTCTTATTCCAGACTTATACTGCGTCAAATTAGCATTGAATTAAAGTATATTTCAGTCTATCTAAAAATACGCACTTTCATTTCGTATTCGAATATTTCATAGCCTCAACGAGGTAGCCACAATGCGGACGTCCGATCTCAAATAACTAACGATGACGCACTGGGACGACCCGCAGCGTCATACGGCTTAAACTCTTCCGCCCAGGTAAAATCGGCTCATCCCGTAGAAATGCGCATCGTTAAGTGAGGAGCCTCCGTTACTCCAACCGGATCGAATTCGCACCCAATGTAGTCTTCGTCGCGGGCTTGATTTCACAGATCGTCCTGGGTGTCTCTGCGCTCGTCACGTTGGGAGTCGTTGCCGCGACCGGCACTCGCATCCTCGATCAGGTCAACTTAGGCCCGCCACTCATTCGAGAGGCCATCGTTATGGCAGCCTCACTCGGTATCCGACTAACTCTTATCGTGCTGCCCCTGTGCTTCAAGTCAGTGTCTGAGGCAGACCTCCTATCGTCAAGGATCTAATCCTGCTGACTGCGCTCGCGGCCTAAATGCCCTGACGCGGCAAGAGGATTCACGATGGGATTGACGCCTGCGAAGCTGGGTGATGGCTCAGTCCGTTTGGATACCTTTCGATGAGCCACCGACGTCACAACTGGCTGCGATTGCCGGTGACCAATCCCGGCCATTCAAGCGCATCGTTCGCGCTCTCAGCATCCTGCGGTCGACCGAGCGCTTGAACGTGGAGAGGTGGCTCGAGAGGCAGGTAACAGTTGGCCTGCGGGAGGGCTCTGGCAAAAGCGCTTTGACAAAGAAGGCGTCGAGGGTCTGCTACCCGACAAGACCTGTCTGCCCGACACCCCGCCGCATTTCACAGGAACGGTGGCGGGAGCTCTGGCACTGACCTGCTTGGTGCCGCCGGATGAGGTCATCCACTGGACCGGCCGCGCCGTCGCTGCGTAGACCAGGATCTCTCCGCTTCGTGCAGCGGGTCTGGCAGGAGCACCGTCTGCAACCGCATCGGGTGCGTACCTTCAAGCGCTCGCACGACCCGGCCTCGCCGAGAATGTGGAGGATGTGGTCAGTCACAACACCAAATCCGCCCGCCCACGCCGTCGTGCTGTCCATCGACGATCCTTCGACAGGCTCAGGATAAGGAGTCCCAGATCCGGGCTCGGGAGCGAACCCGTCCCATGGTCCCGGCCATCCTATCGCTCAGACGCGTGACTACACCCGCCACGCGCGATGAACGTGTCCCTCCAACCCAACCTCGGCCTCATGGCTCAATGCGGTCGAGGGCTTCTTCTCCACGCTCACACGCCGCCGCCTCCAGTGGAGTACGTTCAGTGGCGTCGTTGATCTGCAGGTGGCCATCAAACGCTATATCGCCGAGCACAACCGCAGCGCCCGCCCCTTCGTCTGGATAAAGCCCGCCGCCGCCATCTTCGATGCCCGCAACCGAGCCCCTGAACCATCCGTCTGAGTCAATGCAATAGCGGTTGACGTGGTGAAGGGGCAGAAAGCTGCCGGATCGCGTGAAGGCGAAGGCCCATACGGCGTGCGAGGCTCTGGCCGAGCAGGATTGATCGGCCAGAGCGCATTGCGAAGCTTACGCCACCAGGAAGTCGAGGTGAGTCAGCGTTTCCTTCGTGCCGATGACGGCAAACTGGACGGCAGTGCTAGCCGTCCCGTTGCCGTCGGCATCGTAGGAGAGCGCACCGTTCTTGTGGTTGTAGAGAATGCGATCGCTCGCATCCACCACGGCACCGGCATTGCCGAGATCCTTGAACGCAGTCTCTGCAAGCTGCCCCGTGGTAAGAGCGCGGAACACGGCCCGGGCCAGTTGGATCGTGTCCTCCGGTACTGAGAAGTCGGTAAGGCGGTCGACATTGACAGAGCCGAGGTTCGACGAGAATGCGAACGTATCGCTGCCGCCCTTGCCGTAGAGCAGGTCGGCGCCCGCGCCGCCGTTGAGAACGTTGGCGCCGTCATTACCTATCAGCGTGTTCGCGAACGCGTTGCCGCCGAGCCTGATGGCGTCCAGGCCGGTGTCGCTCATGGTTC